>NZ_WYCT01000176.1 GCF_011008945.1 Streptomyces harenosi
CTCCCCCACCTCCGCCGACCTGCTGTGCGCCCTGCCCGACGACGACGCCGTGGACGACCGCACCGCGGCCCTCGTCCCCGAGTTCCTGATGAAGAGCGGCGTCGGCTGCGACAGCGCCCGGCGCACCCCGCGCATCGCCCAGTACCCCGTCGACGTCCCCGGCCTGGAACCCACCTTCGTCCGGGTCCGCTGGGAGGGCGCCGACCGCGACGAGGCCGACCGCGACGAGGCGGCCGACGGCTTCCGGTCCTGGCTGCTCGGGGACGGGGGCCGGGAGGTGTTCGGCCGCGACGGGTTCCGCGCGGCCTCCGGTGACCGGCCCCTGCTGGACGAGGAGGACGTGGCCGACGGGGTGCTGCACGACCCGTCCCCGCTCACCGAGCCCGCCGGACGGGACGCGATGGAGGCGGCGCTGGCGGGGTACCGGGGCGCCCACGGACCCGGCCGGGTGCTGTTCCTGCTGGACAGCTCCGGCTCCATGGGCGACGTGTGGGAGGGCCCCAGCGGCGGCCCCGGCCTGCTGAAACAGTCCCTGGGCGGGCTCGGCCCCCGGGACGAGTACGGCGTGTGGGCGGTGCACGGCACGGGCGAGGACACCTACGAGACGCTGCTGCCGCTCGCCGCGCACTCCCGCCGCGAGGCCGAACGCGACATCGACCGCCTGGCCCGGGTCCGGGACGCCGAGGCCGACCCGTACGGGGCGCTGCGCGCCGCGCTCGACGAGATGCAGCGGCGCGGCGGCGCGGACCAGCGCCCCCACCTGATCGTGTACATCACCGACGACGAGGACGCGGGCCGGCTCACCGGCGACAACCTCGACGACATCCGCGGCCTCTCGCGCGCGGCGCGGGTGCCGGTGGCGATGGTGTCGCTGGAGGGTGGCAGCTGCGACCGGGGCAAGCCGGACGCCGAGATCTCCGAGGCCGGCGGCGGCCGCTGCCTGGACGCCGGCGACGACCTCGGCACCGCCCTGCACGACGAGGTCGCGCGCACGGGAACGGGGGAGGACGCATGACCCGCAGACCGGCGGGCCGGGCGGCGGTGCCGCGGCTGCTCGCCGCGCTGCTCGCCGCCCTCCTGGGACTGGCCGCCTGCACCGGCGGCGGGGACGATTCGGGGCGCGGCGGGGCGCAGGCACCGCCCACCGCGGAGGGGCCCGGGGACATCGTGGTCGCCAGCGGCCGGGACGTCACCGGCGAGAACGGCGTCCGCCGGCGGCTCATCGACGCCTGGAACACCCGGCAGGAGCGGCAGGGCACCGGGTACCGCGCCCGCCTGGTGGAGCTGCCCGGCAGCGCCGACGAGCAGCGCAGCCAACTGCTCGGCGCCCTCCAGTCCGGCAGCGCCGGGTACGACGTGGTCAACCTGGACGTGACCTGGGTGCCGGAGTTCGCCGCCGCGCGCCTGATCCGGCCGCTGCCCGAGCGGATGGTCGACGGTGACGTCATCCCCTCGGTGGCGAGCACCGCCCGGTGGGACGGCCGGGTGTACGCGGTCCCCTTCAACAGCGACGTCGGCCTGCTCTACTACCGGCGCGACTACCTGGAGCAGGCGGGCGTCCAGCACACCGACCTGGCCTCCGGCCTGGACTGGGACCGGCTGCGGTCCCTGATCATCGCCCTGGACGACCGGGACCCGGGCGCCTACGACCAGGGCTGGACCACCCAGCTCGCCGCCTACGAGGGCCGTACGGTCAACGCGCTGGAGGCGTTCGCCTCGGCCGTACCGGACCTGGCGCTCACCGACGGCGAGGGCCGCTACCGCGCCACCGTCGAGGAACTGGCCCGGGGCATCGCCGAACTGCGCAGGCGCAGCGAGGCGTCGTACATCCTGCCCGGCGCCTTCCGGTCCGACGAGGCGGCCTCGGCCGGTGACTTCGCCGACGGGCGCACGGCGTTCCTGCGGCACTGGCCGTACATGTACCGGACGCTGTACCAGTCCTTCACCGAGGAGCAGCTCGCCGTGGCCCCGCTGCCCGGCCGGGCGGTGCTGGGCGGGCAGAACCTGGCCGTGACCGCCGCCTCCCGGCGGGCGGACAAGGCGGCCGAGCTGATCGCGTTCCTCACCGGCCGGGAGAGCGAGCGGTGCCTGCTGGACGCGGGCTTCGCCGCCACCCGCGCCTCCGCCTACACGGACGACGGGGTCCGCTGCGCGGTGGCCGCGCCGCGCGGGCCGTCGGCCTCGCCCACCGGCGAGAGCGCCGACCGCATGCCCCGGGACGCCACCGGGCGCCCCGCGTACGCCCGCCGCATCCTGCTGCCGGCCCTCCGCGAGGCGGTGCACCGCCCGCGCACACCGCTGTACGGCGCCTTCACCCAAACGTTCACGGCCCGGCTCGGTGCCCTGTTCGGCTCCCGCCCGCCGAGCGACCAGGATCTGGCCCGGGCGCTCGACGCGGACCTGCGCAGGGCGCTGCCCGGCTGACGGGCCGTCACGGCCGCTGGGCCTCGGCCTCGGTCACGGCGGCGCCGGGCCGGTGCGCGGTGCGCGGGTCGGCGGGGGCGGAACCGGCCGGCTGGACGGGGCCCGCGTTGGCGGCCAGGACCAGGGCGGCCGTGGCCACCGCCGCGGCGGCGAAGCCTCTGACGTACCGCTCGGCGGAAGGGGTGCGGACGAGCACGGCGACCTCGCAACAGGGGTCAGGATGCCGTTCGGCGGCGATCGGCGGCGAGCGGCGAGGGGGGTGGGGGATCAGGCTCGGCGGGTGTGTGCCGAGCATGCTGATTCACCGTTCAACTTAGGGCCGACGGGGCTCCGGGGGCAAGGCGGCGGAAGGCCGCCGGCGCCCCCGTGGGGATGAACCCGCGTGGACGGGCGGACGGCAATCGAACAGGTGGGCGGTGTGCGCCGCGACGGGCCGACCCCGCCCGCTCCCGATGCATCCCGGCGCACCCGGACGCGCGGGTTTCGCCCCGGTGGCCCCGGGTAGTCGGGGCTCGTCACCGGGCAGGTGGCGCCGTCGGCGGCCAGGTGCCTGCCCGGACAACCCGTCGACGTTGCGGCCGCGGTGATCGAAGGAGGCGGTGGGCGTGCGGCCCAGGGACGACGACGACCGTCACGAGGGGCTGGGCGGTGACGGTCCCCGGTCGTCCGGACCCGGAGCCGGTTTCTGCCCGGACCCGGCGGACCGCAGCCGCGCCGCCGAGACGATCGCCGAGGGCATGGGGAACGCCGGGCCCGGCGAGGTGCCGGGGCGCCTGTGCGAGGTGGCGGTACGGCTGCTGCCGGTGACCGGCGCGAGCGCCTCGCTGCGCAGCGAGGGCGTCCCCGTCCAGTTGTGCGCCAGCGGTGACCTGGCCGCCTACCTGTCCGACATCCAGGCCACCCTCGGCGAGGGCCCGTGCGTGGAGGCCACCGAGACCGGCCGGCCCGTGTTCGCCCGCGACCTGACGACCGGCCCGGACGCCCGCCGCTGGCCGGTCTACGCCCAGGAGGCCACGGCCATCGGGGTGCGCGCGGTCTACGCGCTGCCGCTCGGCAACGACTCGGTGTGCGTGGGCACCCTCGACCTCTACCGGGACACCCCCGGCGCCCTCACCGGCCCCGAACTGCACACCGCGCGACTGATCGCCGGCGTGATGACGGTGGCCCTGATGGCGCTGCCGCACGGCGAGGAGTACGACGTCCAGGGCGGCGCGCCCTGGCTGAGCGGCCTGGCCGCCGAGCACGACGAGGTCTTCCAGGCCGTCGGCATGATCATGGCCCAGCTCGGCGTCGGCGCCGACGAGGCCCTGGCCCGTCTGCGCGCCCACGCCTTCGCCCACGGCCGCACCGCCCACGACGTCGCCCGCGACGTCGTGACCCACCGCGAACGCTTCGAACGGGACCGCTGACCCCTCGCTCCGCGGGTGGACCGCCGCGCGCTGCGCCACCCGACGGCGAAACCTTCCGCGGGGTGCGCAGGCTCCCCGCCGCAGGGCTGACGGTCACCGTGACGGTCCCGGTCCGTCGTTCCTTCCGCTCGATCACGTACAGCGAGCCCGCCCCGGCCTACGGCCTAAGGTGTCTGGAAAAGCGAGAAGGGTTCCGGAATGGCCACTCCCGATGACCGTAGGCCCACGTACCAGCGGATCGCGGACTCCCTGCGTGAGGCCATCGAGGCGGGCGAGTACGGTCCCGGTGATCGCCTGCCGGGGGAGAACGAGCTCATGACCACGTACGGCGTGGCCCGCATGACGGCCCGGCAGGCGCTGAGCGTCCTACGGGAGGAAGGCGTCGCCGAAGCCCGCAAGGGCGCCGGCGTCTTCGTCCGGGCCTTCCGCCCGCTTCGACGCCGAGGCATCCACCGGCTGAGCCGCGACCAGTGGGGCGACGGCCGCTCCATCTGGTCGGCGGACATCGAGAACAGGGACCTCGAGGTCGACGGGATCACCGTCTCCGAGGAGTCAGCCCCCGAACACATCGGCGCCGTCCTGGACCTGGCCGATGGCGAGACGGTGTGCGTGAGGCGCCGGCGTTTCGTCCTCGACGGCAAGCCGGTCCTGCTCGCGACGAGCCATCTCCCCATGTCGCTGGTCGCGGGGTCCGCCGTCACCAGGGAAGACACCGGACCGGGCGGCACCTACGCCAGGCTCGCCGAACTCGGTCACGCGCCGGTGCACTTCCGCGAAGAGATCCGTTCACGCATGCCGTCGAAGGACGAGGCGACGCGCCTGAGCATGTCGGCGGGCACCCCGGTCATCCTCATCTGCCGCACCGCGTACACGGCCGAGGGCCGCCCCGTCGAGATCAACGAGATGACCCTGGACGCCTCCTCGTACATCCTGGAGTACGACTTCGACGCGGGCCCGGGGACTGCTCCAGCCGACGGCTAGTCACTGCGTCCTCTACCGACGCAGGGCAGCTCGTTCCGCCCACCGCGCGCGGCCCCCGGCCGGGCCTGCGCTCCTGTCTCAGCCCCGCTCCAGCCCGGCCGGCACCCCCGTGTCGCGCACGCAGCAATCAGCCGCCTGACCTCGGGGCTGGAGCAGGAGTACGTCGTAGCTGGGGCGGTCGGTTCCGCGGTGTCAGGCAGCCACTTCGGCACGAGCCTCGAAGCACGACCCCGATGCCGTGCCTTAATCGGGCAGACTTCACGGACTGCCCGACGCGCCGCGCGCTTACGGGGCCGTGATCACCGCTCCAGAGCACTTTCAGCCAGCAGCGGTTCCGCCCGAGCTTTCCCGTACGCGCCTATTGCGTTATGTGGGTCTGACTAGATCCTCTGCTTTAAGCACGCCTGGAGGTAGTAGGCGAATTGTAAGCTCATCCTTCTCGTAATCAATCAGGCTTTCCTTGTGGGCGGGGAGGAGAACGTCCCTCCTGAAGCGTGCCACGTTGGGGTGCTCCAGCCATTTGAAGAGATCATTCTCTCGTACCGGGCCATTCTCACTTAGAAGCAGAAGGAGCATTTTCTCCTTCCAAGTCAGCCCAGGGATTAGGATCCTTTTCCTGTTTCCCTCGGCCCAAACTTGGGGAACCTCGCGCTCTATCAGATTTTCGACCAGTGAGGATGCCTGTTCAACAGTGAGATCGTGGAAAACTCTTACGAGTTCAGCCATGAGCCACTTGCTCATATAAAGGACTGCTGTCGCATCCATGGGATTTGGGTCGATGTCTCCACCGGCGTGGCCGACACCGCGATTATTTCGAATCTCATAGAGTGCCAGTAGCATACGGGGAATCTGCACCTTGACTGCCCGTGGTACAGAGGAGGGCTTCTGCTCAAGTTCTCGACAAGCGCGGACCATGTCACGCGGTTTCGATGAGCGATTTGCATACTGACCGTCAACGTACCCCGCGATGGCGGTATAAATTCCCTCGCAGAGTTTTCCGCCATTCAACTCAGCAGGCTCCCATCGGCGCTCTCGATAGTTGCTCACAATTCGGTTGAAGGCGTTAATGATGTCGTCCCGCAGTCCGTCGGGTAGAGCTGCAAGGGCTTCGCCGGGTGTCATGTTAAGACTCAGTTCCGATCAGTCTCTGGACGTAAACCAACCCTTCGTGCGTCAGTTTGTACTGTTTGCGGCCCTGGCGAGAATTCCCCATCTTTCGTAGTTGAATGACTCGCGCAGGCTTCTTCTCTTGATTGTACTTGAGGGACTCCGTGACGTTCTTTAGGCCGTGCCCGAGGTTTTTCAACTCTTTATTCAAGGCGGCTGACTGGAAATAGGCATTCCCCAGGATCGCCTGGAACCAGTACCCCGCTACCAGAGCCCTGTCGACATCGGTTTTGGGAGCTGCGGCGTGGAACAACTCGGCGAAGTGCTCGAATTTGGGGGCTTCGGCAGTGGTCTCTTCGTCGCTGGCCCGGTCGACCTCCTCTTCTGGTTCGCTTGCGCCCTTGAGTCCGTTTCTGGTTGCTGGGCTACTAAGCGTTACGCCATAGCGCTCAGCAGCCCAGCGCAGCACTCTCCCCTGGGCGCCCTCTTCGAGATCGTGAAGGGCACCAGCAATCGCGGACATTGCACCGATCTCTGGATCGCTCATTTGTTCCCCTCCTCGTGCGTGCACCTGTAATGCCCGCCTTTTCGTGCAGGCACTAGGTGTTGATCGAAATGCTAGTAGCAAGTACTCGATCAGATTATCAGCGTTTCTGGATTCGCTTGCCGATCAAAAGTTCAGCTAACTCTGCTTGCGTCTCTGACGCACAACAAAGCCTTCCAGGATGCTCCCAGACCTCACTTGGCGCAATGGGAACATATTTGCGACATCGTGACCGGAAAGAGTGAGAGCCTCGCAGTCAGTTCCCTATCCGATCTCCCAGTGCTGCCCGACCCGCCACAGGTCAGCCGAGCACCTGTTGACGGAAGATTCCAGTCCTGAGCTGACGGCTCCTGTGTCGTTGTCGCGGGTCCGCAGTTGAGGCTTGCTTTGGTCGGCGGTGTCGGCAGTGTGGCTGAGGTTGGTGGGGTGCAGCGGGACGTACGCGTGCCCCGGACAGTCGACGTGGCCGCTGTGCTCGTTCAGGGGGATGGTGCACCAGTCGCATCGTGGTGAGCTTTCTTCGAGGTAGCGCGGATCTGTCGCTTCGCCCGCTCGTCCGTGGTGCGATGGAACCGGGGGCGGAAAGGAGAGCGATCATGCCCGCAGCGAAGCGAACGAGTGTCGCCGCCTCGGTGTCGGTCCGCCCGCTGGTCGAGCCGGACCTGGATCGGGCCGACGAGATCGTCAGGGTCGCCTTCGGGACCTTCCTCGGGGCCCCTGAGCCGGAGACGTTCTTCGGGACCGCCGACTACGTCCGCACCCGCTGGGCGGCCGATCCGCACGCGGCCTTCGCGGCGGCCGTCGAGGGCGAGGTCGTCGGATCGAACTTCGCCGCCGACTGGGGCAGCGTCGGGTTCTTCGGCCCGCTGACCGTACGTCCGGATCTTTGGGACCAGGGCGTCGGCAGACGCCTCATGGAACCGATCATGGCCTGCTTCGAGACCTGGGGGAACCGCCACCTCGGCCTGTTCACCTTCGCGCACAGTCCCAAGCACCTCGAGTTCTACCGCCGGTACGGTTTCTGGCCCCGATTTCTCACAGCCATCATGAAGAAGCAGGTCGCCGACGCTGCCGCAGTCCCCGGCCGAGTGCTGTACGGCGAGCTGGCCGCCGCTGAGCGGCCCCAGGCGTTGAGCCTCGGTCGCGCACTGACGGGGGCCGTGTACGAGGGACTGAGCCTGGAGCGCGAGATCACGTCCGTACAGGCGCAGGGGCTCGGTGACACCATCCTCCTCGAGGGCGCCGACTCGGACCTCGACGGTCTGGCCGTCTGCCACTGCGGAGCGGGGACGGAGGCCGGTGAGGACGTCTGCTTCGTCAAGTTCGGCGCCGTACGCCCCGGCCCGGGCGCCGCGGACCGGTTCGAACGACTGCTGGATGCGTGTGAGTATCTGGCCACCGAGAAGGGACTGGGGCAACTGGACGCCGGCATGAACCTGGCCCGTCAGGACGCCTACCGGCGTATGGTCGACCGCGGTTTCCGTACCTGGCTGCAAGGCGTGACCATGCACAAGCCCAACGAACCCGGCTACAGCCACCCGGACGCCTACGTGATCGACGACTGGCGCTGAGTCCACCGTGACACTCGACTGCGGGAAGAGCCGATGCCGTCAGGAGACCATGGGCCTGCCGCGGCGTGCGCAGATCACGGGTGTCTGTGCACTGCCGCTTCGGGGCATGGGCCGGTGTGGGCGTGGCCGAAGATCAGGCTGCTCTGGCCGTCGCAGAGGCGGGGTGCGAACCGGTCGCCGGGCTGGATGGGGTGTCCGCAGGCCACACCCGCCGATGTCGCCGGGGGCATCAGGCCGGCGTCCGAGTCGTCGCGGTGGCGACCGGCCGGTCCCCGGCCCACGAGCTGCGCGACGCCGGCGCCGAGACCGTACTGGACAGCCTGACCGACACGAGCCGGGTGCTCGCCGCTATGGGGATATGACCGGGTGGATGGTGCGCGCACCCTGCTCCGAGCGGCTGGGCGCACGAGCGGGGACCGGCCGGCGAGGGCCGGGTGAGCAACCCGGTCGGGGCAATGCGGACGCGGGTGATGTCTCGTTGACCAGGGCGCGGAGACCCACCGTCGCACCCGCCTGCCGGTGTGCCGACAGGACAAGGTTTCGGAAGGTAAGAGCGATATGAAGCTCAGGAACGCACTCGCCTGCACGTTCGCTGCTTTCGCCGTCGTCGGCGGTGCCACGGGCACGGCACAGGCTGCCGACGACGACACGGCGAGGTTCGACAACCGCGAGCAGGTCGCGAGCTGCGACATCGTCGAGATCATCGACCAGCCGAACATCGGCCCCAGCGACAACAACGTCGACTGCTCGCGGAACGTGGCCGAGCGCGACGCCAAGTCGGTGCACCTCGTGGGCGGGCCGGTCGCGCCGCTGCTCCACCTGCTCCCCGCCCAGGGCTGACGGACAGCGGGCGCCGACGGGACGGCCCCTCCGGTTGCTGCGGCCCCTGCGGCCCCGGCCACCTGGGCGGCCGGGTGCTCGGGTGGCCGCGGTCGCAAGGGCCCCAGGGCCCAGGGGCCCAGGGCCCGGGAAAACGGCTCGCGCCGGCCGCCGGCGCCCTGTTACCGTCCTGTCCATGCAGCCCGTCGCGTGCGCCCGCCCGTCTTCGACGACGACGCCGGAGAGTGTCCCGGCGCGCTGACGGCTGTTCCGCAGATGTCCGAAGCCCCGGGGCGAGCGCCCGGGGCTTCGTCGTGTGGTGCTCGCCCTCCCCCTGTACGGCCGTGTCCGGCCGGTACGGCCGTGTCCGGCCGGTACGGCCGTATCCGGCAGTGAGGAGTGCACCGTGCATGACCACCGACGCCTGGGCCGCGACCTCGGCCTGTTCGGCACCGACCCCCTGATGGGCGCCGGGCTGCCCTACTGGCTGCCCGACGGAGCGACCGTCCGGCACCTCCTGGAGGAGTACGTCCGCGAGGCGGAGGTGCGCGCCGGGTACCGGCACGTGTACTCGCCGGACCTCGGCAAGCGCGAGCTGTACGAGATCTCCGGCCACTGGGACCTGTACCGCGAGGACATGTTCCCGCCGATGCGGCTGGGCGCCGAGGAGGTGGTCCTGCGCCCGAGCCTGTGCCCGCACCACGCGCTCGTCTACCGCTCGCGGGTCCGCAGTCACCGGGAACTGCCGCTGCGGATGGCCGAGATGGGCACCATGTACCGGTCCGAACCGTCCGGGGTGCTCGGCGGCCTGACCCGCGTACGGGCCATCCACCTCAACGACGCGCACATCTTCTGCACCCCGGGGCAGGCGGCCTCCGAGGCCCGGGCGGCCCTCGGCCTGATCCGCCGCGCCTACGCCGACCTCGGCATCCGGGCCGCCCGGTACCGGCTCTCGCTGCCCGGCCCCGGCGGCAAGTACGTCGCCGACGCCGGGCTGTGGCGGCGGGCGACCGCGTTGCTGGAGGAGGCACTGGACGGGCAGCCCTACGAAGCCGCCGAAGGCGAGGCCGCCTTCTACGGGCCCAAGATAGATGTGCAGATCGCGGATGCCGCCGGACGCGAGACCACCCTGTCCACCGTCCAGATCGACTTCCACCAGCCCGAGCGCTTCGGCCTGCGGTACACCGGCGCCGACGGGCGCGGCCACCGGCCGGTCATGGTGCACCGCAGCGTCATCGGCAGCGTGGAGCGGGCCGTCGCGCACCTGATCGAGGTGCACGGCGGTGCCTTCCCGGTGTGGCTGGCGCCCGTGCAGCTGGTGGTGCTGCCGGTCGGCGGGGCGCAGGAGGAGCGGGCCTGCGAGCTGGTCGGCGAGGCCGTCGCGCGGGGGGTGCGGGCCGAGGTGGCCGGGACCGCGCAGGGCAGCCTGGGCGCCCGTGTCCGGGCGGCGCGGCTGGTGCCGTACCAGGCGGTGATCGGGGAGCGGGAGGCCGCCGGCGGCGATCTGGTGGCCGTACGGCTGCGGGACGGGCGGCGTCCGGGGGCGGTGTCCGGCGCGGAACTGCTGCGGCGGATCGGTGAACGGGCGCGGGAGCGGGGGATGGGGCTGTGGGGCGCCGCGTAAGGTCGCGGTGGAGGTGCCGCGGGCGCCAGGTCCCGCGGAGTCGGCGGAAGGAGTCCTGGCCGTGACGATCGACGAGCCCATCCCGGTGGTCATCGACTGCGACACCGGCATCGACGACGCGCTCGCCCTGCTGTTCGCGGTCCGCCACCCGGGGATCGACCTGCGCGCGGTGACCTGTGTGGCCGGGAACACCGACGTCGACGGGGTCGTCCGCAACACCCTGACCGTGCTGGAGCGGGCCGGGGCGCCCGCCGTGCCGGTCGCGCGGGGTGCCGAGCGGCCGCTGATCGAGGCGGTGCGCACCGCCCGGCACGTGCACGGCCGGGACGGCATGGGCGACCTCGGCCTGCCCGCCCCCGCCCGCACCGCCGCCGACGTGGACGCGGTGACGCTGCTGCGCCGCGAGATCCTCGCCGCCCCGCGCCCGGTCACCCTCGTCCCGCTGGCACCGCTGACCAACATCGCCCTGCTGCTGCGCACCCACCCCGAGGTCACCCGCAACATCGAGCGGATCGTGTTCATGGGCGGCGCGGTGGCCACGGGGAACGCCACGCCGGTCGCCGAGTTCAACGTCTGGCACGACCCGGAGGCCGCGGCGATCCTGCTCACCGCCGGGGTGCCGATGACCATGTACGGGCTCGACGTGTTCCAGCAGGTCGTCGTGCCCGGCGCGGACGTGGCGCGGCTGCGCGCCGGCTCGGAGCCGGGCGCGCGGCTGGCGGGCGAGCTGCTCGCCCATCGCGGTCCGGCCACCGACGAGGCGGAGCCCGGCGGCGGCCTCGGTGACGCGGGCGCGGTCTGCGCGGTCGCCGACCCGGCGGGCCTGACCACGCAACTCCTGCCGGTGGAGGTGTCACTGGCGCCCGGTCCGGCGCGGGGCCAGACGATCGTCGACCGCCGGGCCCGTCCCGGCGAGTCCGAGATCCACCAGGGCGGCCGGGAGCAGACGCTGGTGGACGTGGCGCTCGGCGTCGACGTGGAGCGGTACGTGAAGCTGTTCCTGTCCGCCGTGGAGGGGCCCTGAGGCGGTGCCGGGCGGGCGGTCGCCGAGGGCCGCGGACGGCGAACGCCCCGGAGGGACTCCGGGGCGTTCGGGTACGGGTGGGGCCGTGCGTCAGGAGCGGGCCGTGCGGCGGCGGCGCGTCGCCACCACGATGCCCGCGCCGCCCGCGAGCAGCACCGCCGCGCCGATGGCGAGGGGCAGGGTGCTGCTGCCGGCGCCGGTCTCGGCCAGGTCGCCGCTGCCGCCGTTCGGCGTGGCGGAGGGGGCCGCAGCGGCCGGTGCGGAGACGGAGGCGGACGGGGTCTGGCCCGCCGGGGACTCGGTGGCGGGAGCCGGGCTCGACGGCGTGCCGGCCGGCGGCGTCGTGGCCGGGCTCTCGGTCGCCGGGGCGCTGGGCGCGGGCGTGTCCGACGGCGCGGGGGTCTGCGGGGCCGACGGCTCGGGCTCGGCGGGCGGCTCGCTGGTCCCGGCCGTGCAGTCCTTCGTCCCGCCGTTCCAGGCGGCGATCAGCTTGTCCTTGATGACGGCGCCGTCCGGGCCCTTGGGCAGCGGGCCGTGCTCGAAGCCGTCGTTCGCGTCCAGCTTGCCGTCGTACCGGACCGCCCCGCGGTACAGGTCGATCTGCGCGTAGCAGCCCGCGTCCGGCACCGCGATGTCGAGGGAGCCGGTCTCGCCGGGCTTGACCGTCACGGTGTCGAAGTCGACGAAGACCTGCTCGCCGGAGGTGGCGAAGGTGGCGCCGTGGGCGAGGTAGGAGGCCAGCGAGGCCGTGCAGGTGGCGGCGTCGCCGGCGGCGCGGACCTCGATGTGGACCTTGCCGTCCTCGGTCGGCTTCAGGTTCTGGTCGTCGACCTTGACCGAGTCGGAGAAGGTGGTGCCGTCGAGCGAGAACTGGCAGCGGTCGGTCCCGGTGACCGTGCCGGCGCCCGTCCCGGGCTTGTAGCCACCGCCCGAGCCCCAGCCGTTGCCGCCCGGCGTGCCGTGGGCGAAGGCCCCGGAAGCGGAGGCGACGGACGCGGCGCACAGGGCGAGGCTCGCGGCGCCCGTCCCCAGCAGGCGGCGCACGGTGACACGTCTCGCTATGGACATGCGGATCCTCTTCTTGGCGTGTGCGGTACCCGGGCGACGGCGGCGGGCAGCGGACAGCGCGCGGGCCGGCCGTACCGGGGCTGAGTGGTCGAAGAAAACCGGACTCATCGAACACCTGAGTCACAGTCAGCCCCATGGTGGTCGGGGCCGCTCATCCCTGTCAACCTGCGGTTATGTAGGCGGAGTTCCGGGATCTGCACACTTTTGCCACACGGGGAGCGATCTCTTCCGCAAGGGGCACCATGTTCACTTTTCCGGCGTTGTGGACAGATTTCTAGCTGTCGCCCGCACGCACCGCAGAGGAGACCGCGTGACCGTCCGCACCACGACGCCCGGCCTGCCCGACCTGTCGTCCCAGGATCCCCACTGGTGGCGGCAGGCCGTCATCTACCAGATCTATCCGCGCAGCTTCGCCGACGCCGACGGCGACGGGCTCGGAGACCTCCGCGGCATCACCCAGCGCCTGACCCATCTGGCCGCCCTCGGCGTCGACGCGCTCTGGCTCAGCCCCTTCTACCCCTCCGAACTCGCCGACGGCGGGTACGACGTCGAGGACTACCGGGACGTCGACCCGCGCCTGGGCACCCTGGACGACTTCGGCGCCCTGGTGGCCGAGGCCCACCGCCTCGGCCTGAAGGTGATCGTCGACCTCGTCCCCAACCACACCTCCCACCGGCACGTCTGGTTCCAGGAGGCGCTGAACGCCGGGCCCGGCTCGGCCGCCCGCGACCGGTACGTCTTCCGCGACGGGCGCGGGCGCAGCGGCGAACTCCCGCCCACCGACTGGCAGTCGGTCTTCGGCGGCAGCGCCTGGCAGCGCGTGCCCGACGGGCAGTGGTACCTGCACCTGTTCACCCCCGAACAGCCCGACCTGAACTGGGAGAACGAACAGGTCCGGGCCGACTTCCGCACCACCTTGAAGTTCTGGTCGGACCGGGGCGTGGACGGCTTCCGCGTCGACGTCGCCCACGCCCTCGCCAAGGACCTGAGCGAGCCGCTGCGCGACCTCGGCGCGCCCGAGCTGAGCCGCGAGGCGGCGCTGACCCGGTTCGAGCCCGGCACCCACCCCTTCTACGACCGCGACGAGGTGCACGAGATCTACCGCGACTGGCGGAAGATCCTGGACGCCTACACCCCGCCCCGCATGGCGGTCGCCGAGGCATGGGTGCCCGGCGCCCGGCGCGCGCGGTACGCCCGCCCCGACGAGCTGGGGCAGGCGTTCAACTTCGAGTACCTCCAGACGAGGTGGGACGCGGACGAACTGCGCCGGGTCATCACCGGGTCGCTGGCCGACGCGGCGGCCGCCGGCGCGTCGGCGACCTGGGTGCTGTCCAACCACGACGTCGTCCGCCACACCTCCCGCCTGATGCTGCCCGAGGGCACGGACGACAACGCCTGGCTGCTGTCCGGCGGCCGCGCCCCCGCGGTGGACGAGGCGGCCGGACTGCGCCGGGCCCGCGCCGCGACCCTGCTGATGCTGGCCCTGCCCGGTTCGGCCTACGTCTACCAGGGCGAGGAGCTCGGTCTGCCCGAGGTGGCCGACCTGCCCACCGAGGTGCTCCAGGACCCGATCTGGGAGCAGACCGGGCACGTGCGCAAGGGCCGCGACGGCTGCCGGGTGCCGCTGCCGTGGACGACGACCGGGCCGTCGTACGGCTTCGGGCCGGGCGGCTCCTGGCTGCCGCAGCCGCCCGCCTTCGCCGCGTACGCCGTGCAGGCCCAGGACGGGGTGCCGGGCTCCACCCTGGAGCTGTACCGCACGGCCCTGCGGCTGCGCCGCAAGCTGCTCGACGGGGAGACGCTGACCTGGGCGGAGGACGTCCCGCCCGGCGTGCTCCAGTTCGACCGCTCCGACCGCTGGCGCTGCGTCGCCAACCTCACCGGCGCGGCGGTGTCCCTGCCCGCGGGGGAGGTACTGGTGACCAGCGCGCCCCTGGAGGACGGACGGCTGGGCCCGGACACCACGGCCTGGCTGGCCCGGTAGGGCCGCGCGGGGCGGCCCGGGGCCGTCAGGTGCTCGGTTCCGGCGCGGCGCCGGGGGCCGGCTGCGGGTGGCCGGCCGACTCCAGCAGCGGCGCCGCGTGCCGCTCCGGGCGGTGGGTGCCCTCCGCCGGCACCCGGCTGCGGGGGGCGCCGGGCTCGCCGGACAGGGGGACGGGCCGCCGCGCGGCGAGCCGGCCGACCCAGCGCCGCCCGCAGTACGGGCACGGGGGCGCCCCCTCGGGGGTGTACGGGGACGGCACGGCCGCGTTGTCCCGGGAGAAGTACTCCCACTCCTGCCCCTGGCCGTCGAGGTAGCGCTGGACGTCGTAGTCGGCGCTCCAGCGGTGCCAGCACGACCCACAGGTGAACTCGACACGTTCCACGGCAAGCTCGGTGATCACTGCGGCACACCTCCGATCGGACGGTGGGACGTCGGTCGTCTCCGGATGCGGACGCGCCCCGGGAGCGGGCTCGCGGGGCCGTCGCTCAACGCTTTACCTCGCCCGCCCGGCGATGACACTGTCTCTTAAACACATCTCCGAGCCCACGAGACACTCGCTAATCTCGTATGCCGGCTT
>NZ_WYCT01000177.1 GCF_011008945.1 Streptomyces harenosi
ATACAATCTTGTTTTTTTTTTTTTACACGAAGACGGCGAATGACATATTTAGCGAGTGTCTCGTGGGCTCGGAGATGTGTTTAAGAGACAGGGTCAAGACCCGCCACGCCAAGGAGTCACGCCATGCCCGTGCCCGCCGACCCGACGGTCCTCCACCCGATGCCCGAGCGGCCGAGGGTGGTGCTCCTAAAACCCCTGGTGAAGTCCCCGCTGATCGAGGTCGGGGAGTACTCCTATTACGACGACCCGGACGACCCGACCGCCTTCGAGACGCGCAACGTGCTGTTCCACTTCGGGCCCGAGCGGCTGGTCATCGGCAAGTTCTGCGCGCTGGCCACCGGGGTGCGCTTCCTCATGAACGGCGCCAACCACCGGATGGACGGCCCCTCGACCTTCCCCTTCCCCGCCATGGGCGGCTCGTGGGCCGCACACATGGACCTGGCCACGAAGTTACCCAACCGGGGGGACACCGTCGTCGGCAACGACGTCTGGATCGGCCACGGCGCGATCGTGATGCCCGGTGTGCGGATCGGCCACGGCGCGATCATCGGCTCCGGGTCCGTGGTCACCTCCGACGTGCCCGACTACGGCATCGTCGGCGGCAACCCGGCCCGCCTGATCCGTACCCGGTACGGCGCGGACGAGATAGACCGGCTGCTGGCGGTGGCCTGGTGGGACTGGCCCGCCGAGCACATCACCGAGCACATACCGACCATCATGGCGGGCACCGTCGCCGGCCTGGAGGCCGCGGCCCCCGGTGCCCCGCGGGCCTGACGCCCGCCGCCGGCCTCGCCCGGGCCGCGCGGCCCCGGGAGGACGGCCGGGGGTGGTGGACGGCCCCTCGCCGTCCACCACCCCCGGCGGTCGTCCGCGGGGCGCCGGGCGCGGGCTAGTCCCGCAGCCGCGTGGTGCCCAGCGCGTCGTCCGCGCCGCCCGCCGGGGCCGGGACCGCCGCGGCGCCGGTGGAGTCGTCCCCGTCCGTGTTCACGCGCTCGATGATCGCGAGCCGTTCCGGGGTGTCCTCCGGCTTGGCGAAGCCGACCACGACGTACAGCACCAGCGAGACCGCCAGCGGGATCGACACCTGGTACTGGAGCGGCACCCCGCCGTCCACGTTCCAGTGGATCGGGTAGTTCACCAGCCAGAAGGCGAACAGGCCGGCGGCCCAGCTCGTGAGCGCGGCCGTCGGGCCGGAGCGGCGGAACGGGCGGAGCAGGCCGAGCATCATCGGGATCGCGATCGGGCCCATCAGACCGGCCACCCACTTGATCACCACGGTGATGATGTCCTTGAAGGCGGGCGAGTTGACCTGGGTCGCCACCGCCATCGACAGGGCCAGGAAGATCACCGTCGTCAGCCGGGCCGCGATCAGCCCGCTGCGCTCGCTCCACCCCCGCGCCTTCGCCGACAGCACCGGGGCCACGTCCCGGGTGAACACCGCCGCGATCGCGTTGGCGTCCGAGGAGCACATGGCCATCGTGTGGGAGAAGAAGCCGACGATGACCAGGCCCAGCAGACCGTGCGGGAGGAGCTGTTCGGTCATCAGGGCGTAGGAGTCCGAGCCGTCCGCCGTCTTGGACTCCACCAGGAGCGGCGACATCCACATCGGGAAGAACAGCACCAGCGGCCAGACCAGCCACAGCACCGCCGACAGCCGGGCCGACCGCTCGGCCTGGCGCGCGTTCGGCGTCGCCATGTAGCGCTGCGCCTGGTTGAGCATGCCGCCGTTGTACTCGAAGAGCTTGATGAAGAGGTAGGCGAGCAGGAACACCATGCCGTACGGGCCCGCCAGCGGCTTCTCGTGGCCGTCCAGGGCGGGCTCGTCCCACACGCCGAAGAAGCCGCCGTGGTCGCCGAGTTCCGCCAGGACCGCCACGAACATGGCGACACCGGCCAGCAGCTGGATGACGAACTGGCCGAGCTCGGTCAGCGCGTCCGCCCACAGGCCGCCGATCGTGCAGTAGATGCCCGTGACCACGCCGGTGATGAGGATGCCCTGGTTGAGCGAGATGCCGGTGAAGACCGACAGCAGCGTGGCGATCGCGGCCCACTTGGCGCCCACGTCCACGATCTTCAGCAGCATGCCGGACCAGGCCAGCGCCTGCTGGGTGGGCATGTTGTAGCGGTTCTTCAGGTACTCCAGCGGGCTGGCCACGTGGAGGCGGGAGCGCAGCCGGTTGATGCGCGGCGCGAACAGCTTGGAGCCGATGGCGATGCCGATGGCGATGGGGAAGGACCAGGTGACGAAGGACGTGACGCCGTAGGTGTAGGCGATGCCCGCGTACCCGGTGAACATCACCGCGCTGTAGCCCGACATGTGGTGCGAGATGCCCGAGAGCCACCAGGGCATCTTCCCGCCGGCCGTGAAGAAGTCGCTGACGTTGTCCACCCGCTTGTGGGACCAGACGCCGATGAGGACCATCACGGCGAAGTAGCCGATCAGCACGGCCCAGTCGAGACTGTTCATGTGCCCCCCTTCCAGGGTCCGCCTTGTGAACTCCGCTCAGCGGGTTGGCACTTCGCCTGAGCGGGGTAGGGGCGTGGCAGGCCGCGAAGTGCCCGCTCATCCTGGGCGGGGGTACGTGGGCACGACAAGGAAGGGAAAGGTCAAGAGCAAGTAAAAATGTTCGGTGCGATGACCGTCGTTCACTCACATGAACGGTGTCGCCGCTGGCCGCGGGGTCAGCGCAGCTCCTCCGGGCACGGCGTGCCGCGCGGGAGCTGGTAGGGCGCGGCCAGCCGGTACGTGCCCGGCTCGGGCGCGAGCAGCACCGTCCACCGGTCGCCCTCGGCGTCCTCCTCGGTCTCCATCAGGCAGCCGTTGACGTTGTCGTACGTCTTCGGCGCGCCCTCGGGACGGTTCCTGGACGCCTCCGTCTCCCGCGGCGCCTCCAGGCTCTTGCCGTCGGCGTCGACGATGCTCAGCCACGGCGAGTACGGGATGCGGACCAGGACCCGGCCCGCCCGCTCGACCCGGATCGTCCACTCGCCCTGCTCGGCCCGCTCCACGACCGCGTGCGGCTCGGCCAGCGGCGCCGGGTCCGTCACCCGGAAGAGCTGCCAGTTGGCGTCGCCCCAGATCTGCTCCAGGTACGGCAGCCCCCGCTGCACCAGCTCCCGCTCCCGCTCGCCGCCGTCGCCGTCCGGCTCGTCCTTCGGCAGGACGACGTAGTGCACGGCCCACCGCTTGAGCCACTCGTGGTAGTTGGCCGAGTTGAGCGTGTCGTCGTAGAAGATCGGGTTGCGCTCCATGTCGGCCTGCCGGTTCCAGCCGCGGGCCAGGTTCACGTACGGCGCGAGCGCCGACGCCTCCCGGTGCGAGCGGGCGGGCACGACCTCCACCCGGCCCTTCTCGGCGCCGACCTCCTGGAGCTCGTTGACCAGCGGCGCCAGCTCACGCGCCCAGGACGCGGCCGGGGTGGTGTGGATGACGTCGTCGACCGACTTGAAGCCGATCCACGCCACGAACCCGGCGATGGCGAGCACGAGGGCGTACCACTTGCGGGTGCGGGCCACCGTGAACGGCAGCGCGGCCACCAGCACCGCGCCCGCGAAGAGCATCGCCAGCCGCGTGATGTTGGAGCCGATCTGCGAGCTGATCACCCACACCAGCAGCACCGCCAGGGCGTACACCCCGGCCGTGATCCGCACCGTCACCCACTCGCGCGGCACGATCAGGCACACGGCCACCGCGTACACCAGCGGCAGGGCGGCCGAGCCGAACGCCATCGGCTGGGTACCGGAGAACGGGAACAGCCACGCCGACAGCGCCACCACCGCGCTCGGGGCCAGGCCCAGCGCCCAGGCGCCCGGCCGCCGCTTCTGCAGGAACAGCGCCGCCGCGACCAGGCCTACGAACAGGCCGGCCACCGGCGAGGCCATGGTGGCGAGGGCCGCCAGCGGCGCCGCGCACAGCGCCTTCGCCCACCGCTTGTAGCGCCAGCGGTACGGCCAGCAGAAGACCACGGCGACCGCGCCGAGCGCGAACATCGTGCCCAGCCCGAACGTCACCCGTCCCGACACCGCGTTGCCCAGCAGCCCGAAGAGGCCCGCCAGCGCGGGCACCAGGGGCCGGGTCACCGCCCGGCTGCGGGCCAGGATCAGCGTGAGCAGACCGGCCGAGAGCGTCCCGGCGATCATCATCGTGGTGCGGACGCCCAGCACCGACATCAGATACGGCGACACGACGCTGTACGACACCGGATGCATCCCGCCGTACCAGGCGAGGTTGTACGCCGAGTCGGGGTGCCGGCCGACGAACTCCGCCCACGCGTCCTGCGCCGCCAGGTCGCCCCCGCTGTTCGCGAAGGTGAAGAACCAGGCTATGTGGAGGACACCGGCCAGCGCGGTCACGAACAGCACCGGATGGCGGGTCACCCGCTCCCGCAGGGCCCGGGCGGCGGCCCGCGGACGGGACGGGGAGGCAGGGGGCCCCGGACGGTGGCCGGACGGGCGCGCTGCGTCACCGCGGACGGTGCGCCCGCTCTCCGGCCCCGGGGGGCCCGCCGGTATTCGGGGGCCCGCTCCCGGGCCCGGATCGGCGTCGTCGGCGCGTGTCGGCTCCGCAGTGGCCACCTGAAGGCACTCCCCGTGTCCCGTGTGCTGTTCCCGGCCGCGTTCCCTTCCCATGGTGACCGTGTCCCATGGCGTTCACGACCGCGTTTTCCGCGACCGGCGACCTTGCCCCGTTTCGTGACGCTAGCACGCACCCCGCCGGCGGTCGCCCGGGGTGGGCGCCGGCGACGGGGTGCGGGAGCGGGGCCCGGCAGGGGCGTCAGCCGATGCGGGTCAGCTTGTCCGCGAAGCCCGGCTCGACCAGATCCTCCTGGAGCGCGACCGGCACCTTCACGGCGCCGCTGACACCGCCGTCGCCCACGGTGAGCGTGCCCACCTTGGTGCCGGCCTCGGCGGTGTGCGGGATGTCGTCCGCGGCGAACGTCAGCTTCACCGTCAGCCCCGCCCAGCCGACCGCCTTCACGTCCCGGGTGGCGACGACCGGGGTCCGGCCCCCGAGCCCGTCGTCGACGTACCCGACGACCTCGCCCTTCTTCAGGATCGTCCGCGACTCCAGCGCGCCCTGCGCGGCCCGGATCAGCTTGTCGCCCGCGGTGAGCGCGCCCGCGAGGATCGAGTTGTCCGCACCGCCCGGGGGCTGGCGCACCACGGCGCCGACGATGGTCCGGGTCTCGCCCCCGACCTCCTTCTTCGCCGCGAAGACCAGGTTGCCGAGCGCCGAGCTGGTGGTGCCGGTCTTGATGCCGACCACGCCGTTGAAGCCGACGAGCTGGTTCCAGTTCGGGTGCGTGACGCCCTTGTAGTCCTCGTACGACATCATCGCCGCGACCTCGCGGAAGGCGGGCGACTTCATCGCCTCCTTGGCCAGCTTCACCTGGTCCACGGCCGTGCTGACCGTCGTGTTGTTCAGGCCCGACGGGTCGGTGTACGTGGTGTTGGTCATGCCGAGGTCCTTCGCGGCGTCGTTCATCTTCTGCACGAACGCCTTCTCCGACCCCGCGTCCCAGCGGGCGAGCAGCCGCGCCACGTTGTTGGCGGACGCGATGAGGACGCCCTCCAGCGCCTCGCGCTGGGAGATCTTGTCGCCCTTGTAGACCTTGACCTTCGACTCGTCGCTCTCCTGGATGCCCTGGTCCTGGGCGGCCTGGTCGATCTCGATCTTCGGCCCTTCCTCACCGCTGCCGAGCGGGTGGTCGCGCAGGATGAGGTACGCGGTCATCACCTTGGCGACGCTCGCGATCGGCACCGGCTTCTGCTCGCCCGACGAGCCGAAGGTGCCGATGCCCTGCACGTCCAGCGCGGCCTGCCCGGCGGACGGCCACGGGATCTCGGCCTTGCCGCCCGCGAAGGTGTAGCTGTCCTTCGCCGTGAGGTCCAGCTCGGGCGAGGGCAGCGGGCGCATGGACTGCACGACCGCAAAGACGATCACCAGCAGCAGGACCAGCGGCGTCCAGATCTTGACCCGGCGGGCCAGCGTCCGCAGCGGGGTCGGCGGGGGCGGCGGCGTGTTCGTCAGCTCCGCCAGCAGATCCAGCGGCGGCTTCGGCGGCAGCGGCTGCTGCGTGGTCCGCTCCGGGCCGATCTGCGGGACGGGGGCGGTGGCGTCCGCCGGGACCCTGGGCAGCGCGGTGGTGGCCTCGGCGGCGGGCGCGGCGGCCCCCGCCCCGGCACCGGACTGCGGCGGCTTCCGGGTCGCCGGGTCGTCCAGCGGCTTGAGCGCGACGAACTTGCTGGTGCGCTCGGCGTCGGACTCCGGGGCCGCCTTGGCGCCACCGGGAGCCCCGGCCGCGCCGGGGGAGCCCTTCGCCGGCCCGGCGCCCTGGGCCTTCCCCGGCTCCGCGGTCCTGCCGGCCGCGTCTGCCTTGCCGGTCTCGCCGGTCTCGCCGGTCTTGCCGGTCCTGTCCGCCTTGCCGGTGTCCTCGGTGTTCCCGGCGTTCTGGCCCTTGCCGCCCTTGTCGCCCTTGTCGTCCTGCTCGTCCTTCGCGGCCTTCTCGGCCCACTTGGGGCCGGTGGTCGCGCCGCCCAGCTTCAGCATGGTGGTGGGCTGGTCGACGGCGGGCGCGGGGGGCCGTACGGCCTTGAAGACGGCCGTGGGCTGATCGACGGGCCGCTCGCCGGAATCCAGGGCCGCGGTGTCCTTGCCGGTGCCCGTGCCGGTGTCCGTGTCGTCGCCGGCGTCCGTGCCGGGCTTGGTGTCCGTGCCGGGCTTGGTGTCCGTGCCGGGCTTGGTGTCCGTGCCGGGCTTGGTGTCCGTGCCGGGCTTGGTGTCCGTGCCGGGCTTGGTGTCCGTGCCGGGCTTGGTGTCCGTGCCGGGCTTGGTGTCCGTGCCGGGCTTGGCGTCCGTGCCGGCCTCGGCAGCGGCCTGGGTGCCGGTGTCCGTGGCGGCGTCCTTGTCCGTGGCCGGGGCGCTCGCGTCGGCCCGGTCGCCCTCGTCCTTCCGGGCACCGGTGTCCGCGACCGCGTCCGTGTCACCGGCCTCCCGGGCCGCGTCACCGCCCGCAGCGGCGTCCTGACCGGCCTTCCCGGCCTTCCCGGCCTCCGCGGCCTTCCCGGGCGCCTCGGGGCCCTTCTCGGCCGTTCCCTCGCCGCTCCCGGCCTTCCCGGCGTCCTCGGACCCGGACGAGGCGGGCTTGTCCGCCGACGCCACCCAGGCCGCCACGGCGTTCCGCAGCCGGCCCTCGCCCGGCGGCGTGCCGGGCTTGCCGCGGTCCGCGGGGGCGGCGAAGTCCCCGGCGCCCGCCTTCCCGTCACCGGCCGCCGGGCCCTCCGTCCCGGGCTCCGTCTCCGTCTTCGGCCCGGTCTCCGTCTTCGGCCCGGTCTTCGGCCGGGGCTCCGCCTTCGGCTGGGTCTCCGTCTCCGGTTCCGTCCCGGGCTCCGCGACCGGCAGCACCTTGGTCGCCGTGTCGGCGGCCCCGCCGGACGCCGAGGCCGCCGAGGCGGTGTCCCCCGCGGCCGCCGACCGCGGGTCCCGCGCCTTCCGCGTGTCACCCGATCCGGAGCGGGCCTCGGGAACCGGACCCGCGCTCCCCGACGTCGGTCGTGCCGACGACTCGCGCTGCTTCGACTTGTCGGGGGACTCGCCCGCCACCGATGCCTCCTCCATGCGCCGCTCGTAACGCGTGCGCGTACCGAACCGTGAACCGCCGCCCGGGGCGCCGCTCAGGCGCCGTCCGAACCATGTACCAGTGTCCTGTGTACGGGGCACACCCCAGCGGTAGACGAGAACGACATACCTGCCGGTTCCCTTACGAACCGGTCACGCACCCTCGACAGACCAATGTGAGAGGGGTCACCCTGTCATTCATCCACGCGGGGAGGCATGGATGGGCAGGAGCCGCAGAACACTTCCGGAGGAGCTTCTGCTGCTGGCACTGGACCCGGCCACGGGTACCACTGCGCAGCCGCAGTCGCTCGACCTCGGTCTGGCCGGAGCGCAGCTCGTGGAGCTGGCACTGGCCGGACGGATAGCCCCAGACGGGGATCGTATCGCCGTGGTGGTGCCACGGCCGACTGGAGATCCGACCCTGGACTGCGCGTTGGAGCTGCTGCGAAGGCGCGGCGCTCCGGTACGGGCGGTCCACTGGATCGGCGGACCCCGACTCGGGCTCCGCCAGACCTACCTCTCGCATCTGGAGCGGTGCGGCATGGTGCATGCCGTCGAGGGCCAGATGTGCGGGGTGCTGCCGACGACGCGCTACCAGGCGACGGACACGGCGATCAGCCGGGAGATCAGGGCCCGGCTGGATTCGGCGATCCGCACCGGCGTACCGCCGGACCCGCGGACCGCGGCGCTCGCCGCGCTGGCCCACGCGGTCGGTCTCGGCAAGCACCTGTACCCGGGCAACGAGGGCCGCTCGTCCCGTTCCCGGCTGCGGGACCTGATCCGGCACGACCCCATGGGCGGCCTCGTGGCGCACGCCGTGATGGACGTCCAGAACGGTGTGGCGGCCCAGCCGCGCCGCGGCGCCGCCCCGGCCGGCCGTCAGGCCCCCGCCGCCAGGCCCGTGGCGGAGAACGCCCGCGGCGTCCCGGCGCAACCGCGCCGCGGACCCATGGCACGCGTTCCGGCCCACTGAGTCCCGCGCCGCGGCACGGCCATGTGCCCGGCGCACCCCCTCGGACGGCCACACCGCACCACCCCACGCACCACCCCACGCACCACACGGCGCACGACACGAGGCAGCCGCACCACTCGTCCCCACAGACCGGTACGGGAGCCGCCGCCGGTCCGCGCGGGGCGGTGGGACCGTACGTCCGGACGACGACACGGTCCCGCCGCCCCGCGCGGCTTTGTGCCCGGCGCCCCCGGCAGGCGCGCGGGGGCGCGCGCGAGGGGCGCCGACACTTTCCCGCACGCCCGTGCGAACTGGCGTGTACGCGGCGCATATCGGCGGTTTCCCAGCGGTAGCACGCCCCTTGGTGGCAGTCTGCTCAACAGCAGATACGCAAAGTGGCAGTACGAGGCAGGCAGCCGGAGGTGCACGTCCCGTGGCGTCCAATGTCAATCCCACCGTCAGGCGGCGCCGGCTGGGCCAGGAGCTGCGCCGGCTCCGCGAACAGAAGGGCATGACCGCCGAGGAGGTGGCGGAGCGGCTGCTGGTGTCGCAGTCCAAGATCAGCCGCCTGGAGAACGGCCGGCGCAGCATCAGCCAGCGCGACGTCCGCGACCTGTGCGGGGTGTACGAGGTCGACGACCAGCGGCTGGTGGATTCGCTGATGCAGATGGCGAAGGACTCGCGCCAGCAGGGCTGGTGGCACGCCTTCGGCGACATCCCGTACAGCGTCTACATCGGCCTGGAGACCGACGCCGAGTCGCTGCGGACCTACGAACCCCAGATCATCACCGGCCTGCTGCAGACCCGCTCGTACGCCGAGGCGCTCATCCAGGGCGCGCTGCCGGAGACGTCGGCCGCCGACATCGAAAAACGCGTCCAGGTACGGATACGGCGCCAGGAGCGGGTGACCGCCCGGACCAACCCGCTGAGACTGTGGGTGGTCCTCGACGAGGCGTCCCTGCACCGCGTCGTCGGGAGCCGCCAGATCATGCGGGAACAACTGGAGCACGTCGCCGAGATGTCGCACCTGCCGCACATCACCGTGCAGGTGCTGCCGTTCGACGTCGGGGCGCATCCGGGGATCAACGGCCAGTACTCGATCCTGGAGTTCTCCGACGCGGCCGACTCCAGCGTCGTGTACATCGAGGGCGTGACCAGCGACCTCTACCTGGAGAAGGCACAGGACGTGCAGAAGTACACGGTGATGTACGAGCACCTGCGGGCCCAGGCCCTCAACGTCGAGCAGTCCCGCCAGCGCATCGAGGACGTGGCGAAGGAGTACGCCCGCTGACCTCGCGGCCGTCCGCCCCGCTCCGTCGCGGCGGCGATGCGGGATGCTACACGGTCACCGCGGAGGCCCGAGGAATCACCGGGAATCCGCCATCCGGACGAGTGAACGGCGCCGCCGGAGGCACGGGGCAGCGAGTAGCGTCGATCACGCCACCGATCACCTGACGTTGGCGCGATCCGTACCGTGCGGTCCGAGCGGGCCCGCGGCGCGGCGACAGCATTCAGCAACTCGCCACCGGAGCAAACATGGCAATTCTTCAGGGCGCCACGGACACCTGGACCAAGTCCTCCTATTCCGGAGGAAACGGCGCGTGCGTCGAGGTCAAGTCCCCGTCCACGGCGGCACTGGCCGTCCGCGACTCCAAGGTTCCCGAGGGCCCGACGCTGGCCTTCCCCGCCGACGCGTGGAACGCCTTCGTGACCTCGGTCAAGGCGTAACAGGCCCGGCCCGGCCGGCGGGCCGCACCGGCATCACGACAGAGCCCTCTCGACCAGTTCGCCGTCCTAGCCGAGAGGGCTCCGCTCGTTCCGGCCGCCCCTGACGCGGCCTCACCGACGGCACGGCCCAGGGGCTGGATCACCGCCCCAGAGGCGGATGGCCGCCCCAGGGCTGGATCACCGCCCCAGGGGGTGGATCATCCCGCCAGCGCCGCCTCGACCGCGGCCACGACCTCCGGCGCCTCCGGATCGGTCTGCGGCGCGAACCGGGCCAGGACCCGGCCGTCCCGCCCGACGAGGAACTTCTCGAAGTTCCAGCGGACGTCCCCGCTGTGCCCCTCGGCGTCCGCGAAGCCGGCGAGCCGCTCGTACAGCGGATGCCGGCCCGCCCCGTTCACCTCCACCTTCTCGGTCATCGGGAAGGTCACCCCGTACGTCGCCGAGCAGAACTCGGCGATCTCCTCGGCGCTGCCCGGCTCCTGGCCCAGGAACTGGTTGCACGGCACGCCGAGCACCGTGAACCCGCGCTCCGCGTACCGCTCGTGCAGCCGCTCCAGACCCGCGTACTGCGGGGTCAGGCCGCACTTGGAGGCCACGTTCACGATCAGTACGACCTGCCCGGCGTACTGTCCGAGCTCCGCGGAACCGCCCTGGAGGGCGCCGATCTCGACGGTGAGGGGCGAGTCGCCCGTGATGTCTGTCGTCATGTGCGGATGCTAGGGCCTGCCGCCGGCTTCCGTCGTCCGCCCGAAGGGTTCCGGCTGGGCCGACGGCCGCCCCCGCGGTCCCGCGCCCGCCGCCCGCACCAGCACCTCCCCGGCCGCCGTCCGCGCGTACAGCACCGACCGGCCCGCCCGCCACCGCTCCACCAGGCCCGCGTCCCGCAGCACCCGCAGATGACGCCCGACCGAGCCCAGCCCCTGCCCGGTCACGGCGACCAGCTGGCTGGTGGTCAGGGGCGATCCGAGCAGGACCAGCACCCCGGCCCGCGCGGAGCCGAGCAGGGCGCCCAGCCCCGCCGGCACGGCCCGGCCGGACGCGTCGGCGAGCACCCCGGCACACGGGTAGACCACCGCGTACCGCTCCGCCTCCTCCCAGGAGACCCAGCCGTGCCGCTGCGGGGTGACCGGCACGAAGACCAGCTCGGCGCCGGAGATCTCGCGCGGCGGGTATTCGTGGAGGTTGACCTGGAAGCGGTTGCCGCCGAGCCAGCGGGTCCCCGGCCGCAGGGCGTCCAGGACGGCCGCCCAGCCGCTCCGCCCCACCTGCGCGGTCCGCGCGACGACATCGGCCTCCAGGACGCGGCGGCGCCGCTCCCAGGACGGCCGTACCGCCTCGGCCCAGACGTACTCCAGCAGCGCGGCGGCCCGCTCGGGCAGGTCGTCGCGGCGCAGCGCGGCGGGGAGCGGGCCGGCCAGGGAGACGGAGAGATGGGCGCGGGCCTGGCCGGGGGAGAAGGCCCGCACCCGCGCGACCCCCTCCTCGAAGGTCTCCCCCTCCCGCGGGGCGGGTGTGAGGAAGTCGGCGATCCACTCCCGTCCCAGACCCGCGCGGACCAGCAGCGCCGTCACCGGGTCCCCGGCCAGCCGCCGCCGGTAGCCGGGCAGATGCGCCTCCAGCCAGGCCCGCTCGCCGGGGTGCGCGGCGGTACCGGCGTGCAGCAGCTTCAGGCAGGCGAAGGTCTCCGCGAGCGGTGAGATCACGAAGCGGCTGCGCGCGAGGGTGTCGGCGTTGATCTGCCACCAGCCCATCGGTCCCTCCCTCCTCATGACGACCGGCCCGATGATGGCCGCGGTCCGGGGGCGGACGCCGTCGTTTCGCGCCGGCGCGAAACGTTAACCGCCCCGGTGCGGGCCGCCGGAGACTCCGCGCATGACCAGCCACACCTACCGGACGCTCTTCCGCACGCCCGAGTTCACCCCGCTCTTCCTGACCTCCTCGGCCCACATCGCCGCCCAGACGGTGGGCGGGCTGGCCCTGGGCACGCTGGTGTTCCGGGTGACCGACTCGCCGCTGCTGTCCGCGGTCAGCATGTTCGGCCCGTCACTGGCGCAGGTGCTCGGTGCGACCCTCTTCCTCTCCGCCGCCGACCGGCTGCCCCCGCGGGCCACGATGACGGGCGTCGCCCTCGCCTTCGCCGCCGCCACGGCGCTCCTGGCCGTGCCCGGCCTGCCCGTCCGGGCCATGTTCGCCGTCGTCCTGGCGCAGGGCGTGATCGCCTCCGTGGGCGGCGGCGTCCGCTGGGGCCTGCTGAACGAGATCCTCGCCGGGGACGGCCCGGACGGCGGCTATCTCCTGGGCCGGTCGGTGTTCAACATGATGAGCGGGATCATGCAGATCGCCGGGTACGCGACGGGCGGCGTCCTGGTGGCCTTCCTCTCGCCGCGCCCGTCCCTGCTGCTCGCGGCGGCCCTCTACGCCGCCGCGGCGGCCGGTGCCCTGGGGGGCCTGTCGGCCCGCCCGCCGCGCGCCTCCGGCCGTCCGTCGGTGTCGGCGACGTGGCGCACCAACGCCGTGCTGTGGTCCTCGCGCCCCCGCCGCCACGTCTACCTGGCCCTGTGGGTCCCCAACGGCCTGGTCGTCGGCTGCGAGTCGCTCTACGTCTCCTACGCCCCGCACGCCGCGGGCACCCTGTTCGCCTGCGCCGCCCTCGGCATGCTGGCCGGTGACGTCGCGGTCGGCCGTCTGCTGCCGCCCCGGCTCCGGCCCCGCCTGGGCGTGCCGCTCCTGGTCCTGCTGGCCCTCCCGTACCTCGCCTTCGCCCTCCGCCCGCCGCTGCCCGTGGCGGGCGCGCTGGTCGCCGTCGCCTCCGTCGGCTTCGGCGCGAGCCTGGTGCAGCAGCAGCGCCTGATGGCCCTGACCCCCGGCGAACTCGCCGGCCACGCCCTCGGGCTGCACTCCGCCGGGATGCTCACGATGCAGGGGGCCGCCGCCGCGCTGGCCGGGACGGTGGCCCAGCTGGCCTCCCCGGCAGCGGCGATGACGGCCATGGCCGCCGCCTCCCTCGCCGCGACCCTCGCGCTGACCGCCGCGAGCCGCCGCGGCGCGCGGGACGGAGGGCTGCTGCCGAGGCGCGGCCCGGCGCGGACGGCGGCCGGCTGAGCGGGCGGCCCCGCGCCTCAGTCCACCAACGCGAAGAAGTGCAGCGGCGAGTTGGGCACGAAGCCGATCCGCGGGTACACCGGCGCCCCGGCGGCGGTGGCGTGCAGCGTGGCCCGGGTCAGTCCGGTGGCCCGGGCCCCCTCGTACAGGGCCTTGCGGGTCACCGCCTCCCCGTACCCCCGGCGCTGCCACCGCGGGTCCGTGGCCACCAGGACGACGAAGAGACGGCCGTCCGCCTCCACCGTCGCGGCGCACGAGACCGGTTCGTCGCCCCGCATGCCCAGGTAGGCGTGCACCTCCTTCTTCCACCGCGCCGAGCCCAGCAGCCCGTCGCGGCCGTCCTCCAAGGGCATGCCGTAGGCGCGCGAGTTGAGGTCCGCGTAGGCCCGTAGCTGCTCGTCCGTGGTGACCCGTGCGAAGGTCAGCTCCGGATGCGACGGTTCCGGAAGGGGCAGCAGGTCACCGGCCATCCCGGTGCCCGAGAAGGCGAGCGACAGACCGGCCCGCCCGGCCGCCTCCACCAGACCGGCGCGCGCCCCGGCGTCGAGCAGGTCCTCGAAGACCCACAGGAAGCCCGCGTGGCCCTTCGACCGCATGACGGCGGCCGCCTGGTCCAGCCGCTGGGCCAGGAGGTCCGGTCCCACCCCGGTCTCGGTGAGCGTGACGCAGTTCCAGAAGGCGAACCGGCTGTCCGCCCAGCGCACCGCGACGCCCGGCAGATCCCGTACGTCCGCGCCCGGGTCCCGGTCCAGCACCATGGCACGCCAGGCGGTGCTGAGCTGTTCCATCGATTCCACCGCGTCGGCGAGATTCCTCGTCACCCAGGGCTCCTTCGTTCGTCGGCCGGTCGGGTAAGCCTGCCACCGACGCACGCTTCCGAAGCCCACCTGCCGAAGTCCACGCGCCGGGCCCCTGCCGGGAGTTGTGGCACGCCGGTTCAGGCGTCGTCCGGCGCCTGCGACTCCGCCAGCCGCTCCGCGATGTCGTCCGCCCACTCCTGGGCCCAGCGCCGCAGTTCGGCGACGCCCCGCTCGTCGACGCCGTACGCGGCGAACTCGGCGTCGTCCACCCAGTCGGCGCCGGTCAGCCGGGACGCCAGGTCGGCCGGGTCGAAGGCGTCGACGGCGTGCCGGCGGCCCAGTTCCTCCAGCTCGGGGCGGCTGCGCAGCCGTGCGGCGGCGCGCACGTCGATGAGGTCGCGGGCCAGGCCCCGGTCGACGAGGGCGCGGACCCGGGTGCCGATGAGGTCGTCCAGGGACAGCGCGGGGCCCTGTGCGGTGGGCACCGGCGGGCCCCACAGCACCTCTTTCACCACGTCGACGGCGCACGGCGCGGCGGTGTCCGGCCCGGCGACGACCAGCCGGGCGGCCAGCGGGTCGGTCTCCACCGACCGGACGTGCCAGCCGCGGGCCGCCAGCCCGTCGCGCAGCCGCGCGGCGATCTCCGCCATCCCCGCCGGGCTGTCGGTGGCGACCGTCACCTCGCGGGCGGGCCGGTCGGCCAGCCCGTGCGCCCGTACGGCGTGGTCCCCGGCGAGGAGCAGGCCGTAGGGCTCGCCCACGGCGAGGAGATCGGCCGGCAGGCGCTCGTACGGGTCAGCCATGCGCGGGGAGGAAGACGGGTGCGGGCATGGAGCGATTATCGCCCGCCCGCGCCCGGCGGGACGGCGAAAGGCGCGGACCGGGACGGCGCGGGCGCGGCGAACGGGCGGCAGGGGAAAGGGGAGGGG
>NZ_WYCT01000178.1 GCF_011008945.1 Streptomyces harenosi
TTTAGCGAGTGTCTCGTGGGCTCGGAGATGGGTATAAGAGACAGGGGCCGCCCCGGCGCCGCGGCGCCACCGTGCGGCCCGGCGCCGGCGCACCGGTCCCCCGGCGAAGGTGGCCGTCCCGGTGCTGCTCCTCGCCCTGGTCTGCTACGCGGTGGGCTTCTGGGCGCTGAGCCGCCTCTGACCGCGCACGCCCGCCGGCACGGCGCCCCTGGAAACGCCCGGCACCGGCCTCGGAACGCCCCGCACGGCCGGGAAAGGGCCTGCATCGGCCCGGAAACCCGTCGGCACCGGCCCGAGAACCCGTCGGCACCGCTCCCGGGACCGCCCGGCCATCCGCCCTAGAGAGCCCTGGTCCCCGGCCCCCCGCGCCGTGCCCGGAGCGTCCACACCCCGAGCCCGGCCAGCAGCAGGCTCCCGGTGCCGATCCCGCCGACGGCGACCGCCGTCATCACGGGGTCGTCCGTCCCCCCTGCGGTCTCCGGCCCGGCCACCCGCTGCTCCCCGGGCACCTCGAAGACCCCCCGCGGCGCCGACTCCCCCGCGTACCCGGGCCCGGACTGTGCCGCGCCGTCGACACCGACCCGGAGCGTCAGGCCGAAGGGGCCCTCACCGAAGTCGTCGGCCACCCGTGCCGCCAGGTGCACCACCAGGTAGTACGCGCCGGCGAAGCGCATCCCGCTCACCTTGTCGGCGACGGCGTGGCGGTTGGCGTACGCGACCGGGGGGACGGGGGGCAGGGCGGCGCTCGCCGGGCCGCCGTCGTAGCCGCTCCCGGTGTCCGCGACCGGCCCGCGCGCCGGGTTGTGGAGCGCCAGGCGCAGCGCGCCGGGCACGTATCCCCGGCCGCCGGAGCCGTCCAGGTCCGCGGTGGCGTACACGCGCTGCCCCCAGTCGACCGGGACCGCGTAGAAGAGGGTCTGCCCCGGGCGGATGCCGTCGCGCCAGGCTCCCGGCCCGAGGGGAGCCGCGCCGGTGAAGCCCGCGCCTCCCCGGCGGCGCCGGGGTTCGCCCCCGGGCGGCGCGGGCGACGAGGAGTCCCAGACCTCGGGTGCGCGCGTCGCGCCCGGCCGCTTCGGGCCCGGCTCGGTGAAGGCGGCGAGTTCCAGCTCCCAGGCGCCCGGTGCGGCGTCCCGGGCGCCGGTCCGCTCCACGGCGACGTCGTAGGTCCCGGCCTCCCGGCACCGGGTCTTCGCGGGGGAGACCTCCCGCCTGCCCCAGGCGGTGACGGGTCGCGGGCTGCGCGCCGCGCCGATGGACGCGCTGTCGAAGGAGCACGAGCCGCCCCGGCCGTCCCGCACCGACACCCGGATGCCGTCGGATGCGGCGACCGCGCTGCCGGGTGCCGGGACCGCGGTGACGGCCACGTACGCGTTCGACGCGCCGTCGAGGCGGAGGCGGTAGTGGACCGCGCCGCGCGCCGGCAGGCTGCTCCGGTACGTCGCACCGGGCTCCAGGCGTTCGGCGCCCGCGGGGACGGCGGCCCCCTCGATCCGCCGGGCGTCCCCGGCGAAGGCGTAACCCCCCGGCGGTCCGGCGGCCGGCGCCGGCCGGGCCGGCACGGCGGCCGTGGTGGACAGCACCGCGAGCGCCGTGGCCAGTACCACGGGCACGGTGGACAGCACCGCGGGCACCGGCGCCCGGCGTTCGGCCACCCCCCTGTGACGTCCCGGCATCCGACCGCTCGCGCCACGCCGCCCCATCACCCGCCACCCCTCGTCGTCAGCCGCCGGACCGGGACCGTGGCCCATCCTGCCCCGCCGGCCGGCGCGTCATCCGCCCCTCGGGCACGGTCGTCCGAAACGTCCGGCCCTTCCCCGCGGGTGCCTGGTCGGACATCGCGGCGGACAACACAAAACCCCGACCGCGATGACGGCCGGGGTGATGCTCGGTATCGCCGAGTCCACCGGACTCAGCACCGGATGCCGGTGGGACTCACGAACCCGTGGGCACGGAGTCAGTCGCCTCCGTCCACAGGTCCTGCTCGGCGCGATCCGCCTGGATCTGGCGGTACACGAGGAGACCGCCGATGGCGGCCAGTGCGACCAGGAGCAGCTTCTTCACCGCGCGACCTCGTCTTTCCTTGACGTAGGGGACCTCTGGCGCCCGACTATACACACCGGCCGATATCGATCGGTGACCTGCGTCGGCCGTCAACTCGGCGTCGTGGCGCCGCAGTAGGAGCGGGTCCGGCCGTTGCGATCGGAGGGTGATCACACCTCCACACAGGGTCACTTTTGACCGACCTTGGCCTGTCTCTCCTGTTTTTCGACCCTCTTGCGCCCATCCGGGTGGTGTTCATCTGAACATCGACGCGCCACGGGCGTCGGTCCACCACTTAGCGCCGCTCATACACATCATGAGGAAAGTACGCAAATCGCCCAACCCGAAAGTGAGGGGCCATGGCCCGGAACAAGGTCATGACGCTGTGGACCGCCATCGTCACCGCCTTCCTCGCGCTGTGCACGGCGCTCGGACTCATCACCACGACCGCCGCCGCGGCGGTACCGCACACCGAGACGGAGCGCAACAGCAACAGCGACGAGACCAGCGGCACCGCCGAGCACACGGCGACACCGGCGATGGCCCCCTGGTCCTGGTCCCGCGCCCGGGCCCTGCCCCCCACGATGAAGCAGCGCATCCGCGCCGAGGCCCACGGCAAGGTCCCGAGCTGCCGCCACCGCCCGCTGCCGGACACGTCCGGGACGGCCCCGACCGCCACCGTCTGCACCCCCACCGCGTCCGCGTCCTCCGAGGCGTCGACGGAACCCCGCACCTCGGGCGTCATCCCCCTCCAGCGCTGACAGGACGGCACGTCCTCGCACGTGCCACTCCCCGCATCCCTATCCCTGACGTCACGGCGAACTCGCGTACAGCACGCCCAGCACCCGGCAGGAAGGCCCGGTGGCCCCGCGGAGCCACCGGGCCTTCCTGCCGGGCTCATCCATGTCCCGCCCATCCGTCCCCTCGCCGGACGGTGCGGCCGGTGTCACCCGGCCAGCGCGTCCTTCAGCGTGGGGTAGCTGCTGATGACCTCGTCGATGCCGAGCACCTGGAACATGCGCTTGACCATGGGAGGCGGCGTGGCCACGCGCACCCATCCGCTGTGGGCGGTAGCCTGCGCATGGGCGTTGATCAGGGCGTTGAATCCGGTGCTGTCCATGAACGACACCTGACTCAGGTCGACGACGGTCCGAGGAGCGTCCCCCTCGGACGGGACGAGCAGCGCCTGACGCACCTCTGGCTCAGCGGTCATGTCGATGTCACCGCGCAGGGACACGACAGTGACGCCCTCGCGCGCGGTGGAGCGCACGACTGAAAACGGTTGGTACACCGCAGCTCACTCTTCTCGCAGGTGTGGGCAGGGGTGCTGGGGCATCCCGCGGGAGGTACTCCAACAGGGTGCGCCAGAACATCTAACACGTCAACAAATACATGAACAACTCTTCCGGCTTTTGGATGCGCGAAACAGTACGTCATACTCTGGAGGCATGCGGGGAGCAGTGCCTGAACCACACACCGGCTGGACGTTCCTGACCAATCACGCGCGCGTTCTCGCGGCGATCGCGGACGATCCGGATTCGCGGATCCGGGACATCGCCGCCTACTGCCGCCTTACCGAGCGCGCCGTCCAGAAGATCATTTCCGACCTGGAGCGCGAGGGTTACCTGTCCCACACCCGGCGCGGGCGGTCCAACACCTACCGCATCGAACCCGGCGTCCCCCTGCGGCACCCGGCCGAGGTCGAGGCCGGCGTCACCGTCGCCAATCTGCTGTCCGCCCTGGCCCGGCACGACGCGCAGCGCTCCCGGAGCGACACCGACGACACGCCGGAGCCCGAGCCCCGGTCCCAGTCCCGGCCCCAGCCGTCGCTGACGACGTAACGCCGCCCCCTCGACCCGCCCGCACACGCGAAGGCCCCGGCGCACCCTCCGGCGTGACCGGCGGCCCGGAGCCGCCCCGCGGCCAGGGCCCGCCCGGTCACGCCGGCCACGACCTCCCGCAGAACGGCGGCGCCACCCGTGAACGGCAAAACCCCCGGATCGGATGATCCGGGGGTTTTCGCTGGTGGGGCTAACAGGATTTGAACCTGTGGCCTCATCCTTATCAGGGATGCGCTCTAACCAACTGAGCTATAGCCCCGCCGCGCTCTGCGGTGTGTGTCCCGCGCGCTGACTCCTGAAGATTAGCGCACGAGGCGCGCAGTCCCAAAATCGGCCGTCAGGGAGAGGGGAAAACCGCTCATTTCCGGCATCCGCCGCCCCCTGCCCCGGCCCACTGCCGCCCGCCCGCGCCGGCGTCCGGGCCGGTCGGGCGCCCTCACTCGTCCTCGGCGAGCGTCAGCTCCACGCCCCCGACGAAACCGGCCGAGAGGTTGTAGATGAACGCGCCCAGCGTCGCCAGCGCCGTGGCGAGGACGACGTCGATGACCGCGATGATCGAGGTGAAGAGCAGGACGTTGGGCAGCGACAGGAACGACTGCAGGTCGAAGCCGTTGGACTCGTTGGAGCCGGTCGCCTCGGAGATCGTGCCGCCGACCGTGGAGAAGACGCCCATGGCGTCCATGACCATCCACAGCACGGCGGCCGCGACGATGGTGCAGATGCCCAGCGCGATGGAGAGCAGGAAGCTCACCTTCATCACCGACCAGGGGTCGGCCTTCGCCACCCGCAGCCGCGCCTTGCGGACACGGGGCGTGGTACCGGCGCCGGTGCGCGGCCGGCGCACTCCGGCGGCCGCGGCGGCCGTCTGGTACGCCTGCGGCGGGTGGTACGGCCCGGCGGGCTGCTGCGGCTGCCGCTCACCGGGCAACGGTGAGGCCGGCTGCTGGGCGGCCCCGGCGCCCGGAGCGGCCGGGCCCGCTCCAGCCGCGTACTGCTGGGTGTGCGGGCCTCGGGTGTCCGTCACAGTTCCCCCCTGGGATCCATGAGTGTCGTACGAGGATGAGGACGAGGACGAACCCGTCTCCGTTGCGTGCGCGGCGGAGCCACGGCCGCCGCCGTCCGTATGGGTACCCGTGGAGGTACCGGCCGATCCGGCGCCCGTGGCTCCGCTCACGTGACTCACTCCTCGTGCTACTCGGCCGAGGGCGCCTCACCCTCGTCCGTGCCGGTGTCCACGGTGCCCTCGGCGGTCTCGTCGACGGCGATGTCACCGTCGACCTCCTCCGCCTCGCGCCCCGCCTCGGCGTTGCGTGCGATACCGACGACGGCATCGCGCTTGCCCAGATTGATCAGTTGGACGCCCATGGTGTCACGGCCCGTCTCCCTGACCTCGTTGACTCGCGTGCGAATCACACCGCCCGAGAGTGTGATGGCGAGGATCTCGTCGGTCTCCTCGACCACCAGCGCACCCACGAGCGATCCGCGGTCCTCGACGATCTTGGCGGCCTTGATGCCGAGGCCGCCGCGGCCCTGGACGCGGTACTCGTCGACAGGGGTCCGCTTCGCGTACCCGCCGTCGGTGGCAGTGAACACGAACGTACCGGGTCGCACCACATTCATCGAGAGCAGTTCGTCGCCCTCGCGGAAACTCATGCCCTTGACGCCCGAGGTCGCACGGCCCATGGGGCGCAGCGTGTCGTCCGACGCGGTGAACCTGATCGACTGCGCCTTCTTGCTGATCAGCAGCAGATCGTCGTCGGCGGAGACGAGCTCTGCCCCGATCAGTTCGTCGTCGGTTCCGTCCTCGCGCGCCCGCAGGTTGATCGCGATCACACCGCCGGAGCGCGGGGAGTCGTAGTCCTTCAGCGGCGTCTTCTTCACCAGGCCGGACTTGGTGGCCAGCACCAGGTACGGCGCCGCCTCGTAGTCGCGGATGGCCAGGATCTCGGCGATCGCCTCGTCCGGCTGGAAGGCCAGCAGGTTGGCCACGTGCTGGCCGCGCGCGTCCCGGCCGGCCTCGGGCAGCTCGTAGGCCTTGGCCCGGTAGACGCGGCCCTTGTTGGTGAAGAACAGCAGCCAGTGGTGGGTGGTGGAGACGAAGAAGTGGTCGACGATGTCGTCTTCCTTCAGCTTCGTGCCCCGCACGCCCTTGCCGCCGCGCTTCTGCGCCCGGTAGTCGTCGGTCTTGGTCCGCTTGATGTAGCCGCCTCGGGTGACCGTGACGACGATGTCCTCCTCGGCGATCAGGTCCTCGATGGACATGTCGCCCTCGTACGGGATCAGCTTGGTCTTGCGGTCGTCGCCGTACTTCTCGACGATCGCGGCCAGCTCCTCGCTGACGATGCCGCGCTGGCGGACCGGCGAGGCGAGGATCTCGTTGTACTCGTTGATCTTGGCCTGGAGCTCGTCGTGCTCCTGGACGATCTTCTGGCGCTCCAGGGCGGCCAGCCGGCGGAGCTGCATCTCCAGGATCGCGTTGGCCTGGATCTCGTCGATGTCGAGGAGGTCCATCAGGCCGCCGCGCGCGATCTCGACCGTGTCGCTGCGCCGGATCAGCGCGATGACCTCGTCGATGGCGTCCAGGGCCTTCAGCAGACCGCGCAGGATGTGCGCGCGCTCCTCGGCCTTGCGCAGCCGGAACCGCGTCCGGCGGACGATGACCTCGATCTGGTGCGTCACCCAGTGGCGGATGAACGCGTCCAGGGAGAGGGTGCGCGGCACGCCGTCGACCAGGGCCAGCATGTTGGCGCCGAAGTTGGTCTGGAGGTCGGTGTGCTTGTAGAGGTTGTTCAGGACGACCTTGGCGACCGCGTCCCGCTTGAGGACGATGACCAGGCGCTGGCCCGTGCGGGAGGACGTCTCGTCGCGGACGTCCGCGATGCCGCCGATCCGGCCGTCCTTCACCAGGTCGGCGATCTTCTGCGCGAGGTTGTCCGGGTTGACCTGGTAGGGCAGCTCGGTGACCACCAGGCACTGGCGGTTCTGGATCTCCTCGACCTCGACCACCGCCCGCATGGTGATGGAGCCGCGGCCGGTGCGGTACGCCTCCTCGATGCCCTTGCGGCCGACGACGAGGGCGCCGGTCGGGAAGTCGGGGCCCTTGATGCGCTCGATGAGCGCGTCGAGCAGCTCCTCGTGGGAGGCCTCGGGGTTCTCCAGGTACCACTGGGCGCCGGCGGCGACCTCGCGCAGGTTGTGCGGCGGGATGTTGGTCGCCATGCCGACCGCGATACCGGCCGAGCCGTTGATCAGCAGGTTCGGGAAGCGGGCCGGCAGGACCGTCGGCTCCTGGGACCGGCCGTCGTAGTTGTCCGTGAAGTCGACGGTCTCCTCGTCGATGTCGCGGACCATCTCCATCGACAGCGGCGCCATCTTGCACTCGGTGTACCGCATGGCCGCCGCCGGGTCGTTGCCCGGGGAGCCGAAGTTGCCGTTGGAGTCGACGAGCGGCATGCGCATCGCCCACGGCTGGGCGAGGCGGACCAGGGCGTCGTAGATGGAGGAGTCGCCGTGGGGGTGGTAGTTGCCCATGACGTCGCCGACGACGCGGGCGCACTTGTAGAAGCCGCGCTCGGGGCGGTAGCCGCCGTCGTACATCGCGTACAGCACGCGGCGGTGGACGGGCTTGAGACCGTCCCGGACGTCCGGCAGCGCGCGCGAGACGATGACGGACATCGCGTAGTCGAGGTAGGAGCGCTGCATCTCCGTCTCGAGGCCCACGGGCTCGACCCGCATGGCCAGCGCGTCACCTTCGGGCGTCGTCACGGGAGTGTTCTCGTCGGTCATTGCTGGTGAAGATCCTTCCTGGTGCGGTCAGCTGAGACCGACTCAGATGTCGAGGAACCGGACGTCCTTGGCGTTGCGCTGGATGAACGCGCGGCGGGCCTCGACGTCCTCGCCCATGAGGACCGAGAACAGGTCGTCGGCCTGGGCGGCGTCGTCGAGGGTGACCTGGCCGAGGACCCGGTGCTCCTGGTCCATGGTGGTCACGCGCAGCTCCTCGGCGTTCATCTCGCCGAGACCCTTGAAGCGCTGGATCGAGTCCTCCCGGATCCGCTTGCCGCGCTGGCGGCCCAGCTCCAGCAGCGCGTCGCGCTCGCGGTCGGAGTACGCGTACTCGATGTCGTCCTTGCCCCACTTGATCTTGTAGAGCGGGGGACGGGAGAGGAACACGTGCCCGGCCTCGACCAGCGGCCGCATGAAGCGGAAGAGGAAGGTCAGCAGCAGGGTGTTGATGTGCTGGCCGTCGACGTCGGCGTCCGCCATCAGGATGATCTTGTGGTAGCGCAGCTTCTCGATGTCGAAGTCCTCGTGCACGCCGGTGCCGAAGGCGGAGATCAGCGCCTGGATCTCCTGGTTCTGCAGGATCTTGTCGATCCTGGCCTTCTCGACGTTGAGGATCTTGCCGCGGATCGGGAGGATCGCCTGGTACTCGGGGTTGCGGCCGGACTTGGCCGAGCCGCCGGCGGAGTCGCCCTCGACGATGAAGATCTCGCACTTGGTCGGGTCGTTCGACTGGCAGTCGGAGAGCTTGCCCGGCAGGGACGCCGTCTCCAGCAGGCCCTTGCGGCGGGTCAGGTCGCGGGCCTTGCGGGCCGCCACGCGCGCGGTGGCCGCCTGGATGCCCTTGCGGATGATGTCCGCGGCCTCGTTCGGGTTGCGGTCCAGCCAGTCGTTGAGGTGCTCGTAGACCGCCTTCTGCACGAAGGTCTTGGCCTCCGTGTTGCCCAGCTTGGTCTTGGTCTGGCCCTCGAACTGCGGCTCGCTCAGCTTGACCGAGATGATCGCGGTCAGGCCCTCGCGGATGTCGTCGCCCGTGAGGTTGTCGTCCTTCTCCCGCAGCAGCTTCTTGTCGCGCGCGTACTTGTTGATCAGGCTCGTCAGGGCCGCGCGGAAGCCCTCCTCGTGGGTGCCGCCCTCATGCGTGTGGATGATGTTGGCGAAGGAGTAGACGCCCTCGCTGTAGCCGCTGTTCCACTGCATCGCGACCTCGAGGGACAGGCTCTTGTCCTTGTCCTCGGCCTCCAGGTCGATCACGGTGGGGTGCACCACGTCTCCCTTGCGGGAGTTGAGGTACTTCACGAAGTCGACGATGCCGCCCTCGTAGTGGTACGTGACGGACTTGACCTTCTGCTCCTCGGCCAGCTCGTCCGCGCCCGCCTCGTCGGCGCCCGCCGTGGCCTTCGCCGACTCGCGCTCGTCGGTGAGCTTGATCGTCAGGCCCTTGTTGAGGAACGCCATCTCCTGGAAACGCCGCGACAGCGTCTCGAAGGAGTACTCCGTGGTCTCGAAGATGTCCGGGTCCGCCCAGAAGGTGACCGAGGTGCCGGTCTCCTCCGTCGCCTCGTGCTGGGCCAGCGGCGCCGTCGGCACGCCCATCTTGTAATCCTGCGTCCAGCGGTGACCGTCGGTCTTGACCTCGACGGACACCTTGCTGGACAGGGCGTTCACCACGGACACGCCCACGCCGTGCAGACCGCCGGAGACCGCGTAGCCGCCGCCGCCGAACTTGCCGCCCGCGTGCAGCACCGTCAGCACGACCTCGACGGCCGGCTTGCCCTCGGAGGGCACGATGCCCACGGGGATGCCGCGGCCGTTGTCGACGACGCGCACGCCGCCGTCGGCGAGGATCGTCACGTCGATCGTGTCCGCGTGGCCGGCCAGCGCCTCGTCGACGGAGTTGTCGACCACCTCGTAGACCAGGTGGTGCAGTCCGCGCTCGCCGGTGGAGCCGATGTACATGCCGGGTCGCTTGCGGACCGCGTCCAGACCCTCGAGGACGGTGATGGCGCTGGCGTCGTACGAGGCCGTGACCTCACCGCTCGAGGTGCTCGCCGCGTCGTCCGCGCCGGCGTCGGTGGACGGGATGTTCTCGTTGGGGTTGCCGGAATCGGCCACGAAGCGCCCTTTCTGGCACAGCACAAGCCAGGCTCCTGGGAGTGCCCCCGGTGGGGACGGTTGCCGGAGCGGCTGCGGCATGGTGCGTTGGTAAGCCTTGATCAGCGTTGCTCAGCGTTCCCGGACGGTCCCCACGATTGGGGCGGGATTGCCTTCCAGTCTACCGGTAGCACTGACAACGATGGGGGTTTGCGGGTACCTGAGCCCGCATGTGGCGCCCTGAACCGTCCTCGGACTACTCCCGATATGCGGAAGGGGGCTCCAAGAGGCTCACAGCGGCACTCAGCGCTTCGAGCCGTCAACCCCTGGCTACTTCGGAGTCAGGTCGCGATTCGCAACCGTGTGCGGTTGTACGACGAGCAGGGCGCCGACGGCTCGAACGCACCGTCGACGCCCTCGAATGTGATGTCGCTCACGCCCGGGACGGCGGCGGCCGGCCGGCCCGTCCGCGTCCCCCTCCGGGGCCCCGCACGGGCCCGCGGCCGGCCTTCCGGTCACCCGTAGGTGTCGCCCGGACCCGTGCTCCCGGGCGCCCGCAGCGGACCGTAGCGGCGGGCCGGGCCGCCGGGCCCCTGCACCCTGAGCATGCGCACCGAGCCGTGCCCGAGGTCCTCGTTGAGGCGGGCCACCAGGGTCGGCGCGAGCAGGCGCAGATTGGTCGCCCAGGCGGTGGAGTCGCAGCGCACCACCAGCACCCGCTCGTCCTCGTCGTACTTCTCCGGTACGCAGTGCTTGGCCACGTCGTCGCCGACGATCTGCGGCCAGCGGCCCATCACACCGCCCACCGCGGCCGGGGTCTCCCAGCCGCGCTCGGTGATCAGCCGGTTGATCGCCGACCCGAGCCGCATCGGATCGCGGCCGTCGGCGCGCGCCCCGGACCGCAGGCCGCCGCGGCGCGCCTGCTTCTTCTGCTGCGCCGCGTCCCCACGCGCGCGTGCCGCCTCCCGGGCCGCCCGCAGCGCCACCCGCGCGAGGTCGACGCCGGAGGGCTGGGGGGCCTTGCCGGGTGGGGGTCCGTCCGTGGTCATCCGCGCTCTCCCTCCGTCCTCAGCGGCTCCACCGTTCCCTCGGAGACGGCGAACCGCGTCCCCGACAGCACCTGCGGCACGTCGTCCCCGACCGCGGCGGTCACCAGCACCTGCTCGCCCGGCGCCACCAGCTCCGCCAGCCGCTCCCGGCGGCGGGCGTCCAGCTCGGCGAAGACGTCGTCGAGGACGAGCACCGGCTCGTTGCCCTCGGCGCGCAGCAGATCGTAGGAGGCCAGGCGCAGCGCCAGGGCGCAGGACCAGGACTCGCCGTGGGAGGCGTACCCCTTGGCGGGCAGCTCACCCAGCTTGAGCAGCAGATCGTCCCGGTGCGGGCCGACCAGGGTGACGCCCCGCTCGATCTCCTGCTTGCGGGTGTCGGCGAGTGCCGCCATGAGCTGCTCGTAGAGCTCCTCGCGCGTGTGGGCCTCGCCGGGCGCCGACGACCGGTACTCCAGCGCGACGGGGCCGCCGCCGGGAGCCAGTTGCTCGTAGGCCTTGTCGGCCAGCGGCCCGATCGCGGCGATCAGGTCCAGGCGCTGGGCGAGCAGTTCGGCGCCCGCGCGCGCGAGGTGCTGGTCCCAGACGTCGAGGGTGGACAGGTCCAGGGTGCGGCCACCGTGCCGGCGGGCGAGCGCGGCCGACTTCAGCAGGGTGTTGCGCTGCTTGAGGACCCGGTCGTAGTCGGAGCGGACACCGGCCATCCGCGGGGAACGGGCGGTGATCAGCTCGTCGAGGAAGCGGCGCCGCTCCCCGGGGTCGCCCTTGACCAGGGCGAGGTCCTCGGGAGCGAACAGGACGGTCCGTACGATGCCCAGAACGTCACGCGGCCTGACCTGCGAGGACCGGTTGATGCGGGCGCGGTTGGCGCGGCCCGGGTTCAGCTCCAGCTCGATGAGCTGCTGCCGCTCGCCCTGCCGCACCTGCGCCCGGATCACCGCCCGGTCGGCGCCCATGCGGACCAGGGGCGCGTCGGAGGAGACGCGATGACTGCCGAGGGTGGCGAGATAGCCGACCGCCTCGACGAGATTGGTCTTCCCCTGCCCGTTGGGGCCGACGAAGGCGGTGACGCCCGGGTCCAGCGGGACCTCGACCCGGGCGTACGAGCGGAAGTCGGCCAGCGACAGATGCGTGACGTGCATGGTCGTTCGCCGACCTCTCCAACCTTCGGGTGCTGCTTACTTCTTCTCGACCGCGTGGCCGCCGAACTGGTTGCGCAGCGCCGCGATCATCTTCATCTGCGGCGAGTCCTCCTGGCGGGAGGCGAACCGGGCGAACAGCGACGCGGTGATCGCGGGCAGCGGCACCGCGTTGTCGATCGCGGCCTCCACCGTCCAGCGTCCCTCACCGGAGTCCTGCGCGTAACCGCGCAGCCCCTCCAGGTGCTCGTCGTCGTCGAGGGCGTTGACGGCCAGGTCGAGCAGCCAGGAGCGGATGACGGTGCCCTCCTGCCAGGAGCGGAAGACCTCGCGGACGTTCTCCACGGAGTCGACCTTCTCCAGCAGCTCCCAGCCCTCGGCGTAGGCCTGCATCATCGCGTACTCGATGCCGTTGTGGACCATCTTGGCGAAGTGGCCCGCGCCGACCTTGCCGGCGTGCACCGAGCCGAAGTCGCCCTCCGGCTTGAGGGCGTCGAAGACCGGCTGCACCTTGGCGACGTTCTCGGCGTCACCGCCGTACATCAGCGCGTAGCCGTTCTCCAGGCCCCAGACGCCGCCGGAGACGCCGCAGTCGACGAAGCCGATGCCCTTGGCCGCCAGCTCGGCGGCGTGCTTCTCGTCGTCGGTCCAGCGGGAGTTGCCGCCGTCCACGACGACGTCACCGGGCTCCAGCAGCTCGGCGAGCTGGTCGATGGTGGACTGGGTGGGCTCGCCGGCCGGGACCATCACCCAGACCACGCGCGGGCCCTTCAGCTTGCCCACGAGCTCTTCCAGGCTGTGGACATCCGCGACGTCCGGGTTGCGGTCGTATCCGATGACGGTGTGGCCCGCGCGGCGGATCCGCTCGCGCATGTTGCCGCCCATCTTGCCGAGGCCGACGAGACCGAGCTCCATCAGTTGTGTCCTTAGGTGTGCGAGGTGGCGTGGCGGCACGTCCGCACCGGCCCGCCCCCGTCGGGCGCGGGCCGCGGCACGTCGTACCCGCGTCCGAGCCTAAACCCGGACGCGCGCGCACAGCTGTGGGCATACGCGCTCAGACGCACGCCCTCACCTGCGGATTCACTGGGCCCGCGCCCGGGGGCGCGATCGGTCCCGGCCCGGCAGGCGGTCAGCCGCTGAGCCGCACCGGCATGATCAGGTACTTGTACGCCTCGTCCGCCTCGGCGTCCACGGCGGGCTTGCCGCTGAGCAGCGCCGGCTTGGTGGACGTCGTGAAGGAGAGCTGGGCCACCGGGGAGTCGATGGCGCTCAGGCCGTCCAGCAGGAAGGTCGGGTTGAAGGCGATCGAGATGTCGTCGCCCTCGAGCTGGGCGTCGACCCTTTCCACAGCCTGTGCGTCGTCGCTGGAGCCGGCCTCCAGGATGAGCACGCCCTGCTCGAAGCTGAGCCGCACCGGGGTGTTCCGCTCGGCGACCAGGGCGACGCGCTTGACGGCCTCCACGAAGGGCGCGGTCTCGATCACGGCGACGCTGTTGAACTCGGTCGGGAACAGCGTGCGGTACTTCGGGAGGTCGCCCTCCAGCAGCCGGGTCGTGGTGCGCCGGCCGGCGCCCTCGAAACCGATCAGGCCCTCGCCCGCGCCGGAGCCGGACAGCGCCAGCGTCACGGTGTCGCCGGCGCCGAGCGCCTTGGCGGTGTCCAGGAGCGTCTTGGCGGGCACCAGGGCGACCGCGGAGGCGTCCGGGTTCTCCGGCTTCCACAGGAACTCGCGGACCGCGAAGCGGTAGCGGTCGGTGGAGGCCAGCGTGACCGTGTCGCCCTCGATCTCGATGCGCACACCGGTGAGCACGGGCAGCGTGTCGTCGCGGCCCGCCGCGATGGCGACCTGCTGCACGGCGGAGGCGAAGACCTCGCCGGGCACCGTGCCCGTCGCGTTCGGCATCTGCGGCAGGGCCGGGTACTCCTCCACAGGCAGGGTGTGGAGGGTGAACCGCGAGGTGCCGCACACCACCGTCGCCCGTACACCGTCTGTGGAAATCTCCACCGGGCGGTTGGGCAGGGCGCGGGAGATGTCGGCGAGCAGGCGGCCGGAGACCAGCACCGTGCCCTCCTCCTCGACCTCCGCCTCGACCGAGACCCGCGCGGAGACCTCGTAGTCGAAGCTGGACAGGCTGAGCTGGCCGTCCTCGGCCTTCAGCAGCAGGCCCGCGAGGACCGGCGCCGGCGGACGGGCCGGGAGGCTGCGCGCCGCCCAGGCCACTGCCTCCGCGAGTACGTCGCGTTCCACCCGGATCTTCACCGTAAGCCGCCTCCTGCTGTTGCCGGCGCTTCTCGCCCTGCTTCGCCTTCGTCGTCTGACTCGGTGTCGCGGGCCCCTGGGAGGGGAAGGACACCGGGGTCCAGTCTGACGCACACCACTGACAGTAGGTGCCGCTCGGGGTCAAGTCGTGGCGGGGCGCGGCCGGGCTCGAGAGGGCGAGTTGTGCACAGGACCCGCTTCGAAACGGATTCCGCGCTCTCTCTAGTCGGACGTAGTAGTAGGGCCTGTGGATACCGTGGATAACCACGTTTGCCCAGCTCAGCGCGGGATTTTTATCCACGGGGCCTGTGGGCGGTGCCCGTGGACAACCAGGGGCCGCTGTGGAGAACGGAAAGTTCTGCACACGCCGTGCACAGGCAGGGGCCACTTCTCCCCAGCGCCGTCCCCAGTTTTACCCGCCTTTCCCACAGCCTAATCCGGCAGCTTCGTGTGACGCCTTTCACTCGGGGCGGTGAGAGGGCGGGTCGCGTTGCCGAACAGTGGACAGCCATGTGGAGAAGCGGCCGATCGCTGGGGACAAGCGCCCCCAGCCTGTGGACCGGCCGTGGACAACGCGCGGGCGATCCTGTGGACCATCCCGTCGTCCACAGGCTGTGGAGAGCGTTCGTCCACGAATCCACAGGGTGCTGACCTGGGGCGATGATCTTCCACCGGGCGGGGCTGTGGACAGGATCGGGACAACTTCCCGGTCCCCAGGGTGTGGACGCGAGAAAGTCGGCGAATCTGTGGAGGGCGGCCGTAACGTCGCCAGGTATTCGAACACCCGGGGGCCGCCGTACGAGGCCGCAGTACGACGGCGGACGGCGCTCAGGGGGTGGGGAAGGCATCGGGCTGTCTCTTATACACCT
>NZ_WYCT01000179.1 GCF_011008945.1 Streptomyces harenosi
TTCTAGCTTCGTCGGCAGCGTCAGAGGTGTATAAGAGACAGCCTCCTCATCGGCCGCCACCGCGTCCGCCGCATGCTGGGCGCGCCCCACGACCAGTGGGACACCCTGGCCGACACCCTCCACTCGATGCCCGTCTCCCTGGACGAGCTCCACGACCCCAAGCGCGTCTGGTCCCTCGGCTCGGACAACCCGGCGGAGCTGGCGGCGGAGATCTCCCGCCTCCGCGCCGAACTCGGCGCCTACCGGGAGGCCCTCTCCCGCCCCTTCCCCGTCGCGATGCTCCACTGGCCGGCGGACGAACTGGCCGAGCTGGTGGCCGCCTACCCGGAGCTGTCCGCGGAGTACCCCTCCCACGAGGAGCACCTGGCGACCATAGAGACCGCCCTGCGCGAACTCGCCTCCTCCGGCACCCCCAACCTGGGCGTCGTCACGGGCACCGTCCCCTCCTACGAGGCCTTCGCCGCCTCGGAGGGCACCTCCCCGACCGACACGACCCTCCTCCCCCAGTACGCAACGGTCCTGGCAGCCCGCGGCCGAGCAGTGCCCTGGCCACCGGAACGGGGGGACGCGTGCTGGTGCGGGTCGGGACAGAGCTACGGAGAGTGTCACGGGCTGGCGGCTTAACCCCACCGAGCAACCAGGGGCCACCCTGGGTAGCTACCTACGCCAGCGGACCGGTCAGGCACGTACAGCCAAGTCCCAAGAAGCAGCCAGGGCAGAACCGGCCCAGCCCTCGTCGCCCGAGCGCCAGATGGAAGCGATACCCCGCTGTTCAAGGTACTCGGCGTAGTGCCCTACATCTTCGGTGAAGAGGGCGATGAGGTGGGGCTTGGGCTTACCTGGCCTCTCATACAAGTAGTAGCTGTACTCCAGAAGTTGACCGACGGCCTCTCGCACGGCACGGGTGGCGTTACCGTGCTTGACCGTTTTTCCCTCGACAAGCCAATCGGCCTGGCTCTCTGCGGGGCTTCGCCGCAGGACCAGGTCTCGGGGGTACATGTCTTGGGTGATGGGCGTGTACCCACGTGTCACGACATGGAGGCCGAAGTCTCTAATGAGCGCTTCGTGCCGGCGTTCCCTGCGGTGCTCGCCCGCTTTGATGCGGACGTAGTAGTCGCTGCTGTCGTTGGGGTGGAAGCCGTCGAGCGGGTCCGCTACCGGTTGACGGTCTTCACCATCATGGGTAACGGGCTCACGAGGTGTCGGCGTATGCAGCCAGATCCGCTGACTGGCCGCTGCATCCCGTAGCAATAGAGACGCTATGCGCAAATCTTCGGCAAGCACGTTCTCTGACGGCATGTCAGTTGTCTCGTACCGCCGGGCGACTACGCTACCCGCCTCGTATGCACGCGGTCGCGCCTGTTTGGAACCAAATGCCGGCTGATACTGCCAGTGCACGGCCAGTTCCGGCTGCATACCGGCACGAAGATGTCTGGCCCGTCGCTTCAGTTCGCGCCGCAGCTCCCCTTGCCCGGTGTACTGCCGGGAGAGCTTTGTCACCCCCTGCTGCAGGGTGAGCGTCACCGAGGTCAGCGACGCGTCGAAGATGTACGCGAGGTACAGACCGTCGTGGGGCTGGGTGTTGATCGCCGGATCGAACACTCCGATCCAGGGGGTACTGCTGGCGGATGTTTGCCCGCCGTGCCCCGAGGCCACGAAGCCGTGCGGCAGCGGTAGGTCCGTCATCCGCTTCACGCTTCTGAGCAGCACCTGAGCAGGGACGTCGTTGGACGTACCGGCCTTCGGGTCGTAGGTCTCCGCTATACGTATGAGCAAGTCACGTAGCAACACACGCAAAACGTAACCATGTTCGGTCAGTTACGCCTCTAAATAGATCACCTCTTGGTCGATGGACGCCCCACTCGGTCGGGCGGAGCTCTGTCGGTGCCGGCTGGTAGAACATTCGGAACGTTCACGACATGGTCACCTGGGGGAGCGAGCTGATGCCGGAGAGCCTCGACGACAAGGTCGCTGCCACGTCAGGTGGGCTGTACGAACAACTCATCACGCTCCGCCTGGAGCAGCAGCTAAAGGACCTCTCCAACCTGGGCTGGCACTCCGTGAGCGACACGGTCGGACAAGAGTCGGTGCCCCATGTCCTCGCTCGCCATGTCGCCGAGACAGTTCGGCGGGTGCTGCGGAACCTACCGGCCGAAGACCGCGTGTACGCCGCGAACCACATCCTGGAGTCCATCAGCACGCTTGAGGGTGCCCAGCAGTGGGTCGACATGGTGGCGCCAGGACCGCGGCAACTTCTGGCTCTGACAAGGCAAGAGTCCCCAGGCGTCTTCGCCGTCCGCCCCGGTATCCCCCTCTCCGAAGCAGCACTGATCACCAACTCGCCCGAGGACCCGAGCCTGGGGTTCGAACTGCGGGCAGAACTCGCAACGGCTGACCGGGTGGACCTGCTCTGCGCCTTCGTTAAGTGGCATGGCCTGCGGATCATCGAGCAGTCGCTGAAGGCTGCCCACGAGCGGAAGGTGCCGATACGGGTGATCACCACTACCTACATCGGCGCCACAGAACGCCGAGCGCTGGATCGTCTCGTAGAGGAATTCGACGCCCAGGTCAAGGTCAACTACGAGACTCGATCTACGCGTCTCCATGCGAAAGCCTGGCTCTTTCGCCGTAGCAGTGGTTATGACACGGCGTACGTCGGAAGTTCCAACCTCTCTAAGGCTGCCCTCCTCGATGGCCTGGAGTGGAACGTTCGGCTGTCGTCCGTGGCCACTCCCGACGTTCTCCGGAAGTTTGAGGCAACCTTTGACGCGTATTGGAACGACCCGTCATTTGAGACGTACGATCCGCAAACGGATGGCCGGCGCCTCCAGGAAGCTCTAGCTACGGCAGGCGGCTCGGCCCCGGCTGCTGGACAGCGCAGTATCACGTTGTCAGGGCTGGAAGTGCGCCCTTACCCGCATCAGCGGGACATGTTGGAGCGGCTGGACGTCGAGCGAGAGGTACACGACCGGCATCGCAACCTACTGGTGGCCGCAACCGGAACGGGAAAGACCGTGATGGCAGCCCTCGACTACAAGCGGCTACGCAAGAAGTACGGGCGCGATCTCACATTGCTGTTTTTCGCTCACCGCAGAGAAATCCTTCAGCAGTCACTGCGCACGTACCAAGACGTGCTGGTGGACCCGAACTTCGGCGAGCCCTTGCACAGCGGCGAGATCCCTGACCGATGGTCCCATGTCTTCGCCAGTGTCCAGTCATTGAACACAAAGACACTAGGTCGTCTCGCGGCCGACCACTTCGACGTGATCGTCATCGACGAGTTTCATCACGGCACCTCCCCTACATACCGGAAAATCATCGAACACTTTAGACCGCTGGAGCTCCTGGGCCTCACTGCCACACCGGAACGGATGGATGGGAGGAACGTTCAAGATGAGTTTTTCGACGGGAGGATTGCAGCCGAGCTTCGACTCTGGGAGGCACTCGAAAACTATCTCCTGAGCCCATTTCACTACTTCGGCGTTAGCGATTCGACCGATCTCAGTACGATTGAGTGGAAGCGCGGCACCTACGATCCCACTGCTCTCAGTAACGCCTTGTCGAGCAACGCCAGGCGAGCCCGATTGGTGGTGCGGGCCGTCAAGGAGAAGGTTGCCGACCCCGGCAGCATGCGGGCGCTAGGGTTCTGCGTCTCCGTCGCCCATGCCCACTTCATGGCTGAGGCGTTCCGCACCGCTGGCCTCAAGGCCGTTGCCCTTTCGGGGGAAACTCCCCCCGAACAGCGTCGACAGGCGTTGACCGATCTATCCTCAGGCGCACTCCAGGTTATCTTTTCGGTCGACCTCTTCAATGAGGGGCTGGACGCCCCAGACGTAGACACCCTGCTCCTCCTCCGTCCCACATCCAGCGCCACTGTCTTCCTTCAGCAACTCGGACGCGGCCTCCGGCGCTCGGAAGGGAAGGCCGTCCTCACCGTCCTCGACTTTATCGGGCAGCACCGTAAAGAATTCCGCTTCGAGAATCAGTTTCGCGCACTGACGAACCTCACACGAAAGCGTCTACTCGACCACATCGAGCACGACTTTCCACAGCTCCCCTCGGGCTGTCATATCATCCTTGAAGAGAAGGCAAAGAAAACGATCATCGCCAACATCAAGGACCAACTGAACGTCAATGTCATCGCACTGGCGCGAGAGGTTGCGGCCTACGCCGAACCCAAACTGAGTAAATACTTGAAGGAAAGCGGCCGCGAGCTGAAGGAAATCTTCCGAGGTAACGGAAACTCCTGGACCGGCCTGTTGCGCCGCTCACGACTGCTCACCGAAGAGGCACCGGAGGGTGAAGCAGCGCTCCTTAAGCGGGTCCCCGCGTTTCTGCACGTCGACGACCCGCAGCGGGTGACTATATACAGGGAGCTACTGGCGGACGACGCTCCTAGCTACAGCGATCTTAGCGAGCAGGAGAAGTGTTACGCTCGCATGCTCTTTTTCCAACTGTGGCCCCTTGGAGGTGTGACACGCAAGGGGTTCACCAGCTACGACACAGGGTTCGCGACACTCCGCAAGCAGGCTGCATTTCGAAGTGAACTTCGCCAGGTACTAGAATACAATTTGGCTCACACTGAGCACGTCCCCATCCCCCTTTTGGACGTAGGCAGCGATTTCGGCATCCCACTCACCGTACATGCATCGTACAGTCGTGAAGAAATCCTTCCCGCTCTAGGCCAGGCCACTATTGGAGGCTTCATGCCTGGAGATTTTCGGGAGGGGGTCAAGTGGTGCGAGTCCATCAAAACCGATGCACTGTTCATCACCCTAGAGAAGGACGAGCGGGATTTCTCACCCCAGACGCGATACCACGACTACGCACTGAACGAGTCTCTTTTTCACTGGGAATCCCAAAATCAGACATCGGACACTTCCCGCACGGGCTTGCGGTATCAACATCACGTCGCGGAAGGTAGCCACGTACTGCTCTTTGTGCGCCGTTATAAGACCACCGACATTGGCGGCGCCCAGCCATGGGTGCTGCTCGGTCCAGCCGAGTACGTAGAACACACGGGTAATCGGCCCATGGCAATCACATGGCGACTGAAACACCCCATGCCGGCAGACGTATGGACGTACTCCGCGATCGCGGCTAGTTGACGCCTTGGGGTGGACGGGCGGCACCTCAGGGGGCAACTGCGGATGAGCCGCTGGGTTTCGGGGCTTTCAGGAACCCCGCCACCGCCTCGTACAGCCGCGCCGGCTGGTCCAGGTGGACGTCGTGGCCCGCGTCGGGGATCAGGGTGTGGTGGGTCCGGGGGCGGCGGGAGAGCATCTCGGTCGTCTGGTCGTCGTTCACGGTGCCTTTGTCGCCGCGGACGAGGAGGGTGGGGTGGGGGATGCGGGACCACTGCGGCCAGTAGGACGTCGTCGCCGGTTCCGCCACGCAGGCGACGATCTTGTCGCGGTCGAAGCGGGGGTGCCAGCCGTCCGCGCGTCGTTCCAGGCCGCGTGCCCACGCCTCGTGGCCCAGGAACTCGCGCGCGGCCTCCAGGGACGGGAACGGGGTCGGCCAGCGGTCCAGCCAGTCGCCGATCCGGGCGGGGAGTTCCGGGTCGGGGCCGCCCGGTCCGGCCTCGACGAGGACGAGGGACGCCACCAGGGCGGGGTGGGCCGCGGCCAGCAGCAGGGCCGTGTGGCCGCCCAGGGACTGGCCGATCAGGACGGCCGGGGCCAGGGAGAGGTGGTCGATCAGGGCCACGGCGTCCTGGACGTGGGCCGCCCGGGTCGTGGCCGCCGGGCGGCGGGTGCTGTCGCCGTGGGCGCGGGCGTCGTACGTCACCACCCGGTGGCCGTCGGCCAGGAGGCGCCCGGTGAGGTCGTCCCATTCGCCCTGGTGTCCCGCCAGGCCGTGCAGGAGCAGGACCGGCGGCGGGGCCGGGACGGCGGGCCCCGGGGGGTGGTGGTCCCGGTAGGCGATGCGGGTGCCGTCCGGGGTGGTCAGGTGGGTGGGCAACGGGTCCCGCCTTTCCGTCGGCGGCCGCCGGACGCGGCTGCACACGGCTGCGTGCGTGCCCGTGTCCGTAGCCGCGTTCGCGTCCGTGTCGGTGTCCGCGTCCGTGTCCGCGTCCGTGTCGGTGTCCGTGTCCGGGTGCTCGTCCGTCCCAGGCTGGCACTGGGCGGCCGGCCGCCGCCACCCCGTAAGGGGCTGGGGGTGGCCGGCCGCCCCGTCACCTGCGGGGTGGCCGCGCCGGACGCCGGCGGGCCGGGCGTCAGAAGGCCGGGCTCAGGTCCGCCCGGCCGAAGAGGAGGGCGTACCCGGGCGGGAGCTGGGCGAGGATACGGGTGATCAGGTCGTCGCCGACCAGGGGCGGCAGGACGCTCAGGACGGAACTGACGTCCCAGCGTGCCGTCGCGGGGGTGGATCCCTCGATGCGGGCGGCGACCGAGTCGACGAACTCGGCGGCGGTCAGCGGACGGGTCGCCGGGATCTGGCCGGCGACGACCCTGGCCGCCTCCTCGGGCAGGGCTCCCGCCAGGTCGACGCGCTCGTCGCCGATCACGTGACCGCCGAGGGCCGAGAGGACGATCCGGGTGACGCGTTCCGCCTCCGCCACGGTCGCGTACTGCCCGGCGTCCCGGACCTTCTCGACGAGGTCGGTCCAGCGGGGCCGGGCCGCCGGCGACGGCGCGGGTGCCGGCATGGCCGGCGCGGGTACGGGGATGGCCGGCGCGACCGTCACACTCGGCTCCATCGTCGTGCTCATCTACGGGCTCCTCCTCCAGGTCGGTCCCAGGTCGGGTTCCCGGTGGGAGCCGGAACGGGCCCCGGATCAGGTCGCGGAACGGTCACGGATTCGGTGCCGTGGGTTCCGGCCCCGATCCCGGTTCCGATTCCGGCCCCGGCCCCGATCCGATGCGATGCGATGCGGTGAAGGGTCCCGTCCGGGACCGCGGTCCCGGACGGGGGCCGGGTTCCCGTCCGGCTCCGGTGGGTTCGTCGCTCCGCCGCTGGGGCGGACAGGTGGCCGCGTCCCGCAGGCGGCGTGCGGTGCCCGCGGGACGCTTCTCGTGGGGTGCGGTCAGCTACCGAGCTGCTTGCGGCCCGTGCCGCCGGTGATCTGGATGCGGCGCGGCTTGGCCTGCTCGGCCACCGGGATCCGCAGGGTCAGGACGCCGGCTTCGTACGAGGCGTCGATCCGGTCCGTGTCGAGGGTCTCCCCGAGGAAGAGCTGGCGCGTGAAGGTGCCCGTGGGCCGCTCGGCGACCAGCACCTCGGCGCCCTCGGGGGCGGGGGAACGGCGCTCGGCGCGGACGTTCAGGACGTTGCGCTCGACGTCCAGCTCGATGGTCTCGGGGTCGATGCCGGGCAGGTCGAAGTGGACGAGGAAGTCGTCCCCGGACCGGTAGGCGTCCATCGGCATGGCGCCCGGACGGGCGGACCCGAAGACCTGCTGGGTGAGCCGGTCGAGTTCGCGGAACGGGTCCGTGCGCATGAGCATCACAGGTCACTCCCTTCCTTCAGGCCCTACGTGCGATGCCCTACTGCTTCTTCTTATATAGCCCGAGGGGAGGAAAGTTGACAAGAGGCGACTCAGGTACGCGACTCAGGTACGCGCCCGACGAGACGACTGCCGTTCCCGGGATGGCCGCACGGTGCCGCGCTCGTTCGCCGCCCCGGCGGGGCCGGTCTCAGGCGCCGGCCGCTTCGGCGCACTCCTCCGCTTCCGCGAGGTACCGCGCCACCGGGCCCAGGGTCAGCATGCCGCTGGCGGCGCCGGCGTGTTCCGCACCGGCGTCTCGCAACGCCGCCCCGGCGCGCGCGGCGGTTGCGCGCTCGCCGAGGCGTACGGCGGCGCGGGCGGTCAGGCACCACAGGGCCTCCTGCATGTGGTCACGCGGTGGTTCGGGGACCAGGGCCAGGGCGCTACGGGCCTCCTCGTCCCGGCCCTGGTCCAGCAGGAGGAGGGGGCGTACCCAAGGCCGGTACGGGCCCCAGTCCAGGCGTGGGTCGGTGGGCGCGGGCCGGTCGTGCAGCAGGCGCAGGCCCAGCAGGGCGAGCGGGAACAGGCCGCGGTGCAGCCCCGGCATGCCGGCCGTCCGCAGGGCGGACTCGGCGGCACGGTAGTGCGCCGCGGCCTCGGCGGCGGCCGGTCCGCCGGGCTCGGCGCTGCGGGCGGCCGCGGCCCGGGCCCGGAACCAGGCGGTGAGGACGGGGACGAGGGGGGCCTCGGTGGTGGCGGCGAGTCGTTCGGCCGCGTCGGCGTGCGAGGACGCGGCGTCGAGGTCGCCGAGGGCCGAGGCGGACTGCAGGCGGACGAGCCGGCCCAGGACGGCGAAGTTCGGCAGGTCGTACCGAATGGCCAGGTCGAGGATCTCGGCCCCGGTGCGGTCCCGCACCGCGGCGAGCCCGGGGCGGGTGAAGGATTGCAGGAACACCCCGTTGAGGGCGAACGCCAGCAGGGCCGGGTCGGCCAGCTCCCGCGCCAGTGCCTCGCCCCGCCGGGCCGCCCGCCCGGCGCGCTCCAGCCCGGCCTCGGACAGATCGGCGCTGCGGCTCTCCACGGCGATCACGGCCAGGAGGCGGGCGGCCAGGTCGGCGGGGCCGTCGGGGCCGAGCGCGGTGAGCGTGCGCTCGGCGGCCGCGACGACGGCGCGGGACTGCTCCGGGTCGTCGGCCCGGCTCCAGAGGGCGGGCACGTCGTAGGCGCCGATGATGCGGGCGGTCAGCACGAGGTCCCCCGTGCGTTCCGCCGCCCGGAGGGCGGCGAGGCGGTCGTGCCGGGAGCGGACGAGCGCGTCGCCGCCGGCCCGTGCGAGGGTGCGGGCGAGTTCCACGGTGGTGCGCGGGCCGAGCCGGGTCCCGGGGCCGGTCCACGCGGTGCACGCGCCTTCGCCGGGCACGGCCCCGCCGAGGATCTCCGTCTCCAGGCTCTGGAGTTCGGCGCCGGGGTCGAGCCCGAGCCGGCCGACGAGCATCGCGCGGGCCCGGCGGAGGGTGGCGAGCGCGTCGGCCCGGCGGCCCGCGTGGTGCAGCGCGCGGGCGAGCAGCCCCCAGGCCGGCTCGCGCCAGGGATGTGCGGTGACGTGGGCACCCAGCTCGGCGACGAGGCCGGGCCCCTCCCCGAGGCCGAGGAGGATGCGGGCGCGCAGTTCCACGCCCTCCAGCCGCAGCTCCTCCAGTCGCGTCCGCTCGCGCTGCGCCCACACGGAGGCGGTCACATCGGCGTAGGCGGGCCCGCGCCAGGCGGCGAGTGCCGCTCCCAGTCCGGTCACCGCAGCGGGGTCGCGCCGGGCGCGGGCCAGGGCGTCCTGGAACCGGTGGACGTCCACGTCCTCGCGCGGCAGGTGCAGCGCGTAGCCGGGCCCTTCGGTGACCAGTACCCGGGGCGGGGTGCGGGGCGGCCGGTCGGGTTCGAGGGCCCGGCGCAGCGCGGCGACGAAGGTGCGCAGGGCGCCCACGGCGCGAGCGGGCGGCTCGGGCCACAGGTCTTCGACGAGGCGGTCGGTGGTGACCATCCGCCCCTCGGCCGCGACGAGCCGGGCGAGTACCTCGCGGTGGCGGGGCCCGCCCAGGCCGACCGGGCTGCCGTCGCCACGGTGGGCCCGCACGGCCCCGAGCACGTCGATCCGCATGCCCCCATCCTGCGTGCCGGGGGCGGGCGGCGGCCAACCGTGCTGATCGGTTGCTGACCGCCGTCGTCCAGGCTGATCCGGTTGCCCCCGCCCCGAAAGGACGGCCCTTCATGACGCTCGCCATTCCCGGTTTCGATCACATCCGCGCGCCCGGTACGAACGGGGTGGAGCTGGCCGCGGCGGTCGGCGGCGACGGCACCCCGGTGGTGCTGCTGCACGGTTTTCCCCAGACGCACCTGATGTGGCGCCATGTCGCCGGGCGGCTGGCGGGCGAGCACACGGTGATCTGCCCGGACCTGCGTGGCTACGGTGCCAGCGACAAGCCCGAGGCCGACGGCCCCGAGGTGTACGCCAAGCGCACCATGGCCGCCGACATCGTTGCCCTGGCGGCGGCGCTCGGCCACGACCGCTTCGCCCTCGTCGGCCACGACCGGGGCGCCCTGGTCGCCTTCCGGGCCGGGCTGGACCACCCGGAGACCGTCACGCACCTCGGTCTCCTCGACATCGTGCCGACGCTCGACATGTGGAACGTCCTGAACGGCGCCTCGGCGGCGGTCGGCTACCACCTCTTCCTGATGGCGCAGCCGCCGGGCCTGCCGGAAACGATGATCGCCAACAGTGCGGACGCGTTCTTCGGCTCGTTCCTCGACGCCTGGGCCGACGACCCGGCCGCCATGCCGCGGGAGGTGCGTGCCGCGTACCTGCGGGCGAGCGCCGCCGCCGTCACGTCGATCGTCGCGGACTTCCGGGCCTCGGCGGGCATCGACGTGGAGCACGACCGGGCGGACCTGGACGCCGGGTCGCAGCTCGCCATGCCCGTGACGGTGGTCCAGCAGGACTGGGGCGCGCGGCTGGGCTATGACGCCGCCGGGGTGTGGAAGGCGTGGGCGCCGGACCTCGACCACCGGCTGACCCGAGCCGGGCACTTCATGGCCGAGGAAGCGCCCGGCGAGATCACCGCGGCGATCTCGGACCTGCTGGCCCGCTGAGCATCCCGTTCCCCCGGCTCGTGGCGACGGCCGGGCTCCGCCCTCCCGGCAGCCACCGGGACGGCGATCACCCGGTCATCGGCCGTCGCGGCCGAGGATCCCCGCCACGAGCCGGCCCGCGTACGAGGCGTCGAGTCCGTCCGGGCGGAAGAGGATGCGGTACATCAGCGGGGCGACGACGCGGTCGACGACGGTCTCGACGTCGGGGGTGCTCTCCCCGCGCTCGGTCGCGCGGGCGAGGAGGATGCCGATCTGCTCGGCCGCGTAGGCGGAGCACTGGCCGGCGTTGCCGCCGTCGGGATCACCGAGCAGGGCGTCGCGGACGTAGGCGCGGCCGGTGGGTGAGGCCATCTCGTCGAGGAACTGCTCGGCCCAGGCCGTCAGGTCGGACGCCAGGTCACCGTGGTCCTCGGGCGCGGTGTCGGGCCGCAGGCGCTCGACCGCCACGTCCGAGAGCAGTTCCTGCAAGTCCCCCCAGCGCCGGTAGATCGTCGACGGTGTCACGCCGGCGCGGCGGGCGACCAGCGGTACGGTCAGTGCGTCCCGGCCCACCTCGGAGGCGAGTTCGCGCACGGCGGCGTGCACCGAAGCCTGGACCCGGGCGCTGCGCCCGCCCGGGCGCACCATCTGCCTGCTCATGGAGGCATCCTAAAGCCAAGCATTTGCGTCTACGGGCCGCGCTGGGGCATGACTCCGGCACGGCGGGGTCGTGGGTCCGCCCCGGCCGGATCGTGGGTCCGGTCCGGCCGGGTCGTGGGTCCGCCCCGGCCGGGTCGTGGGTCCGGTCCGGCCGGGTCGTGGCTCCGGCGCGGTCGAAGCGACTCGGCCGGGTCATGGCTCCGACGCGGTCGAGGCGACTCGGCCGGGCCGCGAGGCCGGGCTCAGGCCGCCGGTGCGAGCGCGGGAGGGGGCTGCGTCCGCTGGTAGGCGTGGCCGACCCGCAGGAGCGCCTTCTCGCCGAAGGGCCGGCCGAGGAGCTGCATGCCGATCGGCAGCCCTGCCGCGTCCTGGCCGACCGGGACGGACAGGGACGGCACCCCGGCGATGTTGGCGGGGGCGGAGAGCCGCACGTAGGCATCGGCGACCCCCTCTTCCGTGCCGTCGGCCCAGGTGATCGTCTCCTGCCCGGCCTGCACGGCGGTCACCGGGACGGTGGGGGCGGCGATCACGTCGGCCTTCTGCAGCGCGCGCGCCCATTCCCGTCGCATGAGGACGCGGGCGCGGCGGGCGCGCAGGTAGTCCCCGGCGGGCATCAGTTCGCCGGCCTCCAGGAGGACGCGGACATCGGCCTGGTAGAGGCCCGGGACCGTGCGCAGGGTCTCCTGGTGGTAGGCGGTGGCCTCGGGCACCATCAGGCCCCACTGGGTGGCCTGGACGTAGCGCGTCATGGGGATCTCGACGTCGACGAGGTCCGCGCCGAGGTCCCGGAGCCGGTCGACGGCGCGCCGGACGGCGGCCTCGACCCCGGGGTCCACCCGCTCGAAGTAGTACGTGCGCGGTATGCCGACCCGCAGCCCCGTGAGGTCCGTGCCCCCGGCCGGCCGGTAGTCGACGGCGGGCAGGTCGAGGGAGGCGGGGTCACGGGGGTCGTACCCGGCCAGGGAGGTCAGGACCGTGGCCGCGTCCTCGACGGTGCGGGTGATCGGGCCGACGTGGTCCAGTGACCAGGACAGGGGCGTGACACCGTGGCGGGGGACGAGGCCGTAGGTCGGCTTCAGGCCGACGACGCCGTTGAGGGCCGCGGGCACCCGGATGGATCCGCCCGTGTCGGTGCCCAGGGCGAAGGTGGCGCTACCCGCGGCGACGGCGACGGCGGATCCGCCGCTGGAGCCCCCGGCGACCCGGCCGGCGTCCCAGGCGTTGCCGGTCTGCGGGGTGGTCAGCCCGTAGGCGAACTCGTGGGTGTGGGTCTTGCCGACCAGGACGGCTCCGGCCGCCGACAGGCGCGCGGCGACGGTGCTGTCCGACTCCGCGCGGTGGCCGGCGCGGACCCGGGAACCGGCCGAGGTGGCCACTCCGGCGACGTCGATGAGGTCCTTCAGGCCCATCGGGATGCCGTGCAGCGGACCGCGGTAGCGGCTGGCCGCTATCTCGCGTTCGGCCTCCAGCGCGGCCCGGCGCGCGCGCTCTGCGGTGACGGTGGCGTAGGCGCGCAGCCGCGGTTCCACCTGCCCCGCGCGCTCCAGCACCGAGTCCGTCAGCTCGACGGGGGACAGCTCCCGCGCCCTGATCGCGTCGGCGGCCGCGCTCAGGGACAGTTCATACGGCTGCATCGCGCTCCTCCTGTGCCGTGGGGCGGGCGGGGGCCGGCGGAAGGTCCCCGAAGTCCAGGTCCCGCAGGACCGAGACGACGGAGAGGATGCGATGGGCGGCGGCCGCGACCTCGGCATGGCGCTCGGCGGGCAGCCGGAGCCCGGCGCGGGCGGCCCAGCGCGCCGTTTCCAGCGGGGTGGGTTCGGTGACGGACATGAGCTCGTCCTTCCGGCTCGTCTCTTCTCGGGCTGGGGCGGCGGGCGACACAGAGCCCGCTAACGCAAAGGATTAGCGTTAGGTGACTGTAGGGCCTAAGCTCCCTTAAAGCAATCCAGTTGCATTTAGCCCGTGGCGCTCATGCCGGGGTGCCACGCCCGCGCCATGACCGCCGCCCCGCCCCACCGTCGCGGCCCTGACGGCGCTCGACGCGTCGTGGCGCCGGGCGGACCGCACAGACCGCGGCATCCCTATGACGACTCCTCTCGACGAAGACCCAAGGAATCGACCACCCGTGAACGCTTCCCCCGCGACCGGCCCGGCCGCCGCCCTTCCCTCCTGGACCGTGGGCGACGTCACCGTCCACCGCATCGACGAGGTCCCGCTGCCGCCCGCCACCGGACCGTGGCTGCTGCCCGGCGCCACCCCGGACGTCGTCGCCGAGCAGGACTGGCTGCGCCCCTGCTTCGCCGATGACGAGGGCGTCCTGCGCCTCGACAGCCACAGCTTCGCGTTCACCCTCGGCGGGTTGCGCGTCCTGGTGGACACCGGCATCGGCAACGGAAAGCAGCGCGCCAACCCCGCATGGCACGACCTGGACACCGACTACCTCGGGCACCTGACGGCCGCCGGCTTCCCCCCGGACTCCGTCGACCTGGTGGTCCTCACGCATCTGCACACCGACCACGTCGGCTGGAACACGCGGCGGGTGGACGGGGCGTGGGTCCCGACCTTCCCCAACGCCCGCTACCTGACCTCCCGCACCGAGCGCGCGTTCTGGGCCGCCTACGACAGGGAAGACGCGCGCGAGCAGATGTTCCGCGACTCGGTGACGCCCGTCGAGGAGGCGGGACTGCTCGACCTCGTCGACGTACCCGCCGAGGGGTTCCGCGTCGTTCCGGGGCTGCGCCTGGTCCCCACCCCCGGCCACACCCCGGGCCACCTCGCCGTGGAGCTGACCAGCCGCGGCCGGACGGCCCTGATCACCGGCGACTGCGTCCACCACCCCGTCCAGCTCGGCCGCCCCGGCATCGGCGCCTGTGTCGACATCGACCCGGTACAGGCCGAAGCCTCCCGCCGTTCGCTGCTCGGCTCACTCGCCGACACCGACACCCTCGTCCTGGGCACCCACTTCGCGCCGCCCACCGCCGGCTACGTGGTCACCCACGAAGACGCCTACCGGCTCTCACCGGTCCCGGCCCGGACGCCTTGACCCCACGACGGCCGGCCTCCGTGCGGCGGGTCGTGTGCGGCCGGGTGCCACGCGTACGGGCCGGAGGTGGTGGCGGTGGGCTGCCGCCGTGGGCCGCGCGCACCCGCGCGGCGGCCTGGAGCCGCGTCCGACTGCGCGGGTCGCGCGGGCGCGCGGGTGCCCGGCCCGCGCGTCCGGAGCCGGCCGGCCGGCAGATAGCCTCGGTGCCGGAAGTGAGCCGCATGTGAGGACGGAGGAGACCGGCATGGTGAAGGTCCCCAGCGCGGTCGTGGCCGCGAGCGGGCTGGTCGGCGGGTACGGCGTCGCCCGCTGGACGAGGAAGCGGCAGCTCGGCGGTGCCGTGCTGGCGGTCGCCGGGGCCGCGGCCGCCCGGCAGTGGCGGCAGCAGGCGGGCGGTACGGCCGCGGGGGCGCTCACCGCGGCGTACGTCGCCGCCTTCGCCGGGTCGCACCCGCTGGCCAAGAAGGTCGGCGCCTGGCCGGCGGTGTTCGGGGTGGCGGGGGCCGTCGCCCTGGCCTCCTGGGCGGTGGCCGACCGGCGCGGCTGAGGCGCGACGCCGGCGCCGGGTCCGGGTCCGGGGCCGGTACGGGGCGGGAGCCAAGCCCCGGCCCGTACCCGGCCCCGCACCCCGGCGCCGTATCGGCCCCGAACGGGCCCGGTGAACGACCCGGCCACCCGCGCCCGGCGGCACGCTATCGACCCCGCACCCCGGCGCCGTATCGGCCCCGAACGGGCCCGGTGAACGGCCCGGCCACCCGCGCCCGGCGGTACGCCACCGGCCCCGATCGACAGCAGCCGCCCCGGCCGCCCCCTC
>NZ_WYCT01000017.1 GCF_011008945.1 Streptomyces harenosi
CCCCCTCCTCCCCCGCCGCGTCCCCGTCGGCATCACCGGCGCCGTCCGGGACGCCCTCGGCCTCCGCTGCGCCGTCCGGGTCCGCCGGGCCGGAGACGTCACGGCCCTCCGCGACGGTGACGAAGCCGACGCCCTCCGCCGAGCCGACGCGCACGGCCGGCGGGCGGGTGAGCCCGGCCCCCGCCGCCACGCCCACGCGGGAGCCGGCGAAGCCCGGCGCACCCGTGACCGTCTCCCGGGAGGCCGCCGCGGAGGCGGAGGTGCTCCGGCTGGTCAACGAGGAGCGGGCCAAGGTGGGGTGCAGCGCGCTGGCGGCCGGCAGCGCCCTCGCCGACCTGGCCGGGGACTTCAGCGACGCCATGGCCGAGCAGGGCTTCTTCGACCACACCGACCCCAGCGGCGCGACCCCGTGGGACCGGGCCGAGAAGGCCGGGATAAGCAACCTCGGCGGGGAGAACATAGCCCGCGGCCAGGCCGACGCCCAGGCCGTCATGGATTCCTGGATGAACAGCCCGGGTCACCGCGCCAACATCCTGAACTGCGACTTCACCTCGCTGGGAGTCGGCGTGCACTTCGGGCCGGGCGGCCCGTGGTGGACGCAGGACTTCGGCTACTGAGAGACGCACCGCTTTCTCCCGGTTAGCGCAAGCTGTCGGTGAGCGCTGTGCTCGCCTACGCTGGATCCATGACGACCACACAGGGGCGTACGGCGGAGCAGGACCTTCCGTACGACGTGTTCTCCCGGGCCTGTCCCTCGCGCGGCACCCTGGAGCACGTCACCGGGCGCTGGGGCGCGCTCACGCTCGGCGCCCTGTACGAGGGGTCCTTCCGCTTCAACGAGCTGCGGCGCCGGGTGGACGGCGTCAGCGAGAAGATGCTCTCCCAGACGCTGCACGCGCTGGAGCGGGACGGCCTGGTGCACCGGGAGGCCCAGCCCACCAACCCGCCCCGCGTCGACTACGAGCTGACGCCGCTGGGGCGGGGGGTGGCCGAGCGGCTGGCCGGCCTCATCGCGTTCCTGGAGGGCAGCATGGACCAGGTGCTCGCGGCGCGGGAGCGGTACGACGCCCGGCGGCCCGCCGGGTGACCGCCCATCCGGCCGCGGTCACGGCCGGATACGGGGCGCCCGCTGGCAGGCGGGGCAGTAGTAGCTGGAGCGGTTCATCCAAGGGCGCCGGCGCATCGGGGTGGCGCAGCGGCGGCACGGCAGGCCCTCGCGTCCGTAGGCGTCGAGCGACCGGTCGAAGTAGCCGGATTCGCCGTTGACGTTGACGTACAGGCTGTCGAAGCTGGTGCCGCCCACGGCGAGGGCCGCGTTCATGACGTCCCGGATGTGGCCGAGGAGCTGGAGCGTACGGGGGCGGGTGAAGCCGGCCGTCGGGCGTTCGTAGTGCAGGCGGGAGCGCCACAGGGCCTCGTCGGCGTAGATGTTGCCGACGCCGCTGATCAGGGACTGGTCGAGCAGGGCCCGCTTGATGGTGGTGTGCTTGCGGCGCAGCGCCTGGTGGAACGCCTCGTCGTCGAAGAGCGGGTCCAGCGGGTCGCGGGCGATGTGCCCGATCACGTCCGGCAGACCATCGGGGGTGGTGTCGTGCAGCGACAGGCCGCCGAAGGTGCGCTGGTCGACGAAGCGCAGCTCGGTTCCCAGGTCGTCGTCGAAACGAATGCGGATGCGCAGGTGCTTCTCGTCCGGCGCGGTGTGCGGCTGGACCAGGAGCTGGCCGCTCATGCCGAGGTGGGCGAGGACCGCCTGGCCGGTGTCCGCCAGGGGCAGCCACAGGTACTTGCCGCGGCGGCTGGGGGTGCCGATGCGGTGGCCCTTGAGACGGTGGGCGAAGTCGTCGGCCCCGGCGACGTGGCGGCGTATCGCGCGCGGGTGCAGTACCTCGGCGTCGGCGACGGCGCGGTGGGCGACCCACCGTTCCAGGCCGCGCCGGACGACCTCGACCTCGGGCAACTCGGGCATGTGCTCCCCTGTCCACACGTGTGTGGCCCGAACATACTCGTCCGGGCCTTCGTATGGCCCGTGCCGGATGCGGACGGGCCGTCGCGGGGCCCGTGGCGAGGGCCGGGCGGTGCCAAGGACCGAGCGCCCGGCCCCGGTCGGGGTCGGGCGCTCGGGCGGGGCTGGATGTCAGGCGGAGGCCGACGAGGCGTCGGCGCCGTTCTGCGCGACGACCTCGGCGGCCGTCGCCTTGACGCGCTCGTCCGCGGCGGCCCGGATGGCCCGCCAGGCGGACTCCGCGGCCTGCTGCTCCGCCTCCTTCTTGCTGCGGCCGGTGCCGGTGCCGTACGAGACGCCTCCGACGCGGGCGGCAGCAGTGAAGGTCTTCTCGTGATCGGGGCCGGTCTCCGTGACCAGGTACTCGGGCACGCCGAGCCCCTCGGTCGCGGTGAGCTCCTGGAGGCTGGTCTTCCAGTCCAGGCCGGCTCCGAGGTTGGAGGACTTCTCGATCAGGGGGTCGAACAGGCGGTGCACCAGTTCGGACGCCGCGTCGAGGCCCTGGTCGAGGTAGACCGCGCCGATCACCGCTTCCAGGGTGTCGGCGAGGATGGACGCCTTGTCCCGGCCGCCCGTGCCCTCTTCACCGCGGCCGAGCCGGATGAAGGAGCCGAGGTCGAGCGAACGTCCCACTTCGGCCAGCGCACGCGAGTTGACCACCGCGGCCCGCAACTTGGCCAGCTGGCCTTCGGGCAGGTCGGGGTGGGTGCGGTACAGCGTGTCGGTGACGACGAGGCCGAGGACGGAGTCCCCGAGGAACTCCAGCCGCTCGTTCGTCGGCAGACCGCCGTTCTCGTACGCGTAGGAACGGTGGGTCAGTGCTCGCACCAGAAGGGCGGACTCGACCTGGTAGCCGAGCCGCCCTTCCAGAAGCGTGTGGGACGAGGCCTGGTTGTCCGCCGGGCCGCCCCCGCGTCGGCGGGAACTGCCGGCTTCGGCGTCTTCCGCCTTCTTGGCAGTGGACACAGTGCCTCTCACCAGCCGCTCAGACCTCGAGGACCTGGCGCTTGTTGTAGGTGCCGCACGACGGGCACGCGATGTGCTGCAGCTTGGGCTCGTGGCAGCGCTCGCACGCAACCAGGGTGGGGACCGCAGCCTTCCACTGCGACCGGCGGTGGCGCGTGTTGCTGCGCGACATCTTCCGCTTCGGAACAGCCACGGCTACTTCTCCTGCTTCTCGTCGACGCCCGCTTCGGCGCCGCTCTTGTCGTCCTTATCGCCGGGTTCGAGTGAATCGGCGAGTCCCTGCAGTGCCGCCCAACGGATGTCGACGGCGTCATGGTGGTGGTCCGGGTCGTCCGCCAGCCGTGCCCCGCACTCGGCGCACAGACCGGGGCAGTCTTCCCGGCACACCGGCTGCATCGGCAGTGCGAGCACCACCGCATCACGCAGCACGGCTTCGAGGTCGATCAGACCGTCCTCGACAAAGAGCCTGTCCTCGTCGTCCTCGGCGTCGTCGCCCGGTTCCGCCACAGGGCGGCCCCGGTCGTCGGCGTCAGGGTACGAGAACATCTCCTGGAAATCCGCTTCGAGCTCCAGCTCGACCGGCTCCAGACACCTTACGCACTCCCCCTCGGCCGTCGCACGGGCGGTGCCTGTGACGAGCACACCTTCCATGACCGACTCGAGACGGAGTTCGAGCTCCACCGGGGCGCCTCCCGGCACTCCGACGACTCCCTGGATACCGAGGTCCCGGGGAGCGTCGACCGTACGGGTCAGGCGCTGCAGCGCACCAGGCCGCCGCCCCAGCTCGTGGGTGTCGATCACGAGAGGGTTGCGGTGGTCGAGGCGGGCGTTCAGGGCCATTCCTGCTTTCGGTCTTCGAGCTCGGGGACGCCGCCCTGCGGTGTCCCCGGGCAGCGCTGATCGCGGACGTACACGCGACCGAACAGCCAGGATACTGGACCTTTCGCTGTCGGCCCAATCCGCGGTCAGCGGCCCTGCTCGTACCGCTGCTCGTACTGGCGGAGCTGTTCGGCGCTGATCATGCTCGTGTCGAACAGGCTGGTCTCGTCCAGGGCGTACCCCTGGTGGCCGCCCTGGGGGCCCGGCTGGGTGCCTGCCTGGGGGCCGCCGGCCCCGGGGGCGCCCCGGTGGCCCTCCTGGGCGTCCGGCGCGGCCTCGTAGCCCTGGTAGGCGTACGGGTCGGCCTGCTGGTAGCCGTAGGGGTCCTGACCGCCGTACTGCTGCGGATAGCCGTACGGGTCGGTCTGGGGGGCCTGCTGCTGGTAGGCGTAGGTCTCCTGGGCGCCGTAGGACGGCTGGGCCGGCACCGCGGGAGGCGCCGGGGGCTGCGGCGGGGTCGCCGGCGCGGCGGCCAGGGCCGCCAGGTCGGCGAGGTAGTCGGCGTCGCTGGAGTGCTGGAGGGTGGTGGTGTCGTCGGCGAGGGCGCCGAGGTCGTCGCTGGCGATCCGGCCGTGCAGCTTCTCCCGGCCGCGGCCGACCGCCTCCAGCGTCTTGGCGAGGACCGCCTCGAAGGCACCGAGCTTGGCGTCGACGTAGGCGTCGGCGCTGCGGCGCAGGGTCTCCGGGTCGTGGCTGCGCTCGGGGGCGTCCTCGTCCTCGTAGCCCTCCTCGTCGAGGCCGGGGCCGGTACCGAGGAGCTTCTCGCGGCCGCGGCCGACGGAGCCGAGGGTCTTGGTGAGGACGACCTCGAAGTTGGCGAGCTTGGAGTCGACGTACTCGTCCGCCTCGGCGCGGATCTCCTCGGCCTCCTGGCGGGCCTCGGCCAGGATGCGGTCGGCCTCGGCCTGCGAGCGGCGGGCGACCTCGGTGCCGGAGATCAGGGAGCCGCGCTCGGCGTGCGCGCTCTCGATGATGCGCTCGGCCTCCTGGCGGGCCTGCGCCACCATCTGCTCGCGGTCGCCGATCAGTTCCTGCGCCCTGGCGAGGGAGTCGGGGAGCGCCGCGCGCACCTCCTCCAGCAGGGAGAGCAGTTCGGCGCGGTTGACCACGCACGACGCCGACATGGGCATCGACCGGGCGCCGGAGACCACCGCGACGATCTCGTCGAGCTTCTTCTGCACGTCCACCTGTGCTCGCCACTCTCTACAGCTGTGTTGGAGACGGACGGGACGACTGTACGGCCCCCGGGCGGCGGGGGGACACCGGGTGCGCGGCGGTCGCGGCGGCCGCGCCGTCCCGGCGGTCCGGCGGCGTCCGGCGCGGTGGCGTTCAGTCCGTGCGCAGACGCTCGGTCAGCGCCTGGAGCACCACCGCGGGCACCAGGTGGGAGACGTCGCCGCCCCAGGTCGCGACCTCCTTGACGAGGGAGGACGACAGGAAGCTGTAGGTGGGGTTGGTGGGGATGAAGAGCGTCTCCACGCCGGAGAGGCCGTTGTTCATCTGCGCCATCTGCAGCTCGTAGTCGAAGTCGCTGACCGCGCGCAGGCCCTTGACGATGGCGGGGATGTCGCGCTGCTTGCAGAAGTCGACGAGCAGGCCGTGGAAGGACTCGACGCGGACGTTGCCGTACTCGGCGGTGACCTGGCGGATGAGGTCGATCCGCTCCTCGATGGCGAACAGGCCCTTCTTGGACTGGTTGATCATCACCGCGACGTAGACCTCGTCGTACAGCCTGGACGCGCGGGCGATGATGTCGAGGTGTCCATTGGTGATCGGGTCGAACGACCCGGGACAGACGGCGCGGCGCACTTGTGATCCCTCGCTCTCCGGTCCGGTCATCGTGCGTCTTCGCACGTAGAGGCGGCGCGACCGTACCAAAACGTTCCCTCGCCGTAGCGACGGGCCCGGATCGCCTCGAAGCCGTCGGGCCACCGGAATTCGCCGCCTCTGGTGCTGCGCTCCACGGTGACGAGGGCTTCCTCCGCGAGCCACCCCTCCGAGCGGAGTGTGAGCAGGATCTCCCGAAGATCGTCGTCGGAGACCGCGTACGGCGGGTCGAGGAAGACCAGCTCGTACGGCCGGGCCGGGGGCGCCGTACGGACGATCTGTTCCGCTTTGCCCTGCCTGACCTCGGCGCCGGGCAGGCCGAGGGCCTTCACGTTCTCCCGGACCGTGCGGGCGGCGCGGGCGTCGGCCTCGACGAGCAGCGTGTGGCCGGCGCCCCGGGACAGCGCCTCCAGGCCCACGGCGCCGGAACCGGCGTACAGGTCGAGGACCCGCTCGCCCCGCAGGGGGCCGCCGAGCAGGGACTGCCAGGTGGAGAAGAGGCCCTCGCGCGCGCGGTCGGAGGTGGGGCGGGTGCCGGTCCCTGGCGGGACGGCCAGGCGACGTCCGCCGGCCACGCCGGCGATCACGCGGGTCATCTGGGGTCCTTGTGAGTAGTGCGGTTGTGGGTCCAGTTTCGCAGGCGGAGCAGGGGGCGTCCTGCCACCGTGGCGGGCCGCGGCCCGCCGTGCCGCGGTTGGTCGCGGGCCCCGGCCGTCCGCGCGCCGCTCACCCCTTCTCCAGGTACTGCTCCCTCTCCTCGTCCAGCAGGGCGTCCAGCGCGGTGCGCAGTCCCGGCAGGTGCTCCAGGTCCGGGTCGGCCGCCACGACCGCCGCGGCCTCCCGGCGCGCCTCGGCGATGACCTCCTCGTCCTCGATGACGGCGAGCACGCGCAGGGAGGAGCGGGCGCCGGACTGGGCCTGGCCGAGGACGTCGCCCTCGCGGCGCTGTTCGAGGTCGATGCGGGACAGCTCGAAGCCGTCGAGGGTGGCGGCGACCGCGTTGAGCCGCTGCCGGGCGGCGCTGGCCTCGGGCATCTCGGTGACCAGCAGGCACAGCCCGGGGGCGGACCCCCGGCCGACGCGGCCCCGGAGCTGGTGGAGCTGGGAGACGCCGAAGCGGTCGGCGTCCATGACCACCATCACGGTGGCGTTGGGGACGTTGACGCCGACCTCGATGACGGTGGTGGCCACCAGCACGTCCGCCTCCCCGGCGGCGAAGCGGCGCATGACCGCGTCCTTGTCGTCGGGCTGCATACGGCCGTGCAGCACCTCCACGCGAAGGCCCTTGAGCGGCCCTTGGGCGAGCTGCTCGGCGACGTCCAGGACGGCGAGCGGCGGGCGCTTGTCCGCCTCGCCCGGGGCGGCCTCCTTCTGCGCGGCCTGCGCGGCCTTCTTGGCGTCCGCCGCCTCGTCGGCGTCGTCACCGATGCGCGGGCAGACGACGTACGCCTGGTGGCCGTTGCCGGCCTCCTCGCGCACCCGCTCCCAGGCCCGCGCGAGGAAGTGCGGCTTGTCGGCGGCGGGGACGACATGGCTCGCGATGGGCGAGCGGCCGGCCGGGAGCTGGTCGAGGACGGAGGTCTCCAGGTCGCCGAAGACGGTCATGGCCACCGTGCGCGGGATGGGCGTGGCGGTCATGACCAGCAGATGCGGGGGCTGCTTGCCCTTGCCGCGCAGCGCGTCGCGCTGTTCCACGCCGAAGCGGTGCTGTTCGTCGACGACGACGAGGCCGAGGTCGTGGAACTGCACCTTGTCCTCGATCAGCGCGTGGGTGCCGATCACGATGCCGGCCTCGCCGGTGGCCAGGTCGAGCAGGGCCCGGCGGCGGGCGGCGGCCCCCATGGAGCCGGTCAGCAGCACCACCTTGGTGGCGTGTTCGGCCCCGCCGAGCATGCCGCCCTCGGCGAGCTCCCCCATCATCTCCACGACCGAGCGGTGGTGCTGCTGGGCGAGCACCTCGGTGGGCGCCAGCATCGCCGCCTGCCCGCCCGCGTCGACGACGGCGAGCATGGCGCGCAGGGCCACCAGGGTCTTGCCGCTGCCGACCTCGCCCTGGAGCAGCCGGTGCATCGGGTGCTCGGTCGCCAGGTCCGCGAAGATCTCCCGGGAGACCTTCTGCTGGCCCTCGGTGAGGGTGAAGGGGAGGCGGGCGTCGAAGGCCGCGAGCAGCCCGTCGGGCCGGGGCTCGCGGGCGACGGCGGGAAGCTGGGCGTCGGCGTGGCGGCGGCGGGCGAGGGCGACCTGGAGGACGAACGCCTCGTCCCACTTCAGCCGGGCGCGGGCGTCGGCGATGTCCGCCTTGGTGTGCGGGCGGTGGATCTTCAGCAGGGCCTCGGGCAGGGGGATCAGGCCGCGGCCCTCGCGCAGCGCCCCGGGGAGGGGGTCGACGGCCTCCTGGGCGCTGGGCAGCACCGTCTGGACGGCCTTGGCGATCTTCCAGGACTCCAGCTTGGCGGTGGCCGGGTAGATGGGGATCAGGGCGCCGGCCCAGCTCTCGACCGTCTCGGCCGCCTGGTCCTCGTCGTCGCTGCGCAGCAACTCGTACGCGGGGTGCGCCAGTTGGAGGCGGCGGTTGAAGACCGACACCTTGCCCGCGAACAGCGCGCGGGCGCCCGGCAGGAGTTCCTTGTGCGGCTTGTGCACGCCGTTGCCGAAGAAGACCAGCTGGAGCCGGCCGCTGCCGTCGGTGATGGTCACCTCCAGGCGCTGCCCCTTGCCGCGCGGGGCCCGGGAGGAGGCGAAGCTGTGCAGCCGGGCGTCGGCGACCTGGGCGACCACGGTGACGTGCTCGTCCATGGGGAGGTCGGCGAGGTGGGTGAGCTGCCCCCGCTCCTCGTACCTGCGCGGGTAGTGGTGGAGGAGGTCGCCGACGGTGCGCAGGCCGAGGTGGTCGGCCATCACCTTCGCGGTGGCGGGGCCGAGCACCGACTTCAGGGGCTGTTGCAGTGGTTCTCGCAGTGCGGGCACGGGATCCATTGCACACCACGGGACTGACAAAGCCGCAGAGGTGCCCGCGGAAGCCCGGCCGGGCGGACGGCCCGCCCGGCCGGCCGGCCCGGACGGCAGGCCGGGACGGCAGGCCCGGACGGCTGGCCGGGGGCCTGGGGAGCCGCGCTCCGGCTCCCGGGGAGCCGGGTGCCGCACCGGGGAGCGGTTTCCCGGGCGCCGGGCGGACCGGGAAGCCGGGTGCCCGAGGGGCCGCTTCCCGGAAGGCCAGGTGCCCCCCGGCGGGCCGCTGCCCGGGCGCGGGCGGCATTCCGCCTTCCGGTCCGCTTCCCGCCGGTCCCGGCGTTCGGCCCCCGCGGGAGGGGCGCGGCGGGGAAGGACCGGCCTACTCGACCCCGATGAGCAGCAGGGAGCCCTGCCTGCCGCCCCGGTAGACCACCGTGTCGACGGCCAGGTACGCCTTCCGCACGCGGGCCTCCAGGTCCCCGGCGACGGCCTCGGGGGCCTCGTCGCCCAGGACCAGGGTGACCAGTTCGCCTCCGGCGGCGAGCATGCGGTCCAGGACGGTCCGGGCGGTGGCGGTGACGTCCGCCCCGATCACGGCGACATCGCCGTCGATCAGGCCGAGGACGTCCCCGGCCTGGCAGATGCCCGCCGTGGTCCAGGACTCCCGTTCGGCGACGGTGACCTCCGCGTAGCGGGTGGCGCCGGCCGCCGAGGTCATCGCCACGACGTCCTCGTCGAAGCTCCGTCCGGGCTCGTGCACGGCGAGCGCCGCGATGCCCTGGACGGCGGAACGGGTGGGGATGAGAGCCACGCGGACGCCCGCCGCGCGGGCCTGCTCGGCCGCCGCGGCGGCGGTGTGGCGCAGCTCGGCGTCGTTGGGGAGCAGCACCACCTCGCGCGCGTGGGCCCGCCGTACCGCCTCCACCAGCTCACCGCTGGCCGGCGGCTCCCCGGGGCGGGCCAGCACGGTGGTGGCCCCGGCCTCGGAGTACAGCCCGGCCAGCCCCTCGCCCGGCACCACGGCCACCACGGCGCGCCGCGCCCGCGCGCGGGGCGGGTGCCCGGGGCCCGCGGTGTGCGCGTCGCCGTGCCCGAAGTGGGTGATCCGGATGCGGTACGGCCGCCCGGCCTCCACGCCCGCCTCGACGGCGGCACCGGCGTCGTCGACGTGCACGTGCACGTTCCACAGCCCGTCACCGCCGACCACCACGAGGGAGTCCCCGAGAGCGTCGAGCCGCTCCCGCAGCCGCGCGACGGCGTCGTCGTCCGCCTCCAGGAGGTAGATCACCTCGAAGGCCGGGCCGGCGCCGGGAAGATCGCAGGAGCCGGCCAGGCCGCTCGCACCGGGGCCGTCCGCGGGGGTGTCCGGCCCGGTGCACTCCCCGCGCGGGGGAGCGTCCTGCGGGCCGGAGGGCTCCTCGCGCGCGGGGGCGCGGCCGAGCGGGGCCGCCGGACGGTGGAGGGCCGGCCCGGCCTCCGGTGCCTCGCCCGTCAGCGCCTCCACCAGCGCGGCGAGCACCGACACCAGCCCGCGCCCGCCCGCGTCGACCACTCCGGCGCGGCGCAGCACCGGCAGTTGGCCGGGGGTCGCGGCCAGCGCCGCCCGGGCGCCCTCGTAGGCCGCGAGGGCCACGGTGCCGCAGTCGCCCTCCGTCCCGTCGGCCGCGTCGGCGGCGGCGGAGGCCACCGACAGGACGGTGCCCTCGACCGGGTGGGCGACGGCCTGGCGGGCGGAGTCGGCCGCGTGCCGCAGGGCGAGCCGCAGGCGCGTCCCGTCGGCGTGCGCGCTCCCGTCCGGGCCGCCGAGCACCTGGGCCAGGCCGCGCAGCAGCTGCGCCAGGATCGTCCCCGAGTTCCCGCGCGCGCCGATCAGCGCGCCGTGGGCCATGGCCCGGGCGGCGTCGGCCAGCGAGGGGCCGCCGGACGCGCCCGCGCCGCCGGGGCCCGCGCCGCGCGCCTCGGCCGCGCCGGTGCCGGGGGCCTGTTCGCGGCCGCCGCCCGCCTCGTGCGCGGCGAAGACCGCCTCCACCGCCGCGGCGGCCGACTCGACGGTCAGGTACAGGTTGGTCCCGGTGTCCCCGTCCGCGACGGGATAGACGTTGATCGCGTCGATCTCCTCGCGCGCCCGCCCCAGCGCACGCAGCGCGAGACCGCACCAGGAGCGCACCGCCAGAGCGTCGAAGAACCTCTGCGGCACCTGCGCCACCTGCGCCTCCCTGAGCTGCTGGACGTGGCAGGCAGCGTAGACCCCGGGGCGGTGCCCGCCGGAACAGGGCCGGGGAGGGGCCCCTGAGCTGCCATGGTAGTTTCGTTGTACGGGAGCAGCCGTTGTATGCTGCTCCGGTTGCCCGATCCCATCGGGCTAGTTCCCCTGGCAGCGCCACTCAGATCTCGGAATGCTCGCAAGAGCCTGAGATCTCGATCCCGGCATGCCGGGATTAACCGTAAGTGCATCTGAAGTCTTTGGAGTGACCCGTGGCTGCCAACTGCGACGTCTGCGGCAAGGGGCCGGGCTTCGGCAACAACATCTCGCACTCGCACCGCCGTACGTCCCGCCGCTGGAACCCGAACATCCAGCGTGTGCGTACCGTGGTCGGCGGGACGCCGAAGCGCGTGAACGCTTGCACCTCGTGCATCAAGGCCGGCAAGGTCTCGCGCTGACGCTCAGCAACAGCGCGCGGCCACTGCTGGTTCGCTTGCACTGAGCCGGTCCACCTCGTGTGGGCCGGCTTTTTGCATGCCCGGAGAACAGCCGTGCGGGCCCGCCGCCCGCGGCTGCCGTGATCCGCTCCGGGCGCGCTGCCCGGGGTGACCCGGCTCACCGGGGACCCGTCCGGTCGCCGCGCCGGGCCGAACCGGGCCGGACCCGGCTGGACGGGTGGCCGCCGGGCAGCTACGGCGCCCGGCGCCACCCGGAGCCCGCGCCCCGCGACCGGCCTCACACCACCACCGGCCGCACACCACCGGCCTCACACTGCCGGACCGCCCGGCCTGAACCTCCACGCGTGGTCCACCGGTCCGATGCCCCCGCCGAGGGGGAACCCGGCGGCGATCGCCCCGGTGACGTACTCCTTGGCCGCCGTCACCGCCTCCGGGACGCCCCGCCCCTTGGCCAGCTCCGAGGCGATCGCCGAGGCGAGGGTGCAGCCCGTGCCGTGGGTGTGCCGGTTGTCGTGGCGGGGGGCCCGCAGCCAGTGCTCCTCGGAGCCGTCGGTGAGCAGGTCGACGGCGTCCCCGGGCAGGTGGCCGCCCTTGATCAGCACCCAGCGCGGCCCGTACTCCAGCACGGCCGCGGCGGCCCGGCGCAGGTCGGGTTCGGACTCGACCCGCACTCCGGTCAGTTGCGCGACCTCGTCCAGGTTGGGCGTGGCGACGGTGGCCACCGGCAGCAGCTTGGCGCGTACGGAGTCCAGCGCGGAGACGGCCAGCAGCGCGTCGCCGTGCTTGGAGACGCCGACCGGGTCGACGACCGCGGGCGCGTCCGTGCCGACGAGCAACTCGGCGACCGTCTCGACCAGTTCCGCCGAGGCGAGCATGCCCGTCTTGACGGCCTGGACGCCGATGTCGCCGACGACGCTGCGGTACTGCTCCCGCACCGCCTCCACGGGCAGCTCCCAGGCGCCCTGCACGCCGAGGGAGTTCTGGGCGGTCACCGCGGTGATCACGCTCATGCCGTGCACGCCGAGCGCGAGCATCGTCTTCAGGTCGGCCTGGATGCCGGCGCCGCCGCCGGAGTCGGACCCCGCGACCGTCAGCACTCTCGGCAACGCGCTCATGACTCGATGTCCTCTCCGAAGTGGTCCCAGCCGCCCTTGCTGGTCCAGGGCGCCCCGTCGACGGTCACCTGGGGCAGCGCCGAGGGGTTGAGGACCTCGCCGATGACCTTCCAGCGGGCGGGCAGCTTCACGTCCGGCCGGAAGGTCGCCACGATCGCGTGGTCCTCTCCCCCGGTCAGCACCCACTGCATCGGGTCGACGCCGACGGCCTGCCCGATGTCGTTCATCTGGGTGGGGATGTCGATCTGCCCGGAGCGGATGTCGATGCGCACGTTGCTCGCCTCGGCGATGTGCCCCAGGTCGGCGATCAGCCCGTCGCTGACGTCGCACATCGCGGTGGCGCCGAGCGCGGCCGCGGCCGGGCCCGCGTGGTAGGGCGGCTCCGGGCGGCGGTGGGCCTCCACGAAGGCGCGCGGCGAGCGGAAACCGCGGGAGAGCACGGCGTACCCGGCCGCGGACCAGCCCAGCCAGCCGGTCACCGCGACGAGGTCGCCGGGCCGCGCCCCGCCCCGCGTCACCGGCTCCTGGCCGCGCAGGTCGCCCAGGGCGGTGATGGAGACGGTGATGGTCTCGCCGCGCACCACGTCACCGCCCACGACGGCGGCACCGGCGACCTGGCACTCGTCGCGCAGACCGTCCATCAACTCCGTCGGCCAGGTCACCGGCAGCTCGGCCGGCACCACCAGGCCGAGCAGCAGGGCGGTGGGCACGGCGCCCATGGCGGAGATGTCGGCGAGGTTCTGCGCCGCCGCCTTGCGGCCCACGTCGTAGGCGGTCGACCAGTCACGGCGGAAGTGCCGGCCCTCCACCAGGATGTCGGTGCTGGCCACGACCCGGCGGTCGGGCGCGGCGACCACCGCGGCGTCGTCACCGGGGCCGAGGCGGACCGCCGGGGTCGTGGTGAGACGGGAGGTGAGCTCCCTGATGAGCCCGAACTCCCCGAGCTCACCAACAGTGCCCTTCATTGCCCTTGCTCCCCTTCTGTCCCTGTCCGTGCCCGGTCGCGCGTCATCTGTGTCCTCGTTACGGTCGAAGTAACGGTCGAAGCAACGGCTGAGGCGGCGGCCCGTGCGACGGGCCCCGCGCCGGCCGAGGGGACGGCCGCAGCCACCGCCGGGACGGCCGGCGGGGCCGCCGCGAGGACCGTCCGGTGCGTCGACCCGTATCCTCCCGGTGCCCCGGCGCGCGCGCCACGTATCCCCCGGGTCTCCCCGTGACGAGCGGCGACGCGATACCGTGGCGTTCCTTTTCCCCACATGATCCTCGTGGCCGCCCTGGAGGTTCCGTGGTACAGGCGTACATCCTGATCCAGACGGAGGTCGGCAAGGCGTCGACCGTCGCCGAGACGATCGGCAAGATCCCTGGGGTGATCCAGGCGGAGGACGTGACCGGGCCGTACGACGTCATCGTCCGCGCCCAGGCCGACACGGTCGACGAGCTGGGCCGCATGGTGGTCGCCAAGGTCCAGCAGGTGGACGGCATCACCCGCACCCTGACCTGCCCGGTCGTCCATCTGTAGCCCCCGTCTACCCTGGGCCGGTGAACTCCTTCCCTCACCGGCACCGCTTCGTCCTCGCACCGCCCGCGCTCGCCCTGCTGCTCGCCGCGGCGGGCTGCTCGTCGGCGGACGGCAGCGCCTCGGCGGCGGTTCCCAGCCCCGGCGCGGACGCGACGCGCCTGTGCCGGAACCTGGACGAGGAGCTGCCGTCGACGGTGGACGGCCTGAGCCGCGAGGACCCGGAGCCCCCGTCCGCCCTGACGGCGGGCTGGGGAAACCCGGTGATCATACTGCGCTGCGGTGTGCCGCGGCCCGCCGAGATGAGCGATCCGGAGGCCGACGGCGTGGAGGTGGACGGCGTCGGATGGCTGCTGCAGAAGCGGCAGGACGGATCGTTCCGGTTCACCACCACGCTGCGCAGGGCGTATGCCGAGGTGACCATTCCCGAGGAGCGCACCGGGGACGGCCTGGCGCCGCTGGTCGACCTGGCCCCGGCCGTGAAGAAGGCGATCCCCGAGGGGATCGCCGACTGATCGTTTCACCCGGCCGGTACGGTCCTCAGCGCAGCCCCGTGGAGCGCCGCAGCGCGGCCTGCACCAGCCGGTCCACCAGCTCCGGGTAGGCGATGCCACTGGCCTGCCACATCTGCGGGTACATGGAGATCGGCGTGAAGCCGGGCATGGTGTTGATCTCGTTGATCACGAACTCTCCGTCCTCGGTGAGGAAGAAGTCCGCGCGCACCAGCCCCTCGCAGGAGGCCGCCTCGAAGGCCTCCACCGCCAGCCGCTGCACCTCGGCCGTCTCCTCGGGCGTCAGCGGCGCGGGCACGATGCCGGGCGTGGAGTCGATGTACTTGGCCTCGAAGTCGTAGTACGCGTGCGCCTCGGGCGGCGGGATCTCGGCGGGTACGGAGGCCCGCGGGCCGTCCTCGAACTCCAGGACGCCGCACTCGATCTCCCGGCCGCGCAGGGCCGCCTCGACCAGGATCTTGGGGTCGTGGCGCTGGGCCTCGGCGATGGCCTCGTCCAGGCCGGAGAGGTCGTCGACCTTGGTGATGCCGATGGAGGAGCCGGCGCGGGCCGGCTTCACGAACAGCGGCCAGCCGTGCTCGCCGGCGAAGTCGACGATCTTCTTGCGGGCGGCCGGCTGGTCCCGCTGCCACTCGCGCGGCCGGATCACCACGTACGGGCCGACCTTGAGCCCGAAGGAGGTGAACACCCGCTTCATGTACTCCTTGTCCTGGCCGACGGCCGAGGCGAGCACACCGGAGCCCACGTACGGCACGCCGGAGAGCTCCAGCAGGCCCTGGAGGGTGCCGTCCTCGCCGTAGGGGCCGTGCAGCACCGGGAAGACGACGTCGACCTCGCCGAGGACCTTGGGCACCGAGCCGGGTTCGCTGTAGACGACCTCGCGGCTGCCGGGGTCGACGGAGAGCACCACGCTGCCCTCGGTCGACTCGGCGAGGTCCTCGACGCTGGGCGTGCGCCGCTCGGTGATCGCCATGCGCTCGGGCTCGTCGGCGGTGAGCGCCCAGCGGCCGTCCCGGGTGATGCCGATCGGCAGGACGTCGTACTTGGTCCGGTCGATGGCCTTCAGGACGGCGCCGGCGGTGACCGCGGAGATCCCGTGCTCGGAGCTGCGCCCGCCGAACACGACGGCCACACGCGGCTTGCGCGTCGGCTGCCCGGGGCTCTGGGGGAGGTTCTCGGTGCTCATATCGCGATGAGAGTACCCGCCCGTAGGGCGCGGCACAGCGTCGGCGGGGCCGCGTGGCGCGGCCGTCGCTCAGCGTCGCTCCGGCTTCGCGCTGCGCGACATCAGCTCCTTCAGCGCGACCACGGGGGGCTTGCTCTCGTGCACGATGCCGACGACCGTCTCGGTGATCGGCATGTCGACGCCGTGGCGCCGGGCCAGATCCAGCACCGACTCGCAGGACTTGACCCCCTCGGCGGTCTGCCGGGTGACCGCGATGGTCTCCTGGAGGGTCATGCCCTTGCCGAGGTTGGTGCCGAAGGTGTGGTTGCGGGACAGCGGCGAGGAGCAGGTCGCCACGAGGTCGCCCAGGCCCGCCAGTCCGGAGAAGGTGAGCGGGTCGGCGCCCAGCGCGACCCCGAGGCGGGTGGTCTCGGCGAGGCCGCGGGTGATCAGCGAGCCCTTGGCGTTGTCGCCGAGGCCCATGCCGTCCGCGATGCCGACGGCCAGCCCGATCACGTTCTTGACCGCGCCGCCGAGTTCGCAGCCGACGACGTCGGTGTTGGTGTACGGGCGGAAGTACGGCGTGTGGCAGGCGGTCTGGAGCCGCCGGGCGACGGCCTCGTCGGTGCAGGCGACCACGGAGGCGGCCGGCATGCGGGCGGCGATCTCCCGGGCGAGGTTGGGCCCGGAGACCACGGCGATCCGGTCCCGGCCGACCTCGGCGACGTCCTCGATGACCTCGCTCATCCGCATCGCGGAGCCGAGTTCGATGCCCTTCATCAGCGACACCAGCACCGTGTCCGGTGCCAGCAGCGGCGCCCAGGCGGCGAGGTTGCCGCGCAGGGTCTGGGAGGGCACCGCGAGAACGGTGAAGTCGGCGTCCCGCGCGGCCTCGGCGGCGTCGGTGGTGGCCCGCACGTTCCCGGGCAGCTCGACGCCGGGCAGGTAGTCCGGGTTGGTGCGGGTGGAGTTGACGGCCTCGGCGAGCTCGGCGCGGCGCCCCCACAGGGTCACCTCGCAGCCGGCGTCGGCGAGGACCATGGCGAAGGCGGTCCCCCACGACCCGGTGCCGAAGACGGCCGCCTTGACGGGTTCCCTCACGTGCCCTGCCCTTCCGCCTGCCTGCGCCGCTGCGTCTGCGCCTGCGTCCGGCGCCGCTGCTCGATCCGCTCGCGGCGCGGGTCGTAGGGGGTGTCGGGCGCCTTCTCGCCGCGGACCTCCTCGAGCTGGCGGGTGATGGCGGCCATGATGACCTCCGTCGCCTCCTTCAGCACCTCGGCGGTCATCTCCTTGCCGTAGAAGCGGGAGAGGTCCACCGGCGGGCCCGCCAGCACACGGTGGGTCTTGCGCGGGAAGAGGTTCGGCTTCTTCGCGTACGGCGGCAGCACCTCGTTGCAGCCCCACTGGGCGACGGGGATCACCGGGCAGCGGGTCTGCAGGGCGACGCGCGCGGCGCCGGTCTTGCCCGTCATGGGCCAGCCGTCCGGGTCGCGGGTCAGGGTGCCCTCGGGGTAGAAGGCGACGCACTCGCCGCGCTGGACGGCGTCGATCGCGGCGCGGAAGGCGCTCAGCGCGTCCGTGCTCTCCCGGTAGACGGGGATCTGCCCGGTGCCGCGCATCGCGGCGCCGACGAATCCCTTCTTGAAAAGACCGCTCTTCGCCAGGAATCGCGGGACGCGTCCGGTGTTGTACTGGAAATGCGCGTACGCGAAGGGATCGATGTGCGAATTGTGGTTCACGACCGTGATAAATCCGCCCTCGGCCGGAATGTGCTCCATTCCGCGCCAGTCCCGCTTGAGCAGAACCACCAGCGGCGGTTTGCAGATCACCGCGGCGAAGCGGTACCAGAAGCCGATTCTCCGGCGGGGCACGCGGACACCTTCCTCTAGGGCCTGGAACGGGGCCAGGGGAGCCGCACAAGTGTCGCCCCGGGCCGCCGGTCTGTCGAGAACACCGTACGCCCCGCCTCGGGGCCGGCCGGGTCCCCGGGGGGACAATGGCCACGACAAGAGAGGGACGGAACGCTCGTGCAGTGGACCTTGGTCGTACCCGTGAAGCCCCTGGCCCGGGCCAAGAGCAGGCTGTCGGACACCGCGGACGACGGGGTGCGGCCGGGCCTCGCGCTCGCCTTCGCGCTGGACACGGTGACCGCGGCGCTGGCCTGCCCGGAGGTGGCCGATGTGGCAGTCGTCACGGACGACGCCCGGGCCGGCCGGGAACTGGCCGCGCTGGGCGCCGCCATCGTCCCCGACGAACCGCGCGGGGGCCTGAACGCCGCCCTGGCCCACGCGGCGGCGGTGGTGCGGTCCGCGCGTCCCGGGCGCCCCGTGGCCACCCTCAACGCGGATCTCCCGGCGCTGCGCCCCGCGGAATTGGCCCGTGTCCTGCGGGAGGCCGCACAATTTCCGCGCGCTTTTCTCGCCGATGCCGCCGCGATCGGCACGACCGTGCTGGCCGCCGCCCCGGGACAGGCATTGCGGCCCGCTTTCGGCCCGGATTCCCGGGCCCGTCACCGCGCGTCCGGCGCGGCGGAACTCCGGCTGGACGCGGTGGATTCCGTACGGCAGGACGTCGACACCGGTGACGATCTGCGGGCGGCGCTGGCGCTGGGCGTGGGCCCGCACACCGCCGCGGCGGCGGCGCTGCTGCCCGGGCGGGACCCCGTGCCGGGGCAGTAGGCTGCCGTCATGCAGGCGACCGCATACACGTACGACCCGGACAGCCGCAGCGGGCAGGTGCTGCTCGACGACGGCACGCCCGTCCCCTTCGACGCGGCGGCGTTCGACGCGGGGGGCCTGAGGCTGCTGCGCCCCGGTCAGCGGGTGCGCATCGAGACCGAGGGCGAGGGCGCGGGGCGCCGGATCACGCTGGTGACCCTCCAGACCTTCTGATTCCGGGCCGCGAAGTACCGCCGAGCCGGGAGAGGCCGGCAGCTCGGGCACTGTCGGAAGCCAGGAAGGGCCGGGGCCAGGAGGGCAGGCGGGCCGGGAAGGGCCGGCGGGTCCCGGCCGGGCGGGACGCGCGGGAAGAACCGGATGAACCGGATGAACCGATGGACCCGAAAAGCCCCGGACAGGCCGCGGGCCGGACTCCGTGAGGGAGTCCGGCCCGGCGCGTGAGTGCCCTGGTGCCCTGCCGCCCGCTACTTCTTGCGGGCGGTGGTCTTCTTGGCGGTGGTCTTGCGCGCGGTCGACTTCTTGGCCGGGGCCTTGGTGGCCGTCGCCTTCTTCGCCGGGGCCTTCTTGGCCGTGGTCTTCTTCGCCGCGGTGGTCTTGGCGGTCGCCTTGGTGGCGGGAGCCTTCGTGGCGGCGGTCTTCTTCGCCGCGGCGGTGGTCTGCTTCGCCGCGCCCGTGGTCTTCTTCGCCGCGGCGGTGGTCTTCTTGGCCGTCGTCTTCTTGGCCGCGCCCGTGGTCTTCTTGGCGGCGGCCTTCTTGCCCGCGGCCTTGGAGATGGTGGGCGGGGGGCCGGAGAGGCTGCCCTTGGGGGCCTTCTTCACCGCGATGTCGTTCTTCGGGAGCTTCTTCGAGCCGCTGACCAGGTCCTTGAAGCCCTGACCCGCGCGGAAACGGGGGACGGAGGTCTTCTTGACCCGAACCCGCTCGCCCGTCTGGGGGTTACGGGCGTAGCGGGCCGGGCGGTCGACCTTCTCGAAGGAACCGAAGCCGGTGACCGAGACCCGGTCACCGGCGACCACCGCACGGACGATGGCGTCCAGTACCGCGTCGACGGCATCGGCAGCCTGCTGGCGGCCGCCCATCTTGTCGGCAATCGCTTCTACGAGCTGCGCCTTGTTCACGTCTTCCCCTTCGGAGACATCGCCGGAACGAAAGTGTTCCAGCTTTTTCGCACGTTAGGCAGATATATACCGCAAATCAAACACGAAACGGGCTTATCACCCTTGTGCCGCAACCGACTCGACTGTCCCGGCCCGTTCAGCGTTCCTCTTCGGGGAATCGCCCCTCGTCGAGGTCCGCACTGAACCGCTCCAGGCGCCTTGCCGCACCGGCGAGATCATGTTTGGCCGCGGCCGTAATGACCAGCAGCTTCCGGGTCAGCGCCACCCGTACGCCCTCCGGGACTTGCAGTGCGCGCACCCTGGCGTGCGCTTCTTTGAGCTGGACCGCGACCGCCGTATAGAGCTCGAGTTGGCCGTCGTGTTCCATGCACAGATTGTGCCATCTGGGGCGAGTTGTCGCCTGCGCAGGGGGGCAACTGCCGCCTCGGACGGCCTTCCGGGCGCTCCCCGAACCCTCGGTCACCCGCCTCTCGTACCCCGGTAACACCCCCTTTAACGTGGGGCGTTGAGCCCCCGGGCCGGGCCGCGCGGGGGTGATCGGGCCCAGACACGCCTGTACCCCCGATCGGACCGATCGGGGGTACGGCGGGGGTGTCGCGGTGGCCGAAAGTCGACCTTGTGTGCGGCCCGGGTCAGACCGGGAGCGTCCGGGGCTTGTACGCCGGGCGCTTCGCCTCGTACGCGGCGATGTCCGCCTCGTTCTGGAGGGTGATCGAGATGTCGTCGAGGCCGTTCAGCAGCCGCCAGCGGGAGTTCTCGTCCAGCTCGAAGGAGGCGGTGATGCCGGCGGCGCGCACCTCGCGCCCGACCAGGTCGACCGTGACCTCGGCGGTGGGGTCGGCTTCGGTGAGCTCCCACAGCGCGTCCACGATCTTCTGGTCGAGGACGACGGTGAGCAGGCCGTTCTTCAGCGAGTTGCCGCGGAAGATGTCGGCGAAGCGGGAGGAGATCACGGCCTTGAAGCCGTAGTTCTGCAGCGCCCAGACGGCGTGCTCACGGGAGGAGCCGGTGCCGAAGTCGGGGCCGGCGACCAGGACCGTGGCGCCCTGCCGCTCGGGGCGGTTGAGCACGAACTCGGGGTCCTTGCGCCACGCCTCGAACAGCCCGTCCTCGAACCCGTCGCGCGTGACCTTCTTGAGCCAGTGGGCGGGGATGATCTGGTCGGTGTCGACGTTGCTGCGGCGCAGCGGGACGGCCCGGCCGGTGTGGGTGGTGAAGGCTTCCATGACTGATCAGACTCCAGCGGGCGTGGGGGCGTCGGCGGACAGGTCGGCCGGGGAGGCCAGGTGGCCCAGGACCGCCGTCGCGGCGGCGACCTGCGGCGACACCAGGTGGGTGCGGCCCCCCTTGCCCTGCCGCCCCTCGAAGTTGCGGTTGGAGGTGGAGGCGGAGCGCTCACCGGGGGCGAGCTGGTCGGGGTTCATGCCCAGGCACATCGAGCAGCCCGCGTGCCGCCACTCGGCACCGGCCTCCTTGAAGACCACGTCCAGCCCCTCGGAGACGGCCTGGAGACCGACCCGCGCGGAGCCCGGGACGACCAGCATCCGTACCCCGTCGGCGACTTTGCGGCCCTTGAGGATGCCGGCGGCGGCGCGCAGGTCCTCGATCCGCCCGTTGGTGCAGGAGCCTACGAAGACGGTGTCCACCTTGATGGAGCGCAGCGGCTGTCCGGCCTCCAACCCCATGTACTCCAGGGCCTTTTCGGCGGCCAGGCGCTCCGAAGCGTCTTCGTACGAGGCCGGGTCGGGGACGGCGGCGGAAAGCGGCGCGCCCTGGCCCGGGTTGGTGCCCCAGGTGACGAACGGCGACAGCTCGGCGGCCTCGATGACCACCTCGGCGTCGAACTCGGCGTCGTCGTCGGTGCGCAGCGTCTTCCAGTACTCCACCGCCGCGTCCCAGTCCGCGCCCTCGGGGGCGTGCGGGCGGCCCTTGAGGTAGGCGAAGGTGGTCTCGTCCGGAGCGATCATGCCCGCGCGCGCGCCGGCCTCGATCGACATGTTGCAGATGGTCATCCGGGCCTCCATCGAGAGCTTCTCGATGGCCTCGCCGCGGTACTCCAGGATGTAGCCCTGGCCGCCGCCGGTGCCGATCCTGGCGATGATCGCCAGGATGAGGTCCTTGGCGGTGACGCCGTCCGGCAGTTCGCCGTTGACCGTGATCGCCATGGTCTTCGGGCGGGCCATCGGCAGCGTCTGGGTGGCCAGCACGTGCTCGACCTGCGAGGTGCCGATACCGAACGCCAGCGCGCCGAAGGCGCCGTGCGTGGAGGTGTGCGAGTCGCCGCAGACCACGGTGGTGCCGGGCTGGGTCAGGCCGAGCTGCGGACCGACGACGTGGACGACGCCCTGCTCGACGTCGCCCAGCGGGTGCAGCCGGACGCCGAACTCGGCGCAGTTCTTGCGCAGCGTCTCGAGCTGGACCCGGGAGACCGGGTCGGCGATGGGCTTGTCGATGTCGAGGGTCGGGGTGTTGTGGTCCTCGGTGGCGATGGTGAGGTCGAGACGGCGCACCGTCCGGCCGCTCTTGCGGAGGCCGTCGAAGGCCTGCGGGCTGGTCACCTCGTGCAGCAGGTGCAGATCGATGTAGAGGAGGTCGGGCTCGCCCTCGGCGCGCCGGACGACATGGTCGTCCCAGACCTTCTCCGCGAGTGTCCTACCCATCGCTTTCCCTCCGGCCGGCGAACGTGCGCCGACCCAACTAGAGATCTTGAGGAGGCGCTGCCCGCACCCCTGTTCCCGGGCATCCGCCGCCAGGCCCTCACGTCCACGGGCCGCTGTGACTTCGTGACATCCAGGGTGGCGTGTTCCACGGAAAATTGAACTTGCGTTTCACAGAGTGAGACGCAAGTATCGTTGCATGGACAACAGTAGCGGCGTCGGCGTTCTGGACAAGGCGGCACTCGTCCTGAGCGCTCTGGAGTCCGGTCCGGCCACCCTCGCGGGTCTGGTCGGAGCGACCGGACTGGCACGACCCACGGCCCACCGCCTGGCCGTGGCCCTGGAACACCACCGCATGGTGGCCCGCGACATGCAGGGCCGTTTCATCCTCGGCCCGCGCCTGGCCGAGCTGGCCGCGGCGGCGGGCGAGGACCGCCTGCTGGCCACCGCCGGCCCGGTCCTCACCCACCTCAGGGACGTGACGGGCGAGAGCGCGCAGCTCTACCGCCGCCAGGGCGACATGCGCATCTGCGTCGCCGCGGCGGAGCGCCTGTCGGGTCTGAGGGACACGGTCCCGGTCGGTTCCACCCTCACGATGAAGGCCGGCTCCTCGGCGCAGATCCTGCTCGCCTGGGAGGAGCCGGAGCGGCTGCACCGGGGGCTGCAGGGCGCCCGCTTCACGGCGACGGCCCTGTCGGGCGTGCGGCGCCGCGGCTGGGCCCAGTCGATCGGCGAGCGGGAGCCGGGCGTGGCCTCCGTCTCCGCGCCCGTGCGCGGCCCCTCCAACCGCGTGGTGGCCGCCGTCTCGGTCTCCGGGCCCATCGAGCGCCTGACCCGCCACCCGGGCCGGATGCACGCCCAGGCGGTCATCGACGCCGCCGCCCGCCTCTCCGAGGCCCTGCGCCGCTCCGGCTGATCACCGCGGACGCCATCGCGGAGGGCCGGCCTCAACGCCGCGGCAGGCCCTTCCCGGCATCCGCCCCCCGGTCGGCCCCGGGCCGGCCCCGAGACCGACCCGGCACCCTGATGCCCTGATCCCTCGATGCCGCCGATCCCCTGACTGATCCCACCGAACCCCGACCCCTTGCTCCCCTGATCGAATCGACGGCTCCGTGCGGGAGTTGAGGGGGCCCGGCCGGCGTCCGGACGGACCGGTGCCGGGTGGGCGCCGGAACGCCGATGGCCCCCCGCCGAAGCGGGGGGCCATCCTCTGTTGTACCCCCGACCGGATTCGAACCGGCGCTACCGCCTTGAGAGGGCGGCGTGCTAGGCCGCTACACAACGGGGGCGTGGACTCTGCGTTTCCGCAGGTCCGAGCTGGTCTACCTGGACTCGAACCAAGACTAACTGAACCAGAATCAGTCGTGCTGCCAATTACACCATAGACCAAGGTGGTTTAGACCACTGGGGCCTTCACCTTCAGTACCCCCGACCGGATTCGAACCGGCGCTACCGCCTTGAGAGGGCGGCGTGCTAGGCCGCTACACAACGGGGGCCCTAGCGATTCCGACATGATCGACGATCTGACCGGAATCAGTACCCCCGACCGGATTCGAACCGGCGCTACTGCCTTGAGAGGGCAGCGTGCTAGGCCGCTACACAACGGGGGCTTGCGGATGAGATCCGCGGGTGCAGATGAGCTCTGCGAGCTGGCCTACCTGGACTCGAACCAAGACTAACTGAACCAGAATCAGTCGTGCTGCCAATTACACCATAGGCCACTGGAACGCAAGCCCCAGAGGGGATCTTGTTCTAGCTTCGCGCTTCGGGGCTCCGGCCTTTCGGCCCGCTCCCCGCGGCGCAGAAAGAACATTACCCGAAGGTGGACGGGGCTCCAAAACGAGTATCCGGAGCGAGGAGGGCGGGCAGTTCGGCGAGGGTGGCGATGCGCCGCAAACCGGCGGGCGGCACGGCCGCCGCACGGGCCCCGCCGCGGTCGATCCACACCGACAGCAGTCCGGCCTCGGCGGCGCCCCGGCCGTCGATCTCCGGGTGGTCGCCGACGTAGGCGACCTCGTGCGGGGGCAGGCCGAGGGCGTCGCAGGCGGCCAGGAAGGCACCGGCCTCGGGCTTGGAGACGCCGATCTCGGCGGCGCACAGGACGGCCTCGAAGCGGTGGTGCAGGCCGAGGACGCGCAGCTTGTGGTCCTGGACGGTGACGCTGGAGTTGGACAGCACCGCGTGGCGGTGGCTGCCGGCGAGGGCGTCGAGGACGGGCAGGACGTCGGGGAAGAGGGCCCAGGCGGCCTCGTAGTGCGCCAGGTAGCGCTCGAACCAGCCGTCGGCCTCGGCGTCGGTCAGGTCGCGGCCGAGGAAGACCCGGGTGCGGTCGCGGCGCTGTGTGACGAAGTCGACCTCGCCGGCCGCGAACCGCGCCCACTGGGCCTCGGTGATCTCCCGCCAGCGCGCCAGGGCCCGCTCGGCGGATCCGTACCCGTCGAGCAGGCCCTCGGCCACGAGATGGGCGCGCATGCCCTCGCGGTCGGCGGTCGTGTAGTCGAAGAGGGTGTCGTCGACGTCCCAGACGACGGCTCTGATCGCCATGGTTCCGACGGTAGCGCCGGGCGGGCGGACTCGGAGGGGTCCGGGGCGACGAAGAAGTCCGTGACGAAGCAGGTGATCTCGCCGGCTTCGGTGCGGCCTATCCAGGTCGGGTAGGCGCCGTCGCCCCAGCCGGAGGTGAACGCGGCCACGGCGTGTCCCGTCCCCGGGGCCGTGATCAGGTGCGGGCCGGGCGCCCAGTCGCTGTGCTCGAAGGCGTCCCACAGGGGTCCCTCGTCGCCCTCGGAGGCGGGGAAGGACTCCTCGGCCGCCGCGTCGTAGAAGCAGCCGGTGCCGGCGTCGACGCCGTAGCCGTAGAACTCCTCGTCGCCGAGCTCGGCCGGGTCCTGGCCGGGGAGCAGGGCGAGTTCCCAGGTGGCGGTGGGTTCGTCGCGGATGACCAGGCGGGCGGCGGCCACCCGCAGGTGGGGCTCGTCGGAGGGGGGCTCGCCGGGCCGGGTGAGGGTCGCCACGGCCGCCTCGACGCGGTAGCGGCCGGGCTCGACGGCGGCCGTGAAGGGCTCCGCCTCGCCCGCGCCGAGGCAGACGAAGGGGTCGCAGGCCACGATCCGCCCGGTGGGCAGCCACAGCTCGCCCCCGGATGCGACATGGATCACGCCCGTGGTCCCGGACTCGTAGGCGAAGGTGCTCCCGGGCGTGAACAGCCAGGTGTAGTCGGGGGCGGACATCGGCATGGCGGCGCCTTTCCGGACGTGGGTCTCCGCAGCCGGCGCGGTCGCGGGGCGGCGGGCGGCACCGGGGCGCCGCGAGCCGGAACAGTAGCGCCCCGCACCGACAGCGGCCCGGGAGCCGGTACGGCGAGGGGCGGCACCCGTACGAGCCGGGAGCCGCCCCTCACGCGCGCGCGGCGCCCTACGCGGCGAGCTTCGCCAGCGCGGCGTCGATGCGGGCCAGCGCCTTCTCCTTGCCGAGGATCTCCAGGGACTCGAAGAGCGGCAGGCCGACCGTGCGGCCGGTGACGGCGACGCGGACCGGGGCCTGGGCCTTGCCGAGCTTGAGGCCGTGGGCCTCGCCGGCGGCCAGGACGGCCTCCTTCAGGGACTCGGGGGACGACCAGTCGGCCGCCTCCAGCTTCTCCCGGGCCGTGCGCAGGAGCGCGTCCGAGCCCTCCTTCATCGCCTTGGTCCAGGACGCCTCGTCCCAGGCCGGCTCCGGCAGGAACAGGAAGTCGACGTTGTCGGTGATCTCGGAGAGGACCTTCAGGCGGGTCTGCGCGTGCGGGGCGATCGCCTGCCACTTGGCCTCGTCGAAGTCCTCCGGCGCCCAGGGGGCGAAGGGGGCCTTCAGCCACGGGCGGCAGCGCTCGGCGAAGTCCTTCGCCTCCAGCATGCGGATGTGGTCGCCGTTGATCGCCTCGCACTTCTTCAGGTCGAAGCGGGCGGGGTTGGGGTTGACGTCCGTGACGTCGAAGGCCGCGACCATCTCGTCGACCGTGAAGACGTCCTGGTCGGCCGAGAGGGACCAGCCGAGCAGGGAGAGGTAGTTGAGCAGGCCCTCGGGGAGGAAGCCGCGCTCGCGGTAGAGGTTCAGCGACGACTGCGGGTCGCGCTTGGAGAGCTTCTTGTTGCCCTCGCCCATCACGTACGGCAGGTGGCCGAACTCGGGGATGCGCTGGGCGATGCCCAGCTCGATCAGCGCCTTGTACAGGGCGATCTGGCGCGGGGTGGAGGAGAGCAGGTCCTCGCCGCGCAGGACGTGGGTGATCTCCATCAGCGCGTCGTCGACCGGGTTGACGAGCGTGTAGAGGGGGGCGCCGTTGGCGCGGACGATGCCGTAGTCCGGGACGTTCTCCGGGGTGAACGTCAGCTCGCCGCGGACCAGGTCCGTGAAGGTGATCGTCTCGTCGGGCATCCGGAAGCGGACGATCGGCTCGCGGCCCTGCGCCTTGTACTCCTCGACCTGGGCGGCGCTCAGCTCGCGGCAGTGGCCGTCGTAGCCGGACGGCCGGCCGGCGGCGCGGGCGGCCTCGCGGCGGGTGTCCAGCTCCTCCTGGGAGCAGTAGCAGTGGTAGGCGTAACCGCCGTCCAGCAGCTTCCGGGCGACGTCCCGGTAGATGTCCATGCGCTGCGACTGGCGGTACGGCGCGTGCGGGCCGCCGACCTCGGGGCCCTCGTCCCAGTCGAAGCCGAGCCAGCGCATCGAGTCCAGGAGCTGCTGGTACGACTCCTCCGAGTCGCGGGCCGCGTCGGTGTCCTCGATGCGGAAGACCAGGGTGCCGCCGTGGTGCCGGGCGAACGCCCAGTTGAACAGGGCGGTGCGGACCAGGCCCACATGGGGGTTACCGGTGGGCGAGGGACAGAAACGGACGCGTACGGAGCCGGGTGCGCTAGCCACGCTTGACAACCTTGTTGGTGAGAGTGCCGATGCCTTCGATGGTGACGGCGACCTCGTCGCCGACGTTGAGGGGTCCGACGCCCGCGGGGGTGCCGGTGAGGATCACGTCGCCGGGGAGCAGCGTCATGGCCTCGGAGATGTTGACGATCAGGTCCGCGATCGGGTGGATCATCTCGCTGGTGCGGCCGAGCTGGCGCTGCTGTCCGTTGACCGTGAGCTGGATGGTCAGGTCGGACGCGGCGGCGAGGTCCAGGTCGGTCTCCACCCAGGGGCCGAGCGGGCAGGAGGTGTCGAAGCCCTTGGCGCGGGCCCACTGCTTCTCGCGCTTCTGCACGTCGCGGGCGGTGACGTCGATCGCGCAGGTGTAGCCGAGGATCACGTCCTCGACACGCTCGCGCGGCACCTCGCGGCACATGCGGCCGATGACGACGGCGAGCTCGGCCTCGTGGTGGAGTTCCTGCGAGAAGGAGGGGTACCGGATCTCGTCACCGGGGCCGATGACGGAGGTCGACGGCTTGAAGAAGGCGAACGGGGCGTCGGGCACCTCGTTGCCCAGTTCCCGCGCGTGCTCGGCGTAGTTGCGGCCGAAGGCCACGACCTTGTTGGGGAGCACCGGCGGCAGCAGCCGTACCTTGCTCACGGGCACCTTGGTGCCGGAGAGCTCGAAGTCCGCGAACGGGATGCCCTTGATGATGTCGAGGACGAGCTCGTCCGGCTGGTCGCCCTCGACCGCGCCGAAAGCGACGTTCCCGTCGATGGAGAACCTGGCGATGCGCACGGGTTGCTTGGCCCCTTGACTACTGGCTGGAGTCTGACGCTCCAGGCTAACGCGGCGGAAGCCGGGTGCCTCGCGCATTCCGGGCGGGCGCCCCGCGCGGTTCGGCCGGGCGGGGCGCCGTACGCCCGGGCGGACCGGGCCCGCAGACGCGTCCGGCCGCCGGCTGGGAGGCCGGCGGCCGGAGGGGTGCCCGTGGCGGTCCGCTGCGTACTACTCTGCCGCCGCGGCCGTGGCCGGGACCTCGTTCAGCACGGTCCGCCTGGGGTTGGCGGTCTGGGCGGGGAGCTCGACGCGGTGCTCCGGCCGCTCCGGCGTCTGCAGTTCGCCGGCGTCCTTCAGGTGCGCCAGTGTCGTGCGCCGCGGGTTGGCGATCTTGTGGAACATCATCGTCGTCTTCACGGTTGTACGAGACCCTGTCGTGTCCGGGCGCCGGGAGGGTCCGGGGACCCCCGCGCGAGCGCGGGTTGTCGGTTTTGCCATCTCTGTAAAGCGTCAGGCTAAACATGCGATTCCCACGCAAGGCAGAGAGGTCTCGTGATCGGTATGTGAGTTTGCTCACTTAAGCAGGGGCAAATCGGTCAATCCAGGCCCACATCCCACCGCAACGAAACGGACATTGGGCCCCCGAAGCCCGCATTCCGCTCCTGATCATGGCGACTGGGACACCCCTCTGGATTGGGTGGATCGCACCCTTGTGTCCGCTTTGAAGAAGATCACTTTCTACGCGTGGTGACCCGTCCCTCACGAGGTGTCACGTACGTCACGGCGTGCCTCACGGGCCTTGTTGGAGATCCGGCACTGTGCTGGAATTCCACGGACCGCCGCAGGATCGAGCCGGCGCACAGGGAGCGCGGACAAGCGCCGAGCGGCGGGCGAGAAGGGGGAACCAGCGCCGGTCACTCACGACCACCACGGGGGCGTAATTCAGGGCGCCCCCATGACGCCGACACCGTGTCCTGCCGTTCGTGCGGCAGGGCGCCTGGTCCAGAGGTTGCGACGCTAGTGCAGGGACGTTTCAAGAGGGATGGCAGCGCTTCGGCGGAGCCGGAGCCGCACGGCGGGACTGGCCCCATGGCCGTCAGCTCCTCGCCCCAGCACGCCCAGAACCAGGGCAAGCCCGCGGCCGGCGACGGCGGCGAGCGCCCCGGACGCCCCGGCGCGCCGGCTCCCTCCGGGCAGGCGGGCCCGGCCGCGGCGGCCAAGCAGCCGAAGGGCCCGGTGGGTCCCGGCTCGCGCATGGCCCTGCGCAACTGGCGCATCTCCACGCGTCTGGTGTCGCTGCTCGCGCTCCCGGTGGTCGCGGCCACCTCGCTCGGCGCGATGCGCATCAGCCAGTCCCTGGACGACATGCAGCAGCTCGACAACATGAAGCTGCTGACGGACATGACCAAGCAGGCCACCGAGCTGGCCGCCGCGCTCCAGGAGGAGCGCGACCAGTCCGCCGGTCCGCTGGCGCACGGCTCCAAGGCCAGCGCGATCTCCATCAAGGGCGACCGGGAGAAGACCGACCGGGCCCTGAAGAACTTCCTCGAGAGCTCCGAGGAGATCGACAGCGCCAGCAAGGACGGCACGCTCCACGGCGTCCGCGACAGCCTCGTCGGCCTCGCGAGCGACCTGAACGACCTCAACAAGATCCGCAGCACCGCCTACGAGTCCAGGGAGAACTCCACCCGGACCGTCGACGCCTACCACCGCCTGATCTCGCACCTGCTCGACCTCTCGCAGGACATGGCGGAGGCGACCAGCAACCCGGAGATGATCCAGCGCACCCGCGCGCTGGCGGCCTTCTCGACCGCCAAGGAGTACGCCTCCGTGCAGCGCGCGGTCATCGCCGCGGCGCTGCCCGCCACCAACACCAAGGCGGGCGACCTCTCCGAGAACGACCGGCTCTACGCCGAGGCCGCGCTGCAGAGCCAGCGCTCGGAGCTGCGCAGCTTCACCAGCATCTACGGCGACGGCGCCGAGGAACTGCTCAAGCCCATCGACCAGGGCAACCCGACCATCGAGGCCACCGACAAGTACGCGGGCCGCGTGCTGGGCACCGACGGCGCCATCGAGGAGATCGAGAAGCGGTCCTACCAGGACTGGCTGGACGACAGCTCCACCAAGATCCAGCAGATGAAGAACATCGAGCACACGCTGCTGGAGGACATGGAGCAGAAGGCGCGCGAGCTGCGCAGCGAGTCCGAGCGCGAGGCGATCATCTCCGGTGCGCTGATCCTGCTCGTGCTCGGTGTGTCGCTGGTCGGCGCCTTCGTCATGGCCCGGAGCATGATCCGCTCGCTGCGCCGGCTGGAGGACACCGCGACCCGGGTCGCCCAGGACCGCCTGCCCGAGCTGGTCAAGCAGCTCTCGGAGTCCGACCCGCAGGACGTGGACACCTCCGTGGAGTCGGTCGGCCTGCACTCCCGGGACGAGATCGGCCGGGTGGCCGCGGCCTTCGACGACGTGCACCGCGAGGCGGTCCGCCTCGCCGCCGAGCAGGCGCTGCTGCGGGGCAACGTCAACGCGATGTTCACCAACCTCTCGCGCCGCTCCCAGGGTCTGATCCAGCGCCAGCTCTCGCTCATCTCCGAGCTGGAGTCCCGCGAGGCCGACCCGGACCAGCTCTCCTCGCTGTTCAAGCTCGACCACCTCGCCACGCGCATGCGCCGCAACGGCGAGAACCTCCTCGTCCTCGCCGGTGAGGAGCCGGGCCGCCGGTGGACCCGCCCGGTCCCGCTGGTCGACGTGCTGCGTGCCGCCGCGTCCGAGGTGGAGCAGTACGAGCGGATCGAGCTGTCCTCCGTGCCGACCACCGAGGTCGCCGGACGGGTCGTCAACGACCTCGTGCACCTGCTCGCCGAGCTGCTGGAGAACGCGACCTCGTTCTCCTCGCCGCAGACCAAGGTCAAGGTCACCGGTCACGCGCTGCCCGACGGCCGGGTGCTGATCGAGATCCACGACACCGGTATCGGCCTGTCGCCGGAGGACCTGGCCGCGATCAACGAGCGGCTCGCCTCGCCCCCGACGGTGGACGTCTCCGTCTCCCGCCGCATGGGTCTGTTCGTGGTCGGCCGGCTGTCCCAGCGCCACGGCATCCGCATCCAGCTCCGTCCCTCCGACTCCGGTGGCACGACCGCGCTGGTCATGCTCCCCGTCGACGTCGCCCAGGGCGGCAAGAAGCCCCAGCCCAAGCAGGGACAGGGCCCCGGGGTCTCCGGCGGTCCGGCCGCGGCGCAGGCCGCGGCGGGTGCCGCGGCGGCCCGGCGGGCGGCGGCCGGCCAGGGCGGCGGCCGCGGGATCGGCGGCCCCTCGGCCGGCGGTCCGGGCGGCGGTGCCCTCGGCGCCGGCGCGCCGGGCGGCGGCCGGCTGGGCACCGGCCCGGGTGCGCGCGCCGCGCTGCCCCCGCGTGACGGCGGCCGTCCGGGACAGCCCGGTGCGCCGCGGGGCCCGCAGGGCCCCTCCCCCGTGCAGCAGGGCCGTCCGGCTCCCGGCGGTCCGGGTGCCGGTCAGGCCCCGGGCGCCCCGCAGGGCCTGCAGGCCGCGGGCATGAACGCGCCGCAGCGCCCCGACGCCTTCGGCGGCCGCGGCCCCTCCGCCGGCCTGGAACCGCCCCGGACCGGCCCGGCCCCCTCGCCGCGCCGCGGCAAGGGCGACGACCAGGGCGGGCGGCGCCGCCCGCAGCTCCCGGCCCGCGGTGGCCCGCGGCCCGAACTGCCCGGTGGCGACTCCCAGCCCCGCGTGCCGAGCTGGGGCGACGACAACGCCCGGCCGGTGTCGCGCGCCTCGCTGGACACCCCGCGCGGCCACGAGGAGCCGGACGTCTCCGCCACGTCGCGCATGCCGCGCGTCGACGACCGCCAGGGCCCCGGCGCCACCGCGGAGATCCCGGCGTTCCCGGGCACCGGCGACCGCCAGGGTCCCGGCGCCACCGCCGAGTTCGCCCGCCCCGACTTCGGCGCCCCGGCTCCCGGTGCCGCCGGTCCGCAGGCCACCGGCGCGTTCCCCCGGCCCGAGGCGCCCGCCGACCGGTTCGCCGGTGAGGCGCAGAACACCGGGCAGTTCGTCCGCGGTGACGTCTTCGGCACGCCCGCCGGGCAGAACGACCCGTCCGCCGCGGACCGGTTCGCCGCACCGCAGGCGTACGACAACGGCTCCACGGGCCGGCACGCCCTGCCGGAGCGGCCCGGTCCGGCCGGGGGCCGGCTGGAGCATCCGCACGCCGACGGCGCGCGCTTCGGCACTCCGCAGGCGGGCCCGGTCCGTCCGGAGCCCGAGGCGCTGCCCCCGGCCCCGGACGCCGGTGACGGGCGCACGCCGCTGTACGACACCCTGGAGACCAACTGGTTCCGCGGTGAGCAGCGGCAGCAGGAGAGCGCCCCGGCGGCGCCCGAGCCGCAGCAGCCGCAGGCCCCCTCCGCCCCCGCCGGGCAGCGTCCCGGCTCCACCGCCTGGCGCAGTTCGCCCAACGACGAACTCGTCCGGCAGGCCGAGCGGGTGCGGCAGCCGGCCGCGGGCGGTGTCACCACCTCCGGCCTGCCGCGCCGGGTGCCCCGGGCCAACCTCGTGCCCGGAACGGCTCAGCAGCAGCCGCACCAGAGCGGTCCGCAGGTCTCGCGCGCCCCCGACGACGTGCGCGGCCGGCTGACCAATCTCCGTCGGGGTATCGCACAGGGCCGACAGGCGGGAGCTGCCCAGACCGGCAGCCACCCGCGGCCCACTCACCAGCAGGAGCGTTAGTTGAGCCCGATGAGCCAGGCGGCACAGAACCTGAACTGGTTGATCACGAATTTCGTGGACAACACCCCCGGGGTGTCCCACACGGTCGTGGTCTCCGCCGACGGACTCCTTCTGGCGATGTCCGAAGGCTTCCCGCGCGACCGGGCCGACCAGCTCGCGGCCGTGGCCTCCGGGCTGACCTCGCTGACCGCCGGGGCGTCCCGGATCTTCGAGGGCGGCCCCGTGGCGCAGACGGTGGTGGAGATGGAACGCGGGTTCCTCTTCCTGATGTCCGTCTCGGACGGCTCGTCGCTGGCCGTGCTCGCCCACTCGGAGTGCGACATCGGCCTCGTCGGCTACGAGATGACGCTCCTCGTGGAGCGCGCGGGGGCGGTACTCACGCCCGACCTGCGCGCCGAACTACAAGGCAGTCTGCTCCACTGACAGGCCCAGGCACCACCCGTCTCACCAAATCACCGTCCGGCCGCCACAAACCCCCCACCGGCCCCGTCAGACGGCTTGACTGACCGACTTGCTGTCCCGCCCGGAGGATCCATGAACCCGCCCACCGCCTCTCATGATCCGTACGCGGAGCCGTACGAGGACGAGGGCGACCAGCCGCTGGTACGTCCGTACGCGATGACCGGCGGCCGGACCCGGCCGCGCTACCAGCTCGCCATCGAGGCGCTGATCAGCACGACGGCCGACCCGGCAGCGCTCATGGGGCTCCTTCCGGAGCACCAGCGCATCTGCCACCTGTGCCGCGAGGTGAAGTCGGTCGCCGAGGTGTCGGCGCTGCTGAACATGCCGCTGGGCGTGGCCAGGATCCTCGTCGCCGACCTCGCCGAGGCCGGGCTCGTCGCCATCCACCAGCCGGGCGGCGACGAGAACGCCGGCGGAGCGCCGGACGTGACACTGCTCGAAAGGGTGCTCAGTGGACTTCGCAAGCTCTGACGGGGGCCGGTCGACCACCTCCGCGAAGATCGTGGTGGCGGGGGGCTTCGGCGTGGGCAAGACCACGTTCGTCGGCGCCGTCTCGGAGATCGACCCGCTGCGCACGGAGGCCGTCATGACGTCCGCCTCGGCGGGCATCGACGACCTCACCCACACCGGGGACAAGAAGACCACCACGGTCGCCATGGACTTCGGCCGCATCACCCTGGACCAGGACCTGATCCTGTACCTGTTCGGCACCCCCGGCCAGGACCGCTTCTGGTTCATGTGGGACGACCTCGTGCGCGGCGCCATCGGCGCGGTGGTCCTGGTCGACACGAGGAGGCTCGCCGACTGCTTCCCCGCCGTCGACTACTTCGAGAACAGCGGACTGCCCTTCGTCATCGCGCTCAACGGCTTCGACGGCCAGCAGCCGCACACCCCGGACGAGGTGCGCGAGGCCCTGCAGATCGGTCCCGACACCCCGATCATCACCACCGACGCCCGCCACCGCGCCGACGCGAAGAGCGCGCTGATCACGCTCGTGGAACACGCCCTGATGGCGCGGCTGCGCTAGGGCCCGGTCCGGGCGAGGGGCCCGGGCCGGGCCCCGGCGGCCAAATCGGCAGCGGACCGGGGCAGTTGCCCGGGCACCGGGGCCGGCTGTGTCGTTTGACACGGTCGGCTCCGGGGTTCATAACGTTTCGGCAGAGGAATCGGGTGGTACAACCACGCGTCGCGCACATCTGGTCTCACTGTGCTCACGAACGCCCCGTCTTTTGGCGGGGCTCGCTCTTTATGACCGTTTTATCGGGCGTTTATCCCACACGGATTCCGTCGGCTCCACTGTTTGGAAGAGCGCTGGTCGTCGTGCTGGAATGCCTGAACTGCCCCCTGGTCAAAGACGTACTCAGCCGTACTGCGTACTCGATGGCGTACCGGGCTCTGAGACACTGCGGCACAACGTTGGTGCCGACCGCCGAGAGGTTGTTGGTCGAGTGAGGCGAAGCAAGAACAGTCCCGAGCCGTCGACGGCCCGGGGCAACTTCACCCCGCCGCCGCGCACAGCGGCGCCCACCCCCGTGCCCGGTCCGGAACCGACGGCCGCGCCCGCCCCGAGCGGCGGCCGCCTCTCCCCGCGCAACTGGCGGGTGACGACCCGGCTCAACGCCATCCTGCTCATTCCCGTGCTGGTCGGCCTGGTCATGGGCGGCTTCCAGGTGAAGAGCTCGATCGACACCTGGCAGGAGGCCGAGGACGCCGAGAAGACCGCGCGCCTGGTGCAGACCTCGCTGGCCTACGCCGACGCCCTGTACAACGAGCGGGACGTCTCGGCGGCGCCGCTGCTCCAGGGCAAGGGCCAGGACGACCAGAGCGTGGTGAAGGTCCGCAAGGCCACCGACAAGGCGGCCGACGCCTTCGACCGGGCGGCGCAGGAGATGCCGCGAAAGCCCGGTCTGGAGCGGCGCCTGAAGCTGTTCCGCGAGCAGGAGCCCAAGCTCCAGATGCTGCGTGCCTCCGCCTACAGCTCCAAGCTCAAGGGCGTGGAGACCCAGGAGGGCTACACCCAGGTCGCTCACCCGCTGATGGAGTTCGCCAACGAGCTCGGTCTGGGCACCGGCAACATCACCTCCTACGGCCGTACCGTCTACGCGATGTCGCTGACCAAGGCGGCGCTGTCGCTGGAACGGTCCATCGGCATGCAGCTCCTGGTCAAGCCGGGTCCCGAGCCCAGCCACCTGGCCAGCCAGCGCGTCGCGCTGTCGTCGTACGCCTACCTCGAGCGCATCGCCATGGAGGAGTACCTGGGCGGCGGCACCGAGGAGGACGCCGAGAAGCTGGAGGAGGCCGAGGCGAAGGTCCGGGCGGACGGCGCGGCCCTGGCCAAGGAGGCCAAGGCCAAGGACCCGGACTACGTGGCGCCGCCGTCGAACCCGACGACGATGGTCACCGAGCTCGCCCAGCTCTCCTCCACGGACTCCGCCGCCCGCGCGGCCCTGGCCCGGCAGGGCATCACCCCCGAGAACTGGTGGGCGGTCAACACCCTCAAGTTCGACGCGTACCGCACGATCGAGACGGACATGTCCGACGCCGCGGTGACCGAGGCTGCCGGCATCGCCGACGACGCCCAGCGCGACGCGATCATCACCGGTGCCATCGTCGTGATCGCCCTGCTCGCCGCGTTCATCCTGGCCGGCATGGTGGCCCGCCAGATGAGCCGCTCGATGCGCCAGCTCCGCAACGCCGCCTTCGGCATCGCCGAGCAGCGCCTGCCGATGCTGGTCGACCAGCTCTCGCGCACCGACCCCGGCCGCGTCGACACCCGCGTCGCCCCGATCCCGATCACCTCCACCGACGAGATCGGCGAGGTCGCCCGCGCCTTCGACCAGGTCCACCGCGAGGCGGTCCGGCTCGCCTCCGAGCAGGCCCTGCTGCGCGGCAACATCAACGCGATCTTCACCAACCTCTCGCGCCGCAACCAGTCGCTGATCGAGGGCCAGCTCACCCTGATCACCGACCTGGAGAACAACGAGGCCGACCCCGACCAGCTGGAGAACCTCTTCAAGCTGGACCACCTCGCGACCCGTATGCGCCGCAACGGCGAGAACCTCCTCGTCCTCGCCGGCGAGGAGCCCGGCCGCCGCTGGGACCAGCCGGTGCCGCTGATCGACGTGCTGCGCGCCGCCTCCTCGGAGGTGGAGCAGTACGAGCGCATCGAGCTGTCGGGCGTGCCCGACTGCGAGATCCACGGCCGTGCCGTGACCGACCTCGTGCACCTGCTGGCCGAGCTGCTGGAGAACGCCACCACGTTCTCCTCCCCGCAGACCAAGGTCCGCGTCACCGCGACCCGGCTGCCCGACGGCCGCGTGATGGTCGAGATCCACGACAAGGGCATCGGCCTGACCGCCGAGGACTTCGCCGACATCAACCACAAGCTGGCCAACCCGCCCACCGTGGACGCCGCGATCTCGCAGCGCATGGGCCTGTTCGTGGTCGGCCGGCTGTCCGACCGGCACGGCATCCGCGTCCAGCTCCGCCCGTCGGGCGAGCAGGCGGGCACCACCTCGCTGGTCATGCTGCCGGACGCCATCACGCACGGCGGCGGCGGCGAGCAGCAGGCCGACCGCGACGAGTTCACCGTCTCGCAGATCATCCCGGAGCAGAACGTCCGGGGCGAGGAGTTCCCGCAGGCGCCGGCGCGGACGGCCGCGGAGCTCGGCTTCGACGACAGCCGCTACAGCGAGGTCCCCGACGGCCCGCGCGGGCTGGACCCCGTCGGCCGTTCCCTGATGCGCGAGGGCCGCCGCGCGGCCCTGGAGGCCCAGACGCACGGCCAGCAGGACGGGCAGCCGGGCGCCCACGCCCAGGAGACCCCCGAACCCGCCGCGTACCCCGACCAGTTCACCGGGCAGCACCCGCAGCCCGGCTACGACGACGGCCAGGGCGGCTTCCAGCAGCAGCACCCGGGCGCGTACGACGAGCAGCAGACGCCGTACGACACGGGCCGGCACCAGGCGCCGTACGACACCGGCCGGCAGGAGACGCCGTACGACACCGGCCAGCACCAGGCGCCGTACGACACCGGCCGGCACGAGACGCCGTACGACACCGGCCAGCACCAGGCGCCGTACGACACCGGCCAGCACCAGGCGCCCTACGACACCGGGCAGCACCAGACGTACGGCGAGCAGTACCTCGCGCCGGACGCCGGCCTGCCGCAGACGGACGGCTTCCCGTCCGGCTCCGGCTACCCCGGCGCCGCGTACCCGGAGCCGTACCAGGAGCCGGCCGCGGCCGGCACCGGCGCGCCGGACGGCCTGACCGCCTTCGAGCAGCGGCGCCGGCAGGACGACTGGCCCCAGCAGGACGGCTACCCGAACGGCTACCCGACCCAGTACCCTGCGGAAGCCCCGGAAGCGGAATCTACGCAGGCCGCTGACGCCGGTGAGGCGGACCACGTAGGCTTCGACCGTCCGGGACCGGCTCCCTCCGCCGCCCACGAGCTGACCGACGCCGGACTTCCCCGCCGCGGTTCCACCGGGGGCGGTCCGGGCGAGGCGCAGCCCGTGCAGCAGGAAGCGCCGGCTTCCGCCCCGGAGAACAGCGGTGAACGCGACTGGCGTTCGGCCAACGACGAACGCTGGCAGCAGGCCGCCCAGCTCCGGAAGCCCAAGGCGGGCGGGGTGACCTCCTCCGGCCTGCCGCGGCGGATCCCCAAGGCCAACCTGGTCGACGGCTCCGCCGAATCCACCCCCCAGGGCGGCCCACAGGTCTCCCGAGCCCCGGAGGACGTCCGGGGCAGGCTGAGCAACCTGCGGCGCGGCGTCCAGCGAGGCCGCAACGCAGGCAGTGAAACGAACGGCCAGGGCTTCGGTCCTGACAGCACCTACAACCAGGAGCGTTAGTGTGAGCCCGATGAGCCAGGCGGCACAGAACCTGAACTGGTTGATCACCAACTTCGTGGACAACACCCCGGGGGTGTCCCACACGGTGGTGGTCTCCGCCGACGGACTCCTTCTGGCGATGTCCGAAGGCTTCCCGCGCGACCGCGCCGACCAGCTCGCGGCCGTCGCCTCCGGTCTGACCTCGCTGACCGCCGGTGCCTCGCGCATCTTCGAGGGCGGCAACGTGAACCAGACGGTTGTGGAGATGGAGCGAGGATTTCTCTTCATCATGTCCATCTCCGACGGTTCCTCGCTCGCGGTTCTCGCGCACCCGGAGGCGGACATCGGCCTCATTGGGTACGAGATGGCCCTTCTCGTGGACCGCGCCGGAACGGTCCTGACTCCGGATCTGCGTGCGGAGCTCCAAGGGAGCCTTCTCAACTAAAGGACAGACGGTGCGTTTTGGCGTCCCGGGGCCGTAAGGTTTCGGGACGCGGCTCCACAATGATGGGTGCCAGGCACAGTCGGAGGAGGAGAAAGTGGCAACACCCCCAGGCGGTTCGTCGTCGGACAATTGGTCGTACGGCCCTGCCCAGGGACCCGGCGACGGTTCCCAGAACCGGTACAACTTCCCCTCCGTTCCGCACCACGGCCAGCCGTACGTCCCGCCGGTCCCCGGCTCCTCGCCCTACGACCAGCCGTACGACCAGCCGCAGGCCCCGCGCATCCAGCCCGTGCAGCCACCGCGCCGTACCCCTGAGCCGGCGCCCTCCGGGGCGTCGAACAACCCCCTGGTGCGTCCGTACGCCATGACGGGCGGCCGTACCAGGCCGCGCTACCAGCTCGCCATCGAGGCGCTGGTGCACACCACCGCGCAGCCGCACCAGATGCAGGGCCAGTTGCCCGAGCATCAGCGGATCTGCAACCTCTGCCGAGAGATCAAGTCGGTCGCCGAGATCTCGGCGCTGCTGACGATCCCCCTCGGCGTGGCCAGGATCCTCGTCGCCGACTTGGCGGAGGCGGGACTGGTCGCCATCCATCAGCCCGGCGGCGACGAGAACGCCGGCGGCCAGCCAGACGTGACACTGCTCGAAAGGGTGCTCAGTGGACTTCGCAAGCTCTAGCGGCGGTCCTTCCCGCTCCACCACCTCCGCGAAGATCGTGGTGGCGGGCGGCTTCGGCGTGGGCAAGACCACGTTCGTCGGCGCCGTCTCGGAGATCAACCCGCTGCGCACGGAGGCCGTCATGACGTCTGCTTCGGCGGGCATCGACGACCTCACCCACACCGGGGACAAGACGACCACGACGGTCGCCATGGACTTCGGCCGCATCACCCTGGACCAGGACCTGATCCTGTACCTGTTCGGCACCCCCGGCCAGGACCGCTTCTGGTTCATGTGGGACGACCTCGTGCGCGGCGCCATCGGCGCGGTGGTCCTGGTCGACACGAGGAGGCTCGCCGACTGCTTCCCCGCCGTCGACTACTTCGAGAACAGCGGACTGCCCTTCGTCATCGCGCTCAACGGCTTCGACGGCCAGCAGCCGTACACGCCGGACGAGGTGCGCGAGGCCCTGCAGATCGGCCCGGACACCCCGATCATCACCACCGACGCCCGCCACCGCGCGGATGCCAAGTCGACGCTGATCACGCTGGTGGAGCACGCCCTGATGGCGCGGCTGCGCTGAGCGCCCCCCGTTCGCGGCACGTTCTCTCACGGCCCTCGTTCCTCCCGGCGGGAGGGACGGGGGCCGCAGTGCCTCGGCGGGCTGCTCGTCCTCCCCCGCCGCCGGGCGGTCTCCCCCGGACGGCAGGTGCGCGGCTCCCCGGGCCGCGGTCCGGACGGCCCCGTGACGCGCTGCGGCCCCGCACTCCTGAAGGAGCGCGGGGCCGCGGTGCGCTGCCGGGGGCTCAGCGCCAGCTGTGCGGTGCCCGGAAGCCGCGCTCGCGTTCCAGGCGGCGCCAGCCGGCCCGGGCGCGGCCCGGGCCGGCCGGGGCGATCTCGGCGGGGCGGGCCGCGGCACGGGCCATCAGGAGGGCCGTGATCGCGGCGACCTCCTCGGGCTCGGCGTGGCCCTTCTCGACGCGGATGTCAGGAGTGTTCATGGGCGTCAGTCTCCGTGAGGCAGAGGTCCGCGGGGTCGCCGCGGCGGGGGTCCGCGGGGTCACTGCGGCGGGTTGCCGTGCTTGCGGGAGGGCAGGTCGGCGTGCTTGGTCTGGAGCATGGCCAGGGACTTCACCAGCACCTCGCGGGTCTCGGCGGGGTCGATCACGTCGTCGACCAGGCCGCGCTCGGCCGCGTAGTAGGGGTGCATCAGCTCCGACTTGTACTCCTTGACCATCTTCTGGCGCATGGCCTCGGGGTCGGCGGCCTCGGCGATCTGCCGGCGGAAGATCACGTTGGCGGCGCCCTCCGCGCCCATCACGGCGATCTCGTTGGTCGGCCAGGCGTAGGTCAGGTCGGCGCCGATGGACTGGGAGTCCATGACGATGTACGCGCCGCCGTACGCCTTGCGCAGGATCAGGGAGATCCGCGGCACGGTGGCGTTGCAGTAGGCGTACAGCAGCTTCGCGCCGTGGCGGATGATCCCGCCGTGCTCCTGGTCGACGCCGGGCAGGAAGCCCGGGACGTCGAGGAGGGTGACGATCGGGATGTTGAACGCGTCGCACATCTGCACGAACCGGGCGGCCTTCTCGGACGCCTCGATGTCCAGCACGCCCGCCAGCACCTGCGGCTGGTTGGCGATGATGCCGACGACCTGGCCGTCCAGCCGGGCCAGGGCGCAGATGATGTTGCGCGCCCAGCGCTCGTGGACCTCCAGGTACTCGCCGTCGTCGACGATCTCCTCGATGACCTTCGCCATGTCGTACGGCCGGTTGCCGTCCGCCGGGACGAGGTCCAGCAGCACCTCCGAGCGGCGGTCGACCGGGTCGGCGCACTCCACCCGCGGCGGGGTCTCCCGGTTGTTCTGCGGCAGCAGCGACAGGAGGTAGCGCACCTCGGAGATGCAGGTCTCCTCGTCGTCGTAGGCGAAGTGGCACACGCCGGAGGTCTCGGCGTGCACGTCCGCGCCGCCCAGGCCGTTCTGGGTGATCTCCTCACCGGTGACCGCCTTGACGACGTCCGGGCCGGTGATGAACATCTGCGAGGTCTCGCGGACCATGAAGACGAAGTCGGTCAGGGCGGGGCTGTAGGCCGCGCCGCCCGCGCACGGGCCCAGCATCACGCTGATCTGCGGGATGACGCCGGACGCCTTGGTGTTGCGCTGGAAGATGCCGCCGTATCCGGCGAGGGCGACCACGCCTTCCTGGATGCGGGCGCCGGCGCCGTCGTTCAGGGACACCAGCGGGGCACCGGCCGCGATGGCCATGTCCATGATCTTGTGGATCTTCTTGGCGTGGGCCTCGCCCAGCGCGCCGCCGAAGATGCGGAAGTCATGGGCGTAGACGAAGACCGTGCGGCCCTCCACCGTGCCCCAGCCGGTGATCACACCGTCGGTGTACGGCTTCTTGGCCTCCAGGCCGAAGCCGGTGGCCCGGTGGCGGCGCAACTGCTCGACCTCGCGGAAGGAGCCCGGGTCGACGAGCAGCTCGATGCGCTCCCGCGCGGTCAGCTTGCCCTTGGCGTGCTGCGCCTGCGTGGCTCTGTCGCTGGGGCCCGCCAGAGCCTTCGCACGGATCTCGTGCAGTTCGGCCACTCGCCCGCGCGCGTCCGTCGGTTCGCTCGGCGCATCATCCAAAACGGTCATGTAGCGACCATACGAAGGGGACGGCGGAAAGCGAGCCGTCGACTCCGTACAGTCTCCGGGGGGTTTTCCTGGTACCCCTGAACAGAACCACAACGGCATGCAGCCATTTCGACTGCTCAGGGGGCCCGCTGGTTGTAGGGGTCTCACAAAGCCGCTAGCTGAGAGTCACCTCACATTCGTGGGTAGCGCATTCCATCCCCGGAGTGACGCGCAGGTGCAACCGGCGGCCCGTGGCGAGGATCTCCACCCCCTCGCCGGCCCGGACCACCCCGCGCGCCGGATGGTCCCAGACGATCTCCAGGGGCTTTCCGGTGCGCGGCGGCTCGCTCACGCAGAGGGTAGCGGTCCGGCCCCTGCGGCGGACCAGCACGCCGGCGCCCGCCGAGGCGGTGAGCGGGCCCGCCGTGCCGGCCCGCCAGAAGTTCGCGGCCACCACGCCGAGCAGGGGCGCGGCGATCGCCTGGCGCCCCGCGTCGTTGGCGAGCACCGTCAGCCGCCGGCGGAGGCCGGCCGCGCGGCGGGCGATGGTCCGGCGGGTGGCGCCCGGCAGGAGGACGTAGGCGTAGGAGGCGTCCGCCGGGTCGGTGCCGTGGTCCAGCCAGAGGGTCTGCCAGCGGCGGGTGCGGCGCTCGGTGGAGCTGGAGGTGTTGATGTCGGACCAGGCGCCGGTGCGGTCCTCGCGCAGGGTCCGCAGCTCGCCGTCGAGGACGATCCAGCCGCCGTGGTGCTCCAGGTGCGCCCAGCCGGGGCCGCGGGTGAAGGCGTCCGTGCCGCCCTCGCCGAGATTGCGGTTGTCGACGACCGTCTCGACGGGCACGCCGTCGGAGCAGGTGATCCCCGCGCCGAGGCAGACCACCGCGTCGTCGAGGCAGAACCAGGACTTGCGGGCCTCCAGGGTCGAGCCGAGGCCCTTGAGGTGCTGGCCGATCGCCGCGTACTCGCCGTCGGTGGTGCCGCCGACCCAGCGCACGTCCGGCTTGGGGGCGCCCCATTCGCCGCCCGCCCGGTCGGGGAGCCGCTTGGTGGAGACGGTGGTGCCCGGCAGGCGGTACCAGTCGACGGTCGGCCAGAACCAGTCGGTGTACTGGCCGGACCGGTCGCCGGACCCCGCCCACCAGTACGTCATCCCCGCGCCGGTGTGCCAGCCGCGCGGGTTCTCGCCGTTGCCGCACTCGTAGTACGCGATGCGGTCGCTGGCCATGGCGATGGCGACGGTGAAGGAGGGGCGGCGGTGCACGGCGCGGTCCATGGCCGGGAAGAGCCGGTGCCCGACGGGTTCGGGGGCGGCCGGCACGGGCGAGGCGGCGACGGCGTGCAGCCGGGCCAGGTCCGCCACGTCGAACTGCCGGGCCGTCAGCACGGGACTGACGGTGTCCCGTTCGATCCACCCCTTCACGCGCGCGTGCCAGCGGTCCCGCTCCGCCCGGCTCGCCGCGCCCGCCAGCAGGGCGATCGCCGCGATGACGCCCTGGCCGTGGAAGTGGTCGCCGCGCATCACCCGCCGGTCGTCGCTCTTGAGGTAACCGCGGCTGATGGCACGCCCGTTGACGCTGTCCATCATCAGCCCGTCGTGGAGGAACGGCGCGAAGGCGTGTTCGACGCTGTCGAGGACGATCTGCCGGTTCGGGTCGGTGACCTCCCAGGGGGACCCGGCCAGGAGGGTGAAGAGCCGCCCGAGGCCGTCGAGCAGGACCTGCCCGTAGGTCCCCGAGTAGGCCACCCAGGTGTGCTGGACGAACGAGCCGTCGGCGTACAGGCCGTCGCCGCGCCTGACGTACGGGAAGACCGGCGAGAGCGCGTCGCGGGCCAGGGCGATCTTGGCGGAATCGCGCCCCAGGACGCCGCGCAGGGCGACCGAGCGGCACAGGTCGACGCGGTTGGCGCCGGTGGAGGTGCCGGTGTAGTCGCGCAGCGCGGTGTCGGGGACGAAGTGGTCGACGGCGGCGCACGCGGCGCCGATCCGTTCGGTGCCCAGCCGGTCGTACAGGGCGGCGGTGATGTCCATCAGCAGGCGGGGGCTGCCGATCTGCCACTCCCACCAGTTGCCGTAGGGGGTGGTGGGCGGGCGGTAGACGGTGGCCCGGAGGTGGTCCAGGCCGCCCAGGATCGCGGCGAGGAGGGCGGCGTCGCCGGTGGAGCCGGTGCCCTGCTGCACGTAGGCCCGGGTCATCGTCCACAGGCGGCCGTAGCTGAAGGTGATGCCGGAGGGCGGGTCGAAGGGGTGGCCGGGCCACAGGGAGGTGGGCGTGGGGGCCATGGCGGCCTGGTAGGCGCGGGCGAGGCCGCCGGTCTCGGCGAGGCGGGAGGCGTACGGTTCGGCGGCTGTCTCTTACACACATCT
>NZ_WYCT01000180.1 GCF_011008945.1 Streptomyces harenosi
CCCCCGCCCGGCCGTCAGCCGCCGCCGTCTGCTGGAGTCGGGCGCCGCCCTCCTCGGCGGCGCCGTCCTCGCCGCGCCGTCCGCGCCGTCCGCCGCGGTCCCCCCGGCCGGACCGCGCGCGGCCGCCGACGGCCCCCCGGCGTGGAACGACTTCGGTGTCTTCCGGCTCGGCACCGAGCCGCCGCACACCACCCTGATGCCGTACGGGGACGTCAGGCAGGCCCTGGCCGGCGACCGCACCCGCTCGCCCTACCGGCTGAGCCTGGACGGACGGTGGAAGTTCGCCTACGCCGAGCGCCCCGACGACCGCGATCCCGACTTCCACCGCACCGACGTCGACGACGGCGACTGGGACACCATCCCGGTCCCGTCCGTGTGGCAGCTGCACGGCTACGACCGCCCGATCTACCTGAACATCACCTACCCCTACTGGGGCCCCAACGGCCTGGGGGAGGAGCCGCAGCCCCCGGCCGCCCCCACCCGCTACAACCCGGTCGGCCAGTACCGCCGTACCTTCACCGTCCCCCGTGACTGGTCCGGGCGGCGCACCTTCCTGCACTTCGAGGGCGTCAAGTCCGCGCACTACGTGTGGATCAACGGCGAACTGGTCGGCTACGACGAGGACTCCTACACCCCCTCCGAGTACGACGTCACCGACCACCTCAGGCCCGGCACCAACCAGATCGCGGTCGAGGTCTACCGCTACTCCGACGGCGACTGGCTGGAGGACCAGGACATGATCCGGCTGAGCGGCATCTTCCGCTCGGTCTACCTGTACTCCACCCCGGCCGTGCACCTGCGCGACTTCACCCTCGGCACCCCGCTGAACGACAGCTACACGGCCGCCGAGCTGACGGTCGCCGCGAGCGTGCGCGCCTACGGCGGCTCCGGTGCCGGGCGGTACACCGTCGAGACCCAGTTGTACGACGCCCGCGGGCACGCCGTGTGGGCCCGGCCGCTGGAGCAGACCGCCGACCTCGGCACGGTCCCGGCCGGGCAGGACGTCACCGTACGCGCCGCCAGGGCCGTGGCGGACCCGAAGCTCTGGTCGGCCGAGCACCCGTACCTCTACACGGCCGTCCTGCGGCTGCGCGACCCGTCCGGCAAGGTGACCGAGACCCTCTCGCACCGGGTCGGCTTCCGCGAGTTCGCGCTCAAGGACGGGCTGATGCGCATCAACGGCAAGCCGGTCTCCCTCCGCGGCACCAACCGGCACGAGATGCACCCGGCCCGCGGCACCGCCCTCACCCGCGAGGACATGGTCGAGGACATCGCGCTCATCAAGCGGCTGAACATGAACAGCGTCCGCACCTCGCACTACCCCGACAACCCGCTCTGGTACGAACTGGCCGACGAATACGGCCTCTACCTCGTCGACGAGACCAATCTGGAGACCCACGGCATCCGCGGCGAGTACCCGGGCGACCACCCCGAGTGGACCGCGGCCTGCGTGGCCCGCGCCCAGAACATGGTCCACCGCGACAAGAACCACGCCAGCGTCGTCATCTGGTCCCTGGGCAACGAAGCCGGCGGCGGCTCCACCTTCACCGCCATGCACGACTGGATCCGCTCCTACGACCCCACCCGGGTCATCCAGTACGAGGGCGACGACCGCCCCGGCATCAGCGACATCCGCTCGGAGATGTACGAGACGCCCCAGCGGGTCGAGCAGCGGGCGAAGGACACCTCCGACACCCGCCCGTACGTCATGATCGAGTACTCCCACGCGATGGGGAACTCCAACGGCAACTTCAAGAAGTACTGGGACGTCGTCCGCCGCCACGACGTGCTCCAGGGCGGCTGGATCTGGGACTTCGCGGACCAGTCGCTGAGCTGGCCCGTCCCGGCGCGCACCCTGCTGACCGAGACCGGCCCCGCCGGGCTGCGCGGCGAGATCCTCGCCGCGGGCGGCACCTTCGACCGCGCCGAGGGCCTGTCCGGCGGTACGGTCTTCGCCCGCGACGACCGCCTCGACATCACCGGGTCGCTGACCCTGGAGGCGTGGGTCACCCCGCACGTGACCGGTTATCACCAGCCCGTCATCGCCAAGGGCGACACCCAGTACGCGCTGAAGCAGAACGGCCGGCGGCTGGAGTTCTTCATCCACTCCGGCGGCCAGTGGATCACCGCGACATGGGCGCTGCCGGACGACTGGACGGGCCGCGAACACCACCTCGCCGGTGTGTTCGACGCGGAGGCCGGCACGCTCACCCTGTACGTCGACGGCGAGGTGCGCGCCACCCGCACCACCACCCGGCGCCCGGCCGGCACCACCGCGCCCCTCGCGCTCGCCACCGACGCCGACAACGGGACCCGGGAGTTCAGCGGTACCATCCGCCGCGCCCGCGTCTACGCCCGCGCCCTGTCCGCCGCCGAACTGGCCGCCGCGGACCGGGGTCCGGGCGACGACGGCGTGCGGTTCTGGTTCGACGCCGCCACCGTCGGGGTGACCCGGAAGAAGCCGCAGGAGAGGACCTTCTTCGCCTACGGCGGGGACTGGGGCGACAACCCCAACGACGGCAACTTCGTCGCCGACGGGGTCGTCACCGCCGACCGCGGCCACACCGGCAAGGCCGCCGAGGTCAAGCGGGTGTACCAGGCGGTCCACGCCGCCCCGGTCCCCGGCGGCGGCCCCGGCGCGGTCACCCTCACCAACGAGTACCTCTTCACCGACCTGCGCGAGTTCGACGGCCGGTGGGCCCTGGTCGCCGACGGCAAGGCCGTGCAGAAGGGCGGGCTGACCCGGGAGCAGCTCGCCGTGGCGCCGCTGTCCCGCAAGGACATCACCCTGCCCGTACGGCTCCCCGGCGACCCGGCGCCCGGCACCGAGTACTTCCTCGAACTGTCCTTCACCACGAAGGAACGCACCAAGTGGGCCGAGCCCGGGTTCGAGGTGGCCCGGCAGCAGATCCCCCTCGACGCCGGCGGCCCCGCCGTGACCCCCGCACCGCTGTCGAGCGTGCCCGCCCTGCGGTACGAGGACGGCGACCGGGAGATCAGGGTGCGCGGCAAGGGGTTCTCCGCCGTCGTCGACAAGCGCACCGGCACCCTCACCTCGTACGAGGCCAGGGGCAGCCGCCTGATCGACTCCGGGCCCGTGCCCAACTTCTGGCGGGCGCCCACCGACAACGACAAGGGCAACGGCCAGCACACCCGCAACCAGACCTGGCGCGACGCCGGCGCCCGCCGCACGGTCACCGGCGTCACCGTGCGCGCCCTGGGCGACCGGGCCGTGCGGATCGAGGTCGGCGGCACGCTGCCGACCACGGTGGAGTCGTCGTACACCACCGTCTACACGGTCTTCGGCAACGGCGAGATCAAGGTCGACAACACCCTGCACCCCGGCGCCCCGAACCTGCCGTACATCCCCGAGGTCGGAACGATGCTGTTCCTGCCGCGCCGCCTGGACCGCCTGCACTACTACGGCCGCGGCCCGGAGGAGAACCACTGGGACCGCAACAACGGCACCGACGTGGGCCTGTACTCCGGGACCGTCGCCGAGCAGTGGACCCCCTACATCCGCCCCCAGGAGAACGGCAACAAGACCGACGTCCGCTGGGCGGCCCTCACCGGGCGCGACGGCGCCGGCCTGCTGGTCAGCGGCGAGCCGCTGCTGGAGGTCAACGCCTCGTACTTCACCCCGGAGGACCTGTCGTCCGGGGTCCGCCACGACTACCAGCTCACCCCGCGGGACCAGGTCGTCCTGCGGGTGAACCACCGTCAGATGGGCGTCGGCGGCGACAACAGCTGGGGCGCCCACACCCACGACGAGTACAAGCTGTTCGCCGACCGGGACTACTCCTACACCTACCGGCTGCGCCCCCTGGCCGACGTCCGCGAGGCGATGGCGGCCTCGAGGCGGCGCACGGCGGACGGCTGAGCCCTGTCATGATCCGGGAGCCCGGGGTAACCGGGCTCCCATGGGTGACATTCTGGTCGGAGCGTGTTCGTGGACGGACCGTCAGCTCGTGGGGAGCGGCTGGTATCCCCGCGGGCGGCGGGACGCCGAGGGGCGGCTGCGGCACTACGCCTCCCGGCTGCCCGTCGTCGAGGTGGACTCCGGGTACTACGCGCTGCCGAGCCGGCGCAACAGCGAACTGTGGGTGGAGCGCACGCCGGAGGGCTTCCGCTTCGACGTCAAGGCGTTCTCGCTGCTGACCGGCCACCCCACGCGCGCCGAGGCGCTCCCCGCCGACCTGCGCCGGGCCGGGCTCGGCCCCATCCGGCGCGGGCAGGCGGACCCGGCGCTGCTGGACGAGGTGTGGGGGCGGTTCGCCGATGCGGTGGAGCCGCTGCGCAAGGCCGGGCGGCTGGGCACCGTGCTGTTCCAGTTCCCGCCGTGGTTCGCACCCGGTTCCGCGAGCGAGGAGGCGCTGGACGCGTGCGCCCGGCGCACCGCGGGCTGGCCGCTGGCCGTGGAGTTCCGGCATCCGGGGTGGTGGGAGGCGCAGCGGGCCGACGCCACCTGGGAGTTGCTGTCCGGGCTCGGCGCCACGGCCGTCGGCACCGACATGGCCCAGCACCTGCCCGGTTCCCTGCCGCCCATCGCGCCGGTCACCCGGCCCGCCCTGGCGGTCGTGCGGTTCCACGGCCGCAGCCCGCACTGGGGCAGGGGCGGCAAGGAGGACCGCTTCCGCCACGACTACGCGCCGGCCGAACTGGCCGCGTGGGTGCCGCGGCTGCGGCGCGCGGCGCGGCAGGCGGACGAAGTGCACGTGCTGTTCAACAACTGCTGCGCGGACGCCGCCGTGCGCGCCGCCGAGACGATGAGCGGCCTGCTCACCCCGCGGCGTCGCTGATCCCCAGCCGCAGGTGCTCCACGTGGTACACGGCCTGGTCGAGCAGCTCGGCGACGTGGTGGTCGTGCAGCGCGTACACCACCGACCGGCCGCGGCGCTCGCCGACCACGAGCCCCAGGTTGCGCAGCAGCCGCAACTGGTGCGAGCAGGCCGACTGCTCCATGCCCACCTCGGCGGCCAGCTCCGTGGCCGGCAGCGGGCCCTCGCGCAGCCGGGCGAGGATCAGCAGGCGGGAGGGGGTGGACAGGGCCTGGAGCGTGGTGGCGACCTTCGCGACGTTGTCCGCGTCCAGGCGCACCCGTGCGGCGGCTTCCTGCGCGGGGATGACGGCTCCGTGACCCATGCGGACATCCTACTCGTCTCCCATGAACGCCTGAACTAATGAACGATTGAATGGGTCTTCATGTATTCCTGTATGGTGTCCGCGTGTCCACGACCCTCACCCCGACCTCCGTCCCCGCGCCGGCCCGGCAGGCACCCCGCCGGCGCACCCGCGTCCTCGCCCTGCCCGAGGCCCGCTGGGCGCTCGCGTCGCTGATCGCCTTCCTCCTGGCGCTCGCCCTCGACCTCGGCGGCGCCTCCGCCTGGGCCTACGGGCCGCTGTACGCGATCGCCTACGCCGCCGGCGGCTGGGAGCCCGCCCTGGAGGGCCTGCGGGCGCTGCGCGAGAAGACCCTCGACGTCGACCTGCTGATGATCGTCGCGGCACTGGGCGCGGCGGCCATCGGCCAGGTCCTCGACGGCGCCCTGCTCATCGTCATCTTCGCCACCTCCGGCGCCCTGGAGGCGCTGGCCACCGCCCGCACCGCCGACTCCGTGCGCGGTCTGCTCGACCTCGCCCCGGCCACCGCCACCCGGCTGACCGGCGACGGCCGCGAGGAGACCGTCCCCACCGCCCGGCTCGCCGTCGGGGACGTGCTGCTGGTGCGGCCGGGGGAGCGGATCGGCGCCGACGGGACCGTCCTGGACGGCACCAGCGAGGCCGACCAGGCCACCATCACCGGCGAGCCCCTCCCGGTCCTCAAGCGCCCCGGCGACGAGGTCTTCGCCGGCACCCTCAACGGCACCGGTGCGCTCCGCGTCCGCGTCGAGCGCGACCCGGCCGACTCGGTGATCGCCCGCATCGTCACCCTCGTCGAGGAGGCGTCCCGCACCAAGGCCCCGACCCAGCTCTTCATCGAGAAGATCGAGCAGCGGTACGCGGTCGGCGTGGTCGCCGCCACCCTGGCGGTCTTCGGCGTCCCGCTCGCCTTCGGCGAGGACCTCACCGGCGCCCTGCTGCGCGCCATGACCTTCATGATCGTCGCCTCGCCGTGCGCGGTCGTGCTCGCCACCATGCCGCCCCTGCTGTCCGCCATCGCCAACGCCGGCCGCCACGGCGTCCTGGTGAAGTCGGCCGTCGCCATGGAACGCCTCGGCGAGATCGACGCCACCGCCCTGGACAAGACCGGCACCCTCACCGAGGGCGCCCCCGAGGTGACCGCCGTACGCCCGCTGCCCGGCTCCGGCCTGGACGAGGACGGCCTGCTCGCCCTCGCCGCGGCCGCCGAGCACCCCAGCGAGCACCCGCTGGCCCGGGCCGTCGTGGCCGCCGCCCGCGCCCGCGGACTGCGCCTCGCGCCCGCGACCGACTTCACGGCGCGGCCGGGCCGCGGTGTGCGGGCGGTCGTCGACGGCCAGGAGGTGGTGGTCGGCCGGGCCGAGACCCCCGAGGGCGACGAGACCACCGTCCAGGTGGTCCGCGACGGCGTCCCCGTCGGCACCCTCGCGCTCACCGACCGCCTGCGCCCCGACGCCGCCGGCGCCGCCGCCGCGCTGACCACCCTCACCGGCACCGCACCCACCCTGCTCACCGGTGACAACGCGCCCGCCGCCGCCCGGGTCGCCGCCGCCACCGGCATCACCGACGTCCGCGCGGACCTGCTGCCCGAGGACAAGGTCACCGCCGTACGCGCCCTGGAACGGGACGGCCGCAAGGTCCTGTTCGTCGGGGACGGCGTCAACGACGCGCCCGCCCTCGCCGCCGCCCACGCCGGTGTCGCCATGGGCCGCGCGGGCTCCGACCTCGCCCTGGAGACGGCCGACGCGGTCGTGGTGCGCGACGAGCTGGCCGCCGTCCCCGCGGTGATCCGCCTCTCCCGGACCGCCCGCCGCCTGGTGGTGCAGAACCTGGTGATCGCGGGCACGTTCATCACCGTGCTCGTCCTGTGGGACCTGATCGGCCACCTGCCGCTGCCGCTCGGCGTCGCCGGACACGAGGGATCGACCGTGCTGGTCGGCCTCAACGGGCTGCGGCTGCTCAGGGAATCCGCGTGGCGATCCGGGCCCGTCCGGGAAGGGCGACGCTGATGTCGGAATTCTGCCAGCCCCGGCGCGGCCGACGGGCCATGCTGGACGCATGCAGACGGGGATGTACACCGACACCGAGCACTGCGTGCGCGCCGTGCGGTCCAAGGACGCCCGGTTCGACGGATGGTTCTTCACGGCCGTCCTGACCACCGGCATCTACTGCCGCCCGAGCTGCCCGGTGGTGCCGCCCAAGCCGGAGAACATGGTGTTCCACCCGAGCGCGGCGGCCTGCCAGCAGGCCGGGTTCCGGGCCTGCAAGCGCTGCCGCCCGGACACCAGCCCCGGCTCCCCGGAGTGGAACCGGCGCGCCGACCTCACCGCCCGCGCCATGCGGCTGATCGCCGACGGCGTCGTGGACCGCGAGGGCGTGCCCGGCCTCGCCGCCCGGCTCGGCTACAGCACCCGGCAGATCGAACGCCAGCTCCTCGCCGAGCTGGGCGCGGGCCCCCTCGCCCTGGCCCGCGCCCAGCGCGCCCAGACCGCGCGGCTGCTCATCGAGACCACGGGGCTGCCGATGGCCCAGATCGCCTTCGCCGCCGGCTTCTCCTCCCTGCGCGCCTTCAACGACACCGTCCGCGGGGTCTTCGCCCTCACCCCGAGCGAGCTGCGCGCCCGGGCGCCCGAACGCCGCGCCGGCACCGCCCCCGGCAGCCTCTGCCTGCGGCTCCCCTTCCGCGCCCCCCTCAACCCCGACAACCTCTTCGGCCACCTCGCCGCCACCGCCGTGCCCGGCGTGGAGGAGTGGAGGGACGGCGCCTACCGCCGCACCCTCCGCCTTCCCCACGGCCACGGCATCGTCGCCCTCGCCCCGCACCCCGACCACATCGCCTGCCGCCTCACCCTCACCGACCTGCGCGATCTGACCGTCGCCATCAGCCGCTGCCGCCGCCTGCTCGACCTGGACGCCGACCCGGCCGCCGTCGACGAGCGGCTGCGCGCCGACCCGGTCCTCGCGCCCCTGGTCGACAAGGCCCCCGGCCGCCGGGTGCCGCGCACGGTCGACGAGGCGGAGTTCGCCGTGCGGGCCGTGCTGGGCCAGCAGGTCTCCACCGCCGCCGCCCGCACCCACGCCGCCCGCCTGGTCACCGCGCACGGCGAAGCCGTCGACGACCCCGGCGGCGGTCTCACCCACCTCTTCCCGTCCCCCGCGGCGCTCGCGGCGGTCGACCCGGCGACCCTCGCCATGCCCCGCACCCGCCGCACCACGTTCACCACCCTCGTGCGCCACCTGGCCGACGGCTCCCTCGACCTCAGCCATGCCGGCGACTGGGCGGACACCCGCGCCCGCCTGCTCGAACTGCCCGGCTTCGGCCCCTGGACGGCCGACGTCGTCGCGATGCGCGCCCTCGGCGACCCCGACGCCTTCCTCCCCACCGACCTCGGCGTCCGCCGCGCCGCCAAGGAGCTCGGCCTGCCCGCCACCCCGGCGGCCCTCACCGCCCGCGCCGCGGCCTGGCGCCCCTGGCGGGCCTACGCGGTGCAGTACCTGTGGGCCACGGACGACCACCCCATCAACGTCCTCCCCGTCTGAGATCCGCAAGACAGCCGCAAGACAGCAAGGACACGCCCCGAATGAAACAGCACACGGTCATCGACAGCCCGTACGGCCCGCTCACCCTCGTCGCCGACGACGGCGTCCTGTGCGGCCTGTACATGACCGACCACCGTCACCGTCCGCCGGAGGAGACCTTCGGCCCGCGGCTCCCCCGGCGCGAGCGCGGCCGGGCGGCGGGGCGGGACGAACACCCGTTCGCCGCGGTGGAGGAACAACTCCAGGCGTACTTCACCGGCGAGCTGCGGGAGTTCAGCCTCCCGCTGCGCCTGGCCGGGACCCCGTTCCAGCGCAGGGTGTGGGACGAGCTCAACCGGATCCCCTACGGGGAGACCCGCACCTACGGCGAACTGGCCGGCGCCCTCGGCATCCCGTCCGCCTCCCGCGCGGTGGGCCTCGCCAACGGCCGCAACCCGGTGAGCATCATCGTCCCCTGCCACCGCGTCATCGGCGCGAACGGCAGCCTGACCGGCTACGGCGGCGGCCTCGACCGCAAGCGGCGGCTGCTGGACTTCGAGCGGGGATCGGCCCTCTTCTAGACGGCGCGGGCCCGGTGCGCCGCCGCGCGCGGCGCCCGGCCGCCACCGAGGACCCTAGCCGGAAGGCTCGCTTCCCAGGCGGTGCAGCAGCGCCGGCAGCGCCGTGCCGATCGGCTCCCGGATCACCTCGTCGGCCAGGCCGTCGTACGGCGTCGGCTCGGCGTTGACGATGATCAGCCGGGCCCCGTGGTCGGCGGCGACGCCGGCCAGCCCGGCGGCGGGCTGGACCTGGAGGCTGGTGCCGACGGCGACGAACACCTGGCACGCCTTGCTGATGGCCAGGGCCTGTCCGAGGACCACCGGGTCGAGCCGCTCGCCGAACATCACGGTCGCCGACTTCAGGATGCCGCCGCACTCCAGGCACGGCGGATCGTCCTCACCGGCCTCGACCCGGGCCAGGGCGTCCTCCATCGGCCCCCGGGCGTGGCAGGCCGTGCACACGTAACTGCGCGCGGTGCCGTGCAGTTCGAGCACCTTGCGGGCGGAGAGGCCGGCGAGCTGGTGCAGCCCGTCCACGTTCTGCGTGATCACCCGGACCGGCACCCCGGACCGCTCCAGTTCGGCCACCGCCCGGTGCGCCGCGTTGGGCTGCGCCCGCAGCGTGCGGTTCTTCAGCCGCATCCGCCAGGAGCGCCGCCGGATCTCCGGATCGCCCATGTAGTACGCGTACGTCACGAGCTTCTCGGCCTCGGGGTCCCGCCGCCACAGCCCGTTGGGCCCGCGGTAGTCGGGGATGCCGGAGTCGGTCGAGACACCCGCGCCGCTGAGGAGGGCGACCAGAGGCTTGCTCATGCTGCCGAGGGTAGGCCGCCCCCGGCCGCCGCGGCCAACGAGAATCCGGACCGGTGCGCGCATCACCGGTCCGCCGGCGGGCGGCGGGTGCTAGCGTCCGGTGCATGGCCAAGGTGACCGTCTCCCTGGACGCCCAGCTCGTCGTCGAAGTCATGGTGCTCGCCGGGGTGGGCAACCCGCAGGACGCCGTGGAACTCGTCGTCCGGGACTACATAGCGCGCGGTCACCGCACCGAGGCCAGGATCGCCGAGCGGGACGAGGCGCTGCGGGAGATCGACGCCGGGCCCCGTACGAACGAGGGCTGAGCCCGGCCGGGCCGTACCAGGACGCGGCCGCCGGCCGCTCGTCTCCCGCGCGGCGTGGGAGCGCCCTACCGTCCGGTCTGGCTGCCCAGCTCCGCGAGGCGGGAGAGGGCGGGCAGGGCGGCGGCGATCGCCCGTCGCTCGGCGGGCGTCAGCCGGGCGATCAGCGGGAGCAGATGGCGGCCGCGGTCCTCGTGCCGGGCCTGGCCGATCCTGCGGCCCCGGTCGGTGATGTGGACGAGCACGGCGCGGCCGTCCGTGGGGTCGGGGCGGCGTTCGACGAGTCCGTCCCGTTCCAGCCGGGTGACGAGCTGGGTGAGCCCCGGCTGGCTGATCTGTTCGGTCCTGGCGAGCTCGGTCAGCCGCTTCGGGCCGCCGTGGGCCAGTGTGTCCAGCACGGACAGCGTCGTGAACGACAGCTTCTGCACCGTGGGAAGGCGGATGTAGTAGCGGTTGAAGTTCTCTATCGCCTTGGTGAGGTCACCGACATCCAAGTCGTCATGCAGGGGGACACGCTGGGTAGAAGTCACCCTGGAAATGTATCGCAGGCTTATATAAGATCCTGATCGATCGCGTGGCCCGCGCCTTGTACAGGCGCGGGATCGGCATCGGCACCCCGGCGCAACGGCGCGTCATTCCTACCTCAAGAGCGCTAGGGCCTGTTGCGAAAGTGGAACTCGGTCGTGGGCGATCACGCCCTGTGAGGCGTGGTGATCTGACGAATGGACAGTGGGCCCGGCTCGAGCCGTCAGCCGCAGGGCTTCGAGCCGGGCCGTTTGCCGGTGCGGACGCGGCGGCAGGTGAAGTACCACGACACCCCGCGCAGCCAGCACCGCGAGGCTCCCGACAACCAGGACGGCAATCATGACAATCACTGTGGGAATCAACGGCTTCGGCCGCATCGGCCGTAGCTTCTTCCGTGCCCTGCTCGCCTCCGGCGCCGACATCCGCGTGGCCGCGGTCAACGACCTGACCGACGCGAAGTCCCTGGCGAACCTGCTGAAGTACGACAGCGTGTACGGGCCGCTGCCGCAGGAGGTCGTGGCGGAAGGCTCGTCGCTCAGGGTCGGGGACACCGTGGTCGAGGTCCTCAGCGAGCGCGACCCCGCGCAGTTGCCCTGGGGCCGTCTCGGGGTCGACGTGGTCATCGAGTCGACGGGCGTGTTCAACGACGCCGCCAAGGCCCGCAAGCACATCGACGCCGGCGCCTCGAAGGTGGTCGTCTCCGCCGCGGCGAAGGGCGCGGACCTCACCCTCGTCTACGGCGTCAACGACGCCCTGTACGACCCCGAGAAGCACACGATCGTCTCCAACGCCTCGTGTACGACGAACTGCCTGGCGCCCATGGCCAAGGTGCTCGACGACGCGCTCGGCATCGAGTGCGGCACCATGACCACGATCCACGCCTACACGCAGGACCAGAACCTCCAGGACGGCCCGCACCCCGACCCCCGGCGTGCCCGCGCGGCCAACCTGAGCACCATCCCGACCACCACCAACGCCGCCAGCGCCATCGGCCTGGTGCTCCCGAGCCTGCAGGGCAAGCTCGACGGTTTCTCGGTGCGCGTTCCGGTCCCCGTCGGCTCGCTGACCGACCTGACCGTCCGGGTGGGCCGCGAGACGACGGTGGACGAGGTCAACTCGCTGTTCCGCAAGGCGGCCGACGGCGAACTCGCGCGGGTCCTGCGCTACACCGCGGACCCGGTCGTCTCGGCGGACATCGTCAGGGACCCCGCCTCGTGCATCTTCGACTCCCTGCTCACCCAGGTCATCGACGGCCGCCACGTCCACGTCTTCGGCTGGTACGACAACGAGTGGGGATTCTCCAACCGCCTCATCGACACGACCAAGCTGGTCGCGGGCGTCACCGCGTGACGGACCGCGCCGGTCCCTGCGCGGCGGGGGAGACGGGCCGCCTCCAGGCCCGGCTTCCCGCCGGCGGGCGCGGCGCCGTGGTGATCTGACGCGTGGACAGTGCGCCCGGCCCGCACCCCTGCCGCCGCAGGGGTAGGGAGCCGGGCCGTCCGCCGGTGCGGCGCGGCGGCAGCCGGGGGCGGCGTCCGGCGGCGGACCGTATCCGCCGGTGCCCGCCGGACGACGTGCCGGAACACCGGGGCAGTTCCCCCGGCGCCCGGGTCCGCGCAATTCTCCGACTTCAGACGAGTGCAGATCCAGCTCATTACCGACCGGAAAGTCGGCTATTGCGCGGGAAGGCGGCCCGCGCGATATCCATTCCGCCGCTATCCGCGGCCGGGGCGGGCCGGCCTAACAGTCGGCGCGCGTCGGCCCGGCGGGTGCAATCCCCGATTTCGGCTACTCATTGACATGAACATCTAACCGTGTGAACATGGCCGCATGACGGAACTTCCGAGGTTACCGTTCGATAATCCAGACATTATCGGCATCGCGCCCCAGATGCTCGCGCTGCAGAAGGAGGGGCCGATCGCCAGGGTGCGCACCGCCGGCGAGGATGCCTGGCTGGTCACCCGCTACGACGAGGTGAGGACGCTCCTCGCCGACCGTCGGCTCGCTCTCAGCAATCCCTATCCGGAGCGGACGACCAAGAGCGCGGCCAGGGCCTTCATGGTCGCGCTGATGGCCGGGGACGACTACCAGACCGAGGCCCCCCGGCACGCGCAGATGCGCGCCCTGCTGGTGCCCCGGTTCTCCACCCGCCGGATGCGCCTGATGAAGGACCGGATCGAGCAGCACGTGGACGAGCTGCTCGATGAGCTGGCCGCCAGCGCTCCGCCGGTCGACCTGCACCGCGCGCTGTCGTTCCCGTTGCCGACCATGGTGGTCTGCGATCTGCTCGGCGTTCCGCTGGCCGACCGGGAGCGGTTCGGGCAGTGGGCGAGAGGCACATTCGACCAAAGCGACAACCAGCATTCGGCGAACACCTTTCAACAGGTGGTCGACTACATGACGGAACTGGTGGCGCGCAAGCGAACCGAGCCGGGCGACGACATCCTGTCCGAGCTGATCGCCGATAAAAGCCACACACTGTCCGATGCGGAGATTGCCCATCTGGGCAACGCGGTGCTCTTGTTCGGCTACGAGACCACCATTGTGCGCATCGATCTGGGCACCTTGCTGCTGCTGCGCAATCCGGCCCAGCGTGCCCTGCTGGCCGAAAAACCTGAACTCGCGCCGGCCGCGGTCGAGGAAATCCTGCGGCTGGGCGTGGGCGGCAACGGATCGAACGCGATAATCCCCCGTTACGCGCACAGCGACATCACCGTCGGCGACACGGTGATCCGGGCCGGGGACGCGGTGATGCTGGCCATCGGCGCGGCCAACTACGACGAGCGGGCGTACCCCGGCGCCGACCTGTTCGACCTGACCCGGGAGAAGCCCAAGTCGCACATGGCCTTCGGGCACGGCGCCCGGCACTGTATCGGCCGCACGCTGGCCCGGATCGAGCTGACCGCGGTCTTCGAGCGGCTCTTCCGCAGACTGCCCGACCTGCGGCTCGCGGTACCCGAGGAGACGCTGCGCTGGCAGGAGCACCGGATCACCGGCGGGTTCGATGAAATCCCCGTGACCTTCTGAGTGCCGTCGCACGAACGGTGAAGGCGGCCGTCCACCGTTCACGGCCCCCGCGAGCGGATGCCGCACGACCGAGCCGTGCTCACCGGGCCGTCCCGTCGGCCGGTTCCGGCACCCGCCCTCCTGAACGGCGACCGCCGTCCCCGGCGGTCGTCCCTCGTCACCTCCACCTCACCCGGCGCCATCGAAGCCGTCGGTCCGCCCGGATGTTCGACGCCCCCACGCACAGACGTCACGAGGACAAGGAACCATGACGGAGACTTTCAGCGACTACGTCGACTGCACGCCTCTGCTCGACGACCGTGAGGCCATCGACCGGTTCTACGACGAGCACGGCTACCTCTATCTGCGCGGCGCCCTCGACCGTGAACTCGTGCGCACCGCCGCCGAGCAGATGCTCGAGGGCCTGATCGCACTCGGCCACGCCGCCCCCGGCACCACGCTCGACACCCTCACCATCGACTCCTTCGAGGCGGTCGACGAGGTGGCGATGCACGACTACGTCAAGTACGACGACCTGTGGAACCACCCCTCGACCCTCAAGGTCTGGGAGAAGGTCTTCGGCGAGCCCGTCTTCGTCTTCAAGTCGACGACGATCCGCTACTACCCCTCCGCCGCGGGCTCCGCGGAGCCGAGCTTCCTGACGCCGCTGCACCAGGACGGCTTCTACATCGGCCCGAACAAGGACTTCCGCACCGCCTGGGTGCCGCTGCTGCCGACCAGCCGCGAGATAGGCGGTGTCGCCCTCGCCGACGGCAGCCACAAGAAGGGCCCGCGCGAGCACGTCGTCACCGAGAACTTCCGCCGCTTCGGCCACCCCGTGCGCGGCATCCCCGCGGAGCGGCTCGGCGCGGACGAGCCGCTGCTGTTCTCGCCCATGGAACCGGGTGACGTGATCCTCTTCCACGCCTTCATGTGCCACAAGTCCATACCCAACGTCTCGGCCAACCCGGCCGGCATGCGGATGTCGATGGACACCCGCGTCCAGCCCGCCTCCTCGCACCGCGGGTTCAACGCCCTGACCCCCTGGCCGGAGTCGGCCAAGGACCCCTCCAAGGGAGTCATGTCGAAGATCACCGGAACGCCCGCCACCGTTGAGTAACGTTGGCACCCCCGCACCCGCCCCAACCGGTCTCTTTTACACATCTGACGCTGCCGACGAAGACA
>NZ_WYCT01000181.1 GCF_011008945.1 Streptomyces harenosi
CGCCCGCCGCGCCGCCCTCGCCGGGCCCCGCCGCGCCGCCCGCCCGGATCGGGCTGTGCACGGCCGTGGTCGCGCTCGGCGGGCTGCTGTTCGGATTCGACACCGGGGTCATCTCGGGGGCGCTGCTGTTCATCCGGACCGACTTCGGCCTGAACTCCTTCGAGGAGGGCGCCGTGATCTCGGCGCTGCTGCTCGGCGCGGCCGTCGGCGCGCTGGGCAGCGGGCGCCCCGCGGACCGGTTCGGCCGCAAGAAGGTGCTCGTGGCGATCGCGCTGACCTTCACCGTGGGGCTGCTCGCCGCCGTGCTGGCCGGCGGTTTCGCCGCCCTGGTCGTGGCCCGCCTGGTGCTGGGGCTCGCGGTGGGCAGCGCCTCCACCGTCGTACCGCTGTACCTGGCCGAGATCGCCCCGCCGCGGCTGCGCGGACGGCTGGTCACCGCCAACCAGATCCTGCTGACGGTGGGCATCCTGGTGTCCTACCTGATCAACCTGGCCTACGCCGACAGCGCCGACTGGCGGGCCATGTTCGCCGTCGGGCTCGTCCCCTCCGTGGCGATGCTGGTGGGCACCCTGGCGATCCCGGAGAGCCCCGAATGGCTGCGCGCCCGCGCCGGCACCACCCCGGTGCCCGCGGCCGGCCGGCGGACCGCCCCGCCCCGGCCGTCCGCCGGGCTGCTGTCCCCGGCTGCCCGGCCCGCCCTGGTGATCGGGGTGACGCTGGCCGCGGCGCAGCAGTTCGGCGGCATCAACAGCATCATCTACTACGCCCCCAGCATCATGTCGCGGGCGGGTCTGCCCGCGGCCAACTCGATCACGTACTCGGTGGTGATCGGCGCCGTCAACGTGGTGATGACGATCGCGGCCGTGCCGCTGATCGACCGGGCCGGCCGGCGTCCGCTGCTGCTGGCCTCGCTGGCCGGAATGGCCCTGTCGCTGGTCGCCCTGGGCGTGGCGCTGGGGCTGCCGTCGAGTCCCGCGGCCAATGTGACGGCCCTGGTGTTCATGGTGACCTACGTGGCCTCGTTCGCCATCGGGCTCGGGCCGGTCTTCTGGATCCTGGCGGCGGAGCTCTTCCCGCCCGAGAGCCGGGCGCGCGGCGGGGCGGTGTGCGCGCTGGTGAACTGGGCGGCCAACTTCGTGGTGGGCCAGATGTTCCTGCCGGCCGCGGACCTCGTCGGGGAGGGCTGGGTGTTCTGGTTCTTCGCCGCGGTGTCGGCCGCCGGCGTGGTCTTCGTCCTGCGCACGGTGCCCGAGACCAAGAACCGCTCGCTGGCCGAGGTGCAGCGGGAGCTGGCGGCCCGGTCCGGGCGCCCGGCCGGCGACCGCCTCCCCGCGCGGACGCCGATGCCGTCGGCGCGGAGCTGACGGCCCGTCCCGGCGGCACACCGCCGGGGCACCGCCCGGCCGACGGCCGCGCGAAGAACAGGGGCCCCTGGAGTCCGGTGGATTCCAGGGGCCCCTGTCCGCGCCGGTCAGCGTGGCGCCTCGCCGGCGGGGCCCGGCCGTCCCGTCCCGCTCACCCCGTACAGCACGAGGTCCCACACGTCCTCCGGCGTGGCCCGCCCGGCCGTTCCGCAGGGCCCGGGACCGGCCCGCCCGATCTCCACCCAGCTCCCCTCCACCAGCCAGGTGAGCAGGGCGGCCACCGTGACCGGCGGCGCGTCCGGCCGCAACTGACCGGCCTCGGCCGCCCGTTCCAGCAGCATCCGCAGCGCGGGCACCCACTCCCCGGACAGCTCGTGCTCCGCCGCCTCCCGCGGGCCGTCGCGCTCCAGGCGGACCGCGGCCCGGACGACGACGTCGCGCTCCATCAGCCGCACCAGCGCGGCGGTCAGCCCGGCGAGCGTCTCCAGGGGCGCGCCGGTACCGCCGGTGAACCCCCGCACCACCGGGACGAGCGCCGCGCGGCCCTGCGCGCGCACGGCGCGGGCCAGATCCCCCTTGGTGCGGAAGTGGAAGGTCAGCGCGCCCATCGAAGCCTGCGCGCCCTTGCTGATCCGGGCGAGGGAGGCGCCCTCGTACCCGCGGCGGTCGAACTCCACCGCCGCCGCGTGGATCAGGGCCTCCTGGGTCCGAGCGGCTCTCTGCTGCATGAAACCTGACTCTCTTCCTCATCTGCTCCGGCTCCGGCCGCCCCGGCGCTCGTCCCACGGGCGCCGGAGGCCGCGCCGGCGGCGACGGTCATCGGAGTCCGACGTTCCCCTGGCAGGCGCGCTGATGAGGCACCAACTCGCCAAAGTCGTCGAGACTCGGCGCGAAACAAAGCAAACGTTCTCTATGCTTTTCTCGTACGCCGGGATCGCACCGCACGAAGGGGGATGGAGTGTCAGCGATTCGAGAAGCCGGGAGAGGGCAGGACGGTCACTCGGCGCTCGCCGCGTTCAGCCGCCACCTGTTCGGACATCTGCCGCGGGCCGACCAGCAGCGGTGGGGGCACCTGTACCTGCACGGCCTGCTGGCCACGCCGGGCAAGAAGTCGCTGCGCCGCATGGCCGAGGTGGTCACCTCGTCGCCCACGACGGCATCGCAGTCGCTCCAGCAGTTCGTCAACGCCAGCCCCTGGGGGTGGGAGGCGCCCCGGGCGGAGCTGCTGCGCTGGGCGGACCAGCGGATGCAGACGCACGCCTGGACCCTGGCCCCGACCGTCCTGCCCAAGCGCGGCGACCACTCCGTCGGCGTGCACCGCCGCTTCGTCCGCGAGCAGGGCCGCACCGTCAACTGCCAGCTCGGCGTGGCGGTCTTCCTCGCGGGCGGCGACGGGCACGTCCCCGTCGACTGGCGCCTGCACCTGCCCGAGCGCTGGGCCAGTGACGAGGTGGTCCGGCGCCGGGCGCGCATCCCCGAGCAGGCGCGTCCGCAACCGCTGTGGTCGCAGGCGCTGGACCTGGTGGAGACGCTGGCCGCCCGGCCCGGCGTGGTCCCCGCGCCCGTGGTCGCCGACCTGACCACGGTGACGGACGTGCGCCCCCTGGTCGAGCGGCTGGCCGGCCGCGGCCAGGGCTTCGTGCTCGCCGTCGACGGGCAGCTCCCCCTCGGCCCCTCGCTGCGGGCCGCCCGGCCCGTCCGCGAGTCCGCGGCGCCCGTCTCGGCCCGTCAGCTCCTGCTCCAGGGCGCCGCCCGCCACCCGGACGTGGCCCTGATGCCCGGGCCGGACGGACGGCCCCGCCGCCTCCAGATCGCCTCCGCCCCGGCCGAGATACCCGGCCTGCGCCCCGCCGGCGGCCGGGCGTCCGTCCCGGGCCGGGCGTTCGCCACCTGGGACCCGGCCCGCCAGCGCCTCGGCCGGATCTGGCTCACCAATCTCACCGACCGCCGGATGAGCGAACTGCTGGGGCTCACCGCCCTGCATTCCGGCAGCCTCGCCACGGTGACCACCCTGGGCGAGCAGTACGGCCTGCTCGACTTCGAGGGCCGGTCCTTCCCCGGCTGGCACCGCCACATGACCCTCGTCTCGGCCGCGTACGCCTACGCCCTGCTGTCCGGCGCCCCGGCCCTCTCCCCCGCCCTGTGGCGGGAGGCCGCCTGACACCCGGCCCGCGCCCGGCGGGGCGCGGGCGCCGTCATCGCCCGGGCGGCTCTCACGTGGAAGGATGATGCGGAACCACCCATGACGAGGAGATGACCGCGTGCCTGGCACAAACCTGACTCGCGAAGAGGCGCAGCAGCGGGCGAAGCTGCTCACCGTTGACTCGTACGAGATCGAGCTCGATCTCTCCGGCGCGCGGGAGGGCGACACCTTCCCGTCCGTGACCACCGTGCGCTTCGACGTCGCCGAGGGAGGTGCCCGGTCCTTCATCGACCTGGTGGCGCCGACCGTGCGCGAGGTGACCCTGAACGGGGACGCGCTGGACCCCGCCGAGGTCTTCCAGGACTCCCGGATCGCCCTGCCCGGCCTGCTCGAGGGCCGCAACGTCCTGCGGGTGGCCGCCGACTGCGCGTACACCAACACCGGCGAGGGCCTGCACAAGTTCGTCGACCCGGTCGACGACCAGACGTACCTCTACACGCAGTTCGAGGTGCCGGACGCCCGCAGGGTCTTCGCCAGCTTCGAGCAGCCCGACCTGAAGGCGACCTTCCGGTTCACCGTGAAGGCGCCCGAGGGCTGGACGGTCGTCTCCAACTCGCCCACGCCCGAGCCGGTGGACCACGTCTGGTCCTTCGCGCCGACGCCGCGGATCTCGACGTACATCACGGCGCTGATCGCCGGCCCGTACCACTCGGTGCACAGCGTGTACGAGAAGGACGGCCGGTCCGTCCCGCTCGGCATCTACTGCCGTCCCTCGCTCGCCGAGCACCTCGACTCCGACGCGATCTTCGAGGTGACCCGGCAGGGCTTCGACTGGTTCCAGGAGAAGTTCGACTACGCCTACCCGTTCGAGAAGTACGACCAGCTCTTCGTGCCGGAGTTCAACGCGGGCGCGATGGAGAACGCGGGCGCGGTGACCCTCCGCGACCAGTACGTCTTCCGCTCCAAGGTGACGGACGCGGCGTACGAGATGCGGGCCGAGACCATCCTGCACGAGCTGGCCCACATGTGGTTCGGCGACCTGGTCACCATGGAGTGGTGGAACGACCTGTGGCTGAACGAGTCGTTCGCCACGTACACCTCCATCGCCTGCCAGGCCGCCGCCCCCGGCTCGCGCTGGCCGCACTCGTGGACCACGTTCGCCAACTCCATGAAGACCTGGGCGTACCGGCAGGACCAGCTCCCCTCCACGCACCCGATCATGGCGGACATCCGCGACCTGGACGACGTGCTGGTCAACTTCGACGGCATCACCTACGCCAAGGGCGCCTCGGTGCTCAAGCAGCTCGTCGCCTACGTCGGCGAGGACGAGTTCTTCCGGGGCGTGCAGGCGTACTTCAAGCGGCACGCCTTCGGCAACACCCGCCTGTCGGACCTGCTGGGCGCCCTGGAGGAGACCTCCGGCCGCGACTTGAAGACCTGGTCCAAGGCGTGGCTGGAGACGGCCGGGATCAACATCCTGCGGCCCGAGATCGAGACCGACGGCCCGGACGGGACCGGGACCATCACCTCGTTCGCCGTCCGCCAGGAGGCCCCGGCGCTGCCGGCCGGCGCCAAGGGCGAGCCGACGCTGCGCCCGCACCGGATCGCGGTCGGCTTCTACGACCTGGACGGCGAGGGCCGGCTGGTGCGCGTCGAGCGCGCCGAGCTGGACGTGGACGGCGAGCTGACGGCCGTGCCGCAGCTCGTCGGCAAGCGCCGTCCGGCGGTGGTGCTGCTCAACGACGACGACCTGTCCTACGCCAAGGTGCGCCTGGACGAGCGGTCGCTGGCCCAGGTCACCGAGCACCTCGGCGACTTCACGGAGTCGCTGCCGCGCGCCCTGTGCTGGGCGTCGGCCTGGGACATGACCCGGGACGGGGAGCTGGCCACCCGCGACTACCTGTCCCTGGTGCTGTCCGGCATCGGCAAGGAGTCCGACATCGGCGTGGTGCAGTCGCTGCACCGCCAGGTGAAGCTGGCCATCGACCTGTACGCCGACCCGGCGGCCCGCGAGACGCTGCTGGCCCGCTGGACCGAGGCCACGCTCGCCCACCTGAGGTCCGCCACCCCGGGCAGCGACCACCAGCTCGCCTGGGCGCGGGCGTTCGCCGCCACGGCCCGCACCCCGGACCAGCTCGACCTGCTGGAGGGCCTGCTGGACGGGTCGCGGTCGGTCGAGGGCCTGGCCGTCGACACCGAGCTGCGCTGGGCGTTCGTGCAGCGGCTCGCCGCGGTGGGCCGGTTCGGCGAGGAGGAGATCGCCGCCGAGTACGCGCGCGACCGGACCGCCGCCGGTGAGCGCCACGCGGCCACCGCCCGGGCGGCCCGCCCGACGCCGGAGGCCAAGGCGGAGGCGTGGGCGTCGGTCGTGGAGTCGGACAAGCTGCCCAACGCGGTGCAGGAGGCGGTCATCTCCGGCTTCGTCCAGACCGACCAGCGCGAGCTGCTGGAGCCGTACACGGAGCGCTACTTCGAGGTGCTCAAGGGCGTCTGGGAGTCCCGCTCGCACGAGATGGCCCAGCAGATCGCGGTCGGCCTCTACCCGTCGGTGCAGGTCACGCGGGAGACGCTGGACCGGACGGACGCCTGGCTGGCCTCGGCCGAGCCGAACGCGGCCCTGCGGCGGCTCGTCTCCGAGTCCCGCGCGGGCGTGGAGCGCGCCCTGCGGGCGCAGGCGGCGGACGCGGCGGCCGCGTCCGCCTGACAGCCGAAGGGGGCGTCCGGTGCCGCACCGGGCGTCCCCGCTCGCCTTTCCGGGCGCGGCCGGGGCCTCAGGCCGGCGTGCGCACCGCCCCGGACGCCCGCTCGGAGGCGGCCAGCAGGTCGCCGAGCGAGTCCCGGGCCGCCCGCAGCTCGGCGATACGGGTGTCCAGGTCGGCCAGTTGCCGCCGCAGCAGGTCCTGGACGCAGGCGTCGACCTCCGGGCCGTCCCCGACGGCGCACGGCAGGACGTCGCGGATGACCTTCGTGGGGAGCCCCGCGGCCAGCAGGGCGCGGATGCGGGCGACCGTGGTGACCGCGTCGGGCGTGTAGTGGCGGTGGCCGCCGCCCGCCCGCTCCGAGGCGAGCAGGCCCTGTTCCTCGTAGTAGCGCAGCAGCCGGACGCTCACGCCGGTCAGCCGCGCCAGCTCGCCGATCCTCATGTGACACACCTCACGCTCGACGGGCTTGAACCTCACACCGGTGTGAGATTTTAGCGTCGGAGCATGACGACACCGCGCACTCCCCTCTCCCTCTACGCCTTCCTGCGTCCCCGGCCGGAACGGGCCGACGAGGTCCGGCGCATCCTGAGCTCCTTCGTGGAACCCACCCGGCAGGAGGAGGGGAACCTCCAGTACCACCTGCACGAGCACGCGGACGGCCGGTTCTTCCTCTACGAGGTCTGGCGCTCCCAGGAGGACCTGGACCGGCACAACGCCCTCCCCCACCTGCGGGCCTTCCTGGACCACCTGCCGGAGTACCTCGAGGGCTCGCCCGAGGGCTACTTCGACACCATGCTGAGCCCCTACCCCGCGGCGGACGGGTCCTGAGGACCGCCGCGGGCCACGGCCGGGACGGCCCGCAGCGCCGCCACCACCCGCCCCACCGCCGTCCTCCGCTCCGCCCCCTTGCGGACCGCGGCGACCACGTGCCGGACGGGACGGTCCGCGGACAGCTCCCGCATCACCACGCCGTCCCGCCGCACGGCCGCCATGCGCGGCACCAGCGCCACGCCCATGCCCGCCTCCACCATGGCCAGGATCGCCGTCCACCCGGCCGCCGAGTGGCCCTGGACGGGGCTGAACCCGGCCGCCTCGCAGGCCCCCCGCGTGATGTCGGACCAGGGCCCGCTGCCGCCGAAGATCCACGGTTCGGCGGCGAGGTCCGCCAGCCGCAGCCCCTCGGCGCGGGCCAGCGGATGGTCCTGGGGCAGGGCGACGTCCAGCGGATCGGCGAGCAGCGGCACCACGGTGAAGCGCGGGTCGGCGGCGCTGGGCGCCTGGGCCGCCAGCGACAGGGCGAGGTCCACCTCCCCGGTGGCCAGCAGCTCGTACGCCTCCTGCGCCTCCGCCTCGCGCAGGCGCACCTCGACGCCGGGGTGCGTCGCCCGCAGCGCGGTCACGGCGGGTACGACCAGGGCGGGCACGGCGGTGGAGAAGGCCCCGACCCGCACCTCGCCCACCTCCCCCCGCAGGTAGGCCGCCAGCTCGGCGTCGGCCCGCTCCAGCCGCTCGAAGACCGCCTCGGCGTGGCGCAGCACCAGCAGGGCCGCGTCCGTCAGCCGCACCCGCCGCCCCTGCGCCCGCAGCAGGTCCGCACCGAGCTGCCGGGAGAGGTTGGTCAGTTGCTGGGACACCGCCGACGGCGTCATCCGCAGCGCCTCGGCCGTCGCGGTGACGGTCCCGCGTTCGCGCAGGGTGCGCAGGATGTGCAGCTTGCGCAGGTCCCACTCGGTCATGGCGCCCAACCTATGCCGCCGCGCCCGGTCAGCGGCGCGTCCCCAGGACGACCCCGCCCAGGATGAGCGCCATGCACCCGGCCTGCGCCCAGCCGACGGGCTCGGCCAGCAGCGCCCAGGACAGCAGGGCCGCGCAGACCGGCTGGAGGTAGTAGACGACCCCCGCGCGGCTCGGGCCGACCAGGGCGATCGCCCGGTTCCAGGCGAAGAAGGCGACCGCCGAGGAGGCGATCCCGACGTACAGCAGCGGCAGGACCGTGGCGGCGGCCGGGGTGAAGCCGCCCTGGAGGGCGAGGCTCACGCCCTGGGCGGGCAGCAGCAGCGCGGTGCCGATCAGGAAGGTGGTGAACAGGAAGGCGGCGCCGCCCAGTCCGGCCGGCTTGCGGCGCAGCAGGGCGCTGTACGAGCCGAAGCAGCAGGCGGCGGCGATCATCCACAGGTCACCGGCGGCGAAGCGGGCGCCGTCCCCGCCGATCAGCAGCAGCACCCCGGCGCAGGCGATGAGCAGCCCGGCGACCCGGCGGCCGCCGAGCCGGACGCCGCCGGCCCGTTCGAAGACCGCCATCAGCACCGGCGACGCGGCCATGATCATGCCCATGTTGGCGGCGGAGGTGGTGAGTCCGGCCTGGTTGACGAGGGTGTTGTAGACGGTGACGCCCAGCAGGGCGGCCAGGACGACGAAAGCCAGGTGGCGCCGGATCAGCCGCCGCTGCCGCCATGCCTGCCGCGCGCCGAACGGGGCGACCACCGCGAGCGCGATCAGCCAGCGCCAGAACGCCTGCTGCACGGGCGGGACGCTGTCGTGCAGGGCGCGGGCGGTGACGAACGAGCCGGACCAGACGACCGTGGCGAGGGCGGCGAGGGCGGTGCCGAGGACGGAGGCGGCCGCGCCGAGGGCCGGGGAGGTCCCCGGCGCGCCGGAAGCAGCGGAACCGGATCCGGGGCCGGGGTCCGGGGCGGCGGCGGAAGGAGAACCGGAACCGGGAGCCGGAGCGGAACCGGAGCCGGGGTCGGAGGCGGCGGAGGTGGTCCTGGGCAGGACGACGGCCACGGAGGTCCTTTCGCTGGTCGTGCGGTCACGGTGTGGGGGGACCTACCGTCGCAGCGCCCGATCCGTCACGTCCATCGAATCTTTTCGACCGTTCCTTTCAGTGGAACTGAACGGTGCTGCCGGGCCGGGGGCCGGTCGCGCCGGGGCGCGCGGTGCCCGCTGCCCGGCCGCCGTCGCCCCGAACGCCAGCGCCATGCCCGCCAGTTGCACCGGCGTCAGCGCCTGCCCGAGGGCGGCCCAGCCGACCACGGCGGCGGTGAGCGGGGAGAGCGGGCCGAGGAAGGTCGCCTGGGTGGCGCCGAGCCGGCCGATGCCGCGGAACCAGAGCCAGTAGGCGACCGCCGTGTTGGCCAGGGCGAGGTAGAGGTAGCCGCCGGCCGCCGGTGCGTCCAGGGCGGGCGGCGCGCCCTCGGCGAGGAGGGCGACCGGGGCCACGATCAGGCCGCCGGCCGTGAGCTGCCAGCCGGTCAGGGCGAGCGGGCCGACGCCCTCCGGGAGACCCCAGCGCTTGGTCAGGACGGTGCCGGCGGACATCGAGGCGGTGGAGCCCAGGGCCGCCAGCACGCCGAGCGCGTCCAGGGCGCCCGCCCCGTGAAGGACGACGAGACCGACGCCGGACGCGGCGGCGATCCCGGCGGCCACGGACCGGACGGTGGGCCGCAGGCCCAGCAGGAGGGCGGACAGCCCGACGACGAACAGCGGGCCGGCCGAGCCGACGACGGCGGCCGTCCCGCCCGGCAGCCGGTAGGCGGACAGGAACAGCAGCGGGAAGAAGGCGCCGATGTTGAGCGCGCCCAGCACCACCGCCTTGCCCCACCAGGCACCGCGCGGCAGCACCCGGGTCAGGGCCAGGAGCAGCAGCCCGGCGGGCAGGGCCCGCGCCAGGCCGGTGAACAGGGGGCGGTCGGGCGGGAGGAACTCGGTGGTGACGGCGTAGGTCGTCCCCCAGGAGACGGGGGCGAGGGCGGTCAGGGCGATGAGGGCGGCACGGTCGGCGGCCATGAAGGACACCCTCCGGGGTCCGAAGCGGTAGGAGCCCGTACCCGCCCCGCGTCGCGGAACGGGGGGCGGTCGGCCGACGAGCTCACTCGGTCGAAAGTAGCTTAGTGGTAAGCTAGTTTCCGTCAAGCTACTTTCTTGCGGGTGACCGGAGGGCGGCCGATACTCGTGCCATGAGTGAACGCCCCGAGCAGCACAGGGACCCGGTCGACGCGATCATCGACCAGTGGGCGGCCGTACGCCCGGATCTGGACACCGCCGCCATGGAGGTCTTCGGCCGCGTCCACCGGCTCTCCCGCGCGATGGGCGACCGGATGGAGAGGGCCTACGCCCGCTTCGGGATCTCGCGCGGGGAGTTCGACGTCCTGGCGACGCTGCGCCGCTCAGGTGAGCCGTACACGCTCTCGCCCCGCCAGTTGTCGGCGACGCTGATGCTCACCACCGGCGGCATGACCGGGCGCCTGGACAAGCTGGAGCGGGCGGGGCTGCTGCGGCGCTCCCCCGACCCGCACGACCGGCGCGGCCTGCAGGTCACGCTCACCGACCGGGGACTGGAGCTGATCGACGAGGCGGTCGGCGCGGGGGGCGCCGTCCAGACGGAGGCCCTGTCCGCCGCCCTCGACGCGGAGAAGGCCGGGCACCTGGCCGCCCTGCTGCGCGAACTGCTGGCCGCGACGGAGGGGCAGGGCGGGTAGGGCCCGGCCCGCTCAGCCCACGTGGGCGGCGAGCGCCGCCTCGACCGACTCCGCGTCGGCGGCCTCCGCCGCCCAGGCCACGTATCCGTCCGGCCGCACCAGCACGGTCGTGCGGCGCCCACTCGCCCAGCGCACCGCGGCCAGCCGCCCCTCGCGCCCGCCCCGCACCTCGTACGCCCGCGGGGCGATCAGCACGAACCGGCCGCCCCGCAGCGCCTCGTACAGCCGGCCGCCGCCGGCCAGGGCCACGTCCGGGACGCGCCTGCCGGTCAGCCGGTGGGCCCCGCGGGGTGCCCGGTAGGCGTACCCGACGCCGGTGACCCGGCCGGTCACCGCGCGGCGGACCGGCCCGGCGTGCCGCAGGACGGCGGTGGCCACCGCGCGCGCCGCCGGCGCCCACGGGGGCCGGGCGGTGACGAGGCGGACGATGCCGCCGCTGCTGCGCAGCACCGACCTGCCCACGGGGTGCCGCTCGGCCTGGTAGGTGTCGAGCAGCGCCTGCGGCGCGTGGCCCTGGACGACGGCCGCCAGCTTCCAGCTCAGGTTGGCCGCGTCCTGGAGGCCGGTGTTCATGCCCTGTCCCCCCGCCGGGGTGTGCACATGCGCCGCGTCCCCGGCGAGGAAGACCCGGCCCACGCGATAGACCGGCGCCTGGCGTTCGTCGCTGTGGAAGCGGGACGTCCAGCGGGCGTCGTGCATGCCGAAGTCACGGCCGAGGGCGAGCCGGGTGATCTCCTTGATCTCCGCCAGGCCGGGCGGCCGGCCGTCGGGGACGCTCCGCCCGCGCTGCCAGCAGACCACCCGGTGGTAGCCGTCGCCGAAGGGCGCGAGGAAGGCGAAGGCGTCGCGCGCGGCGTCGGCGGTGAGCAGCGATCCGGGTTCCTCGGCGAGCCGTACGTCCGCCAGCAGGACGGAGCGGATGACCGGGCGGCCGGGGAACGGCACGCCGATCGCCTCGCGCACGGCGCTGCGCATCCCGTCGGTGCCCACGACATAGGCCGCCCGCAGCCGCTCCGTGCGCCCGCCGGCCGCGCGGACCTCCACGGTGACCCCGTCGGCGTCCTGGGCCAGCCCGGTCACCTCGGTCTCGTACCGCAGCCGGGCGCCCGCCTCCTCGGCGCGCCGCAGCAGGGCCCGCTCCACCTCGTACTGCGGGATGACGAGGACGTGCTTGAAGCGGGAGGGAAGGGCGGCCAGGTCGAGGGTGAGCCGGCCGAAGAGACGGAAGCGGTCCAGGGGGCGGCCCACCGCCTCCAGGCCGTCGGCCAGGCCGCGGGCGTCGAGCTGTTCCAGGCTGCGGGCGTGCAGGACGAAGGCGCGGGAGAGATTGCTGATCTCCCGGGGGCGCTTTTCCACGACGGTGACGGGAACGCCGGCGGCGGCGAGATCGCCGGCCAGGAGCAGCCCGGTGGGGCCGGAGCCGACGACGAGGACGGGGCGGGTGGTGCCGTTCATGGTGGCCTCCCTGGAACCCTGGGTGTCAACAGTTGTTGGCCAACGCTTGTTGTCAAGGCTACGCGCGGGCGGACGGCGGGGTCAACGGTTGTTGGCCAACGGATGTTGGCTCGGGTCTTCCCGGCTGGCCTACGCTGGTCGCCATGGCCGACACCAAGCCTTCGGCGCCGCCGCGCCGCTCCGGCACCACCCGCGCCGCCATCCTCGACGCCGCCCGCGAGCGCTTCGCCTCCGACGGGTACGAGCGGGCCACCATCCGCGCCATCGCCAAGGACGCGCGGATCGACCCGTCCATGGTCATGCGCTACTACGGCAGCAAGGAGGGCCTCTTCGCGGCGGCCGTCGCCGTCGACCTGAGGCTGCCCGATCCGGCGGCCCTGCCCCGGCACGAGGCCGGCCGCGTCCTCGTGACGCACTTCCTGACCCTGTGGGAGCGCAACGAGGTGCTCACCGCCCTGCTGCGGGTCGGCGCCACCAACCAGGCGGGGGCCGAGCGCCTGCACGGCATCTTCCGGGAACAGTTGCTGCCGGTCGTCCGCGGGGTGTGCCCGGACCCGGAGCAGGCACCGGCGCGCGCGGCGCTGGTCGCCGGCCAGTTGCTCGGGCTGGCGCTCACCCGCTACGTGCTGCGGCTCCCGCCGGCGGTCGCGCTGGCCCGCGAGGAGGTGGTGGCGTGGCTGGCGCCCACCGTCCAGCGCTACCTGACCGCCCCGGCCCCCTGATCCGGGGCCGGCCCCTCCCGGGTGACGGCGCCGGTACGCGGACATGCCGAGGGCACCGGCCTCGCCGACGCACGGCGAAGGCGCGTGCGTACGGCGGGGGCGGTGCCCTCGGTCGAGCGTGCGGCGACGGGACCGGCGGGAAGGTCCCGCCCGGGCCCGGTCAGGCCTTGGCGTCGGCCTTGGTCCTGACGTTGCGGCTGGTGACCCGGTGCTTCTCCTGCGACCGGTCCAGCACCATGACCAGGCCGGCGATGACCGCGAAGAGCACGAGCGGGGCGAGGACGAACAGGCCCAGCGTCTCGATGACGCTCAGGCCCGTGCCGGGGTCGTCGCCGTCGTCGCGGGTCAGCGCGAGCGCGGGGGACGACATGAGCAGCATCATCAGCGTCGTACCGGCGGCCAGGGTGCCGGCGCGCAGGGCGTTCTTCTTGTCCACGGTGCCCAAGTTAGCGAACGGCTCGCGGGGCCGCGCGCCCGGGGTGCCGTACGGGCCCCGGGCCGGTGCCGCCGCCCCGCCCGCCCCGGGACCGGAACCGCCCCGCCCGGTCCCGGCGGCCGCGCGCTCAGCCACCGTCCGGCCCGGCGGGGGCGTCACCGGCGCTCTCCCGCATCGCGTCGATCAGCGCCCGCAGCCGCGGTGACGCCGCCAGTTCCTCCAGCGTCACGGGGCGCCCCGCGGCGTCGGCGATCGGCAGCCGCCAGTTCGGGTACTCGCTGGAGGTCCCCGGGAGGTTCTGCGGGCGCCGGTCGCCGACCCCGTCCGGGAGCCAGACGCCGACCAGCCGGGCGGGGGTGCGCACCAGGAAGCGGTGGACCGCCTGGATCTGCGCCTCCTCCGCGCCGGCGGCCCCGGCGTCGCCCGCAGCGGGCAGCAGGCCGAGCCGGGTCAGCAGCGCCAGCCACTCCCCCGTGTCGGCGGCGGCCTCCGCCCGCTCCCGCTCCGGCGGGCGCGCCAGCAGGCCGAGACGGTCGCGCAGCTCGACGTGGTCGCCGGTGAGCCGGGCGGCGGTGGGCGGCAGGTCGTGGGTGGTGGCGGTGGCCAGGCAGTCGGAGCGCCAGCGGTCCGGGGGCAGCGGACGGCCGTCGCCCGCCCAGTCCCTCTCGAACCACAGCACGGACGTGCCGAGCACCCCGCGTTCGCGCAGCGCCTCGCGCACGCCCGGCTCCACGGTCCCCAGGTCCTCGCCGATGACGACGGCCCCGGCGCGCGCGGCCTCCAGGACCAGCACCGCGAGCATGGCCTCGGCGTCGTAGCGGACGTAGGCGCCCTGCGTCGGCGGGTGGCCCCGCGGCACCCACCACAGCCGGAACAGGCCCATGACGTGGTCGATGCGCAGCGCTCCGGCGTAGCGGAACAGCGCCCGCAGCAACTGCCGGAACGGCGCGTACCCGGAGGCGGCCAGCCGGTCCGGGCGCCAGGGCGGCAGCCCCCAGTCCTGGCCGCGGGCGTTGAAGGCGTCGGGCGGGGCGCCCACCGACATCCCGTGGGCGAAGTGGTCCTGCTGGGCCCAGGCGTCGGCGCCGCCGGGGTGCACGCCCACCGCCAGGTCGTGCACGAGGCCGACCGGCATGCCCGCCTCCCGCGCGGCGCGCTGGGCGGCGGCGAGCTGGGTGTCGGTGAGCCAGGCCAGCCGGCGGTGGAAGTCGACGCGGTCCGCCAGCTCGGCGCGGGCGCGGGCGGTTTCCTCCGAGCGGGGGTCGCGCAGGCCGGCCGGCCAGCGGTGCCAGTCGGAGCCGTGCACCTCGGCCAGGGCGCACCAGGTGGCGTGGTCCTCCAGCGCCCGGCCCTGCTCGGCGAGGAAGTCGCGGTAGGCGGCCTGCCGCCCGGGCCCGAGCGGCACCTCGCGGATCAGTTCCAGCGCCTGCCGCTTGAGCTCCCACACCGCGTCCCGGTCGATCAGGGCGCCCTGGTCCAGCACCGCCTCCCGCAGCCGCCCGGCCCGCTCCAGCAGGCTCTGCGTCTGTGTACGGCCGGCGACCTCGGCGAACTCCGGGACGTCCGCGATCCGCAGGTGGACCGGGTCGGGGAAGCGGCGGGAGGAGGGCCGGTAGGGGGA
>NZ_WYCT01000182.1 GCF_011008945.1 Streptomyces harenosi
GGCTGCGGGCGCGGGCCGGGCGGGCCGACCCGCGCGCCGACCTGGCCGCCGCACACGCCGCGGGCGTGCGGTTCGTCAGTCCCGGCACCGTCGAATGGCCGGCCCAGCTCGACGACCTGGGCACCGCCCGGCCCCTGGGGCTGTGGGTGCGCGGCAGCCCAGAGCTGCGGATGTGGGCGCTGCGCTCGGTGGCCGTGGTCGGCGCCCGGGCCTGCACCGAGTACGGCGCCCACATGGCGGCCACGCTCGCCGCCGGCCTCGCCGAGCGGGGCTGGGTCGTCGTCTCCGGCGGCGCCTACGGCATCGACGGCGCGGCCCACCGGGGCGCCCTGGGCGCGGGCGGTGCCACCGTCGCCGTGCTCGCCTGCGGTGTCGACCGCCCCTATCCGCGCGGGCACACGGGGCTGATCACCAGGATCGCGGCCCAGGGCCTGGTGGTGGGGGAGCTGCCGCCGGGCGAGCACCCGACGCCGAGCAGGTTCCTCCTGCGCAACCGGGTGATCGCCGCGCTCACCCGCGGCACCGTGGTCGTCGAGGCCGCCCACCGCAGCGGCTCCCTGGTCACGGCGCGGGCGGCGCAGCGCCTGGGCCGCCACACCATGGGCGTGCCCGGCCCGGCGACCAGCGGGCTCTCCGCGGGCGTGCACGAACTGCTGCGCGGCGGCGCCGCCCTCGTCACCGACGCCGCGGACGTCGTGGAGCTGGTCGGGGCGATGGGGGAGCTGGCCCCCGAGCGGCGCGGGCCGGTCCTCCCCACCGATCTGCTGACCGGGCCCGCGCGCCAGGTGCTGGCCGCCCTCCCGGCGGGCCGGACGGCGGCACCGTCCGAGATCGCGCGGGAGGCCCGGACGACGGAGGACGACGCGATCGCGAGACTGTACGAGCTTCGAGCACTCGGTTACGTCGAACGACACGACGACGGCTGGAAGTTGACACGCCAGGCCGTGACGTCGGGCCGGGCCGGCCGGCCGCCGCGCTGACCCACCGTGTTCGGCCGTCCGAGGGAACACCGAAACCCTTGGGAATTACCGCAGTTGAGGCAAATGTGTGATCACGCAGAGCGATCATCATGTCTCCGGTGGAGTGCCCGGTGGAACGTATCCGCGTACGATCCGGGCTCCGCTTATCGCGCACCGCGACAGCTCAGTCACGCTACGCTCACGAGGACCCCACACAGATCGGCAAGCAGGCCCGGGACCGAGAGGTCACCCGGCACCCCACTCCACGGCAGAACGGCACAAGGCGACGAATGCCCCAGCACACCTCCGGGTCCGACCGGGCGGCGATCCCCCCAGCCGCCCGGGACGGTGGCAGCGTGCGGCCGCCCGCCCCCTCGACGCTCGACGAGCTGTGGCGGTCGTACAAGGCGACAGGGGACGAGCGGCTGCGGGAGCAGCTCATCCTGCACTACTCGCCCCTGGTGAAATACGTGGCGGGCCGGGTGAGCGTCGGGCTGCCGCCCAACGTCGAGCAGGCGGACTTCGTCTCCTCGGGGGTGTTCGGGCTGATCGACGCGATCGAGAAGTTCGACATCGACCGCGAGATCAAGTTCGAGACGTACGCGATCACGCGCATCCGGGGCGCGATGATCGACGAGCTGCGGGCGCTGGACTGGATCCCGCGCTCGGTGCGGCAGAAGGCGCGCAACGTCGAACGCGCCTACGCCACCCTGGAGGCGCGGCTGCGGCGGACCCCCACGGAGAGCGAGGTGGCCGCCGAGATGGGCATCGCGGTGGAGGAGCTGCACTCCGTCTTCAGCCAGCTCTCGCTGGCCAACGTGGTGGCGCTGGAGGAGCTGCTGCACGTCGGGGGCGAGGGCGGCGGCCGGCTCAGCCTCATGGACACCCTGGAGGACACCGCCGCCGACAACCCGGTGGAGGTGGCCGAGGACCGGGAGCTGCGGCGCTTCCTGGCCCGGGCCATCAACACGCTGCCGGACCGGGAGAAGACCGTCGTCACGCTCTACTACTACGAGGGCCTCACCCTCGCCGAGATCGGCAACGTGCTGGGCGTGACCGAGAGCCGGGTCAGCCAGATCCACACCAAGTCGGTGCTGCAGTTGCGGGCGAAGCTGGCCGGATTCGGACGCTGACCCGTACTGGCGGGCCGACGGGAGCGCGGCACGGCGGCCGTGCCCGGACGGGAGTGACTCCCGCCGGCGGTGGCGCGTCCGTAAAGTGGACGACGTGCCAAGGATTCGAGCGGCCTCCGTGGCCGAGCACCGGTCGATGCAGCGTGCCGCCCTGCTGGACGCGGCACGTTCCCTGCTGTCCGAGGGCGGGACGGAGGCGCTGACCTTCCCGGCCCTCGCGGAGCGCACGGGGCTTGCCCGGTCCTCCGTGTACGAGTACTTCCGGTCGCGCGCGGCGGTCGTCGAGGAGCTCTGCGCGGTCGACTTCCCCGTCTGGGCGGCGGAGGTCGAGGCGGCGATGGCCGCGGCCGACGGGCCGGAGGCGAAGGTCGAGGCGTACGTCCGCACGCAGCTCGGCCTCGTCGGCGACCGGCGGCACCGGGCCGTGGTCGCCATCTCCGCGAGCGAGCTGGACGCCGGGGCCCGGGAGAAGATCCGCGCCGCCCACGGCGGCCTGATCGCGATGGTCGTCGAGGCGCTGGGGGAGATGGGGCACGCGCAGCCCCGGCTGGCGGCGATGCTGCTGCAAGGGGTCGTCGACGCGGCGGTGCGGCGCATCGAGCTGGGAGCCGCGGAGGACCCGGCCTCGGTCATGGACGCGGCGGTCTCGATGGCGCTGCGGGGCGTGCGGGGCTGACGGACCCGCGCCGGCGGCGGAGACGGTGTCCTCCGCTGCCTTCCGTCCGCTTCGGCGCGGTGACGCCCGACGCGCGAGGTGCCGCGGACGCCGGCGCGGGGGCGGCGTGGCGGACGGCCCGCGCCGTCCCTAGCACCGGTCGCCGGGCGGCAGGGGCGGGCGGACCCCGTCACGGCGGCAGCGGTACGCCCAGCACCGGCAGCAGGCGCGCGGGGCCCGTGCCCAGCAGCCACGGCGGCAGCAGCGACAGCGGGTTCAGATAGGTCCCCCCGTCGCGCAGGCCCCAGTGCAGGCACGGCGCCGCGCAGTGCGAACCCGCCGGCTCCACCGTGCCGACCACCTCGCCCGCAGCGACCGCCGTGCCCGCGCGCACCGACGCCCGGACGGGCTCGTACGTCGTCCGCAGGGGCGGGTCTCCCGTACCCGCCAGCTCCACCGAGACGACGCCCCTTCCGGCCACCCGGCCCGCGAAGGACACCCGTCCCGGCGCCACCGCCCGCACCGGGACGCCCGGCGCCGCGGCCAGGTCCACGCCGCGGTGACCGGGGGCGTACGGACTCGGCGGAGGGTCCCAGCCCCGCAGCACCCAGGGCCGGGCGCCGACCGGCCAGGCCCGGCCGACGGCCGGCACCGCCACACCGGCGGGCCGCCGGCCGTCCGCCGCCACCGCCGCCGGGGCGGGGCCCGGCGCCAGGGCGGGCGCCAGGAGCAGCGCCGCCAGGAGCGCCGGCCGCGTACCCGGATGCACAGATCGCCTCAGTCGCATGCGGCAACCCTCCCGCGCCGCGGCCGGGCGCGGCGCGGGCCTGTGGACCACTCGCCGGTTGTGGACAGCGGCGTCACCCGGCGCCCCGCGGGTCCCGTACACTTCTCGTGGCGACCCGGGCCACCGGGTCGACTTCGCACGCCCCGGTACCGGGGCCGGCACGCGCCGGTCTCCCGGTATCAGCGCCCCTCGGTCCTTCGCGGCACGGCGCACCGCGGGCGTCAGGCGCGGGAGCCGTCCGGCATCCGCGGCACAACCGAGAAACTCAAGGAGATACGGCCATGGCCGTCGTCACGATGCGGGAGCTGCTGGAGAGCGGCGTCCACTTCGGTCACCAGACCCGTCGCTGGAACCCGAAGATGAAGCGCTTCATCTTCACCGAGCGCAACGGCATCTACATCATCGACCTGCTCCAGTCGCTGTCGTACATCGACCGCGCCTACGAGTTCGTCAAGGAGACCGTGGCCCACGGCGGCACGGTCATGTTCGTCGGTACGAAGAAGCAGGCGCAGGAGGCCATCGCCGAGCAGGCCACCCGCGTCGGCATGCCCTACGTCAACCAGCGCTGGCTGGGCGGCATGCTCACCAACTTCTCGACCGTCTACAAGCGTCTGCAGCGCCTGAAGGAGCTGGAGCAGATCGACTTCGAGGACGTCGCGTCCTCCGGTCTGACCAAGAAGGAGCTCCTGGTCCTCTCCCGCGAGAAGGCCAAGCTGGAGAAGACCCTCGGCGGTATCCGCGAGATGCAGAAGGTGCCCAGCGCCGTCTGGATCGTGGACACCAAGAAGGAGCACATCGCGGTCGGCGAGGCCCGCAAGCTCAACATCCCGGTCGTCGCCATCCTCGACACCAACTGTGACCCCGACGAGGTCGACTACAAGATCCCGGGCAACGACGACGCGATCCGCTCCGTCACCCTGCTCACCCGCGTGATCGCCGACGCCGTCGCCGAGGGCCTGATGGCCCGCTCCGGCGTCGCCGAGGCCGGCAAGGGTGACAAGGCCGCGGGCGAGCCGCTCGCCGAGTGGGAGCGCGACCTGCTCGAGGGTGAGAAGAAGGCCGACGAGGCCCCGGCCGCCGCCGAGGGCGAGAAGCCGGCCGAGGCCGCCGCCGAGGCTCCGGCCGAGGAGGCCCCCGCCGCCGAGGCCGAGCAGGCCTGACCCGTCAGCGTCCGAGTTGACGGCGGGAGCGGTGACATGAACTCCGCTCCCGCCGTTCACCCGTAGGTCGGCGGACGGACAGCGCGCCCCGTCTCCATGGGGTGCGCACCCCGCAGATCTTCGATCTTCCAGACTTCGAGAAAGATTCACAGACTCATGGCGAACTACACCGCCGCCGACGTCAAGAAGCTTCGTGAGCTCACCGGCGCCGGCATGATGGACTGCAAGAAGGCGCTGGACGAGGCCGAGGGCAACGTCGACAAGGCCGTCGAGGCGCTCCGCATCAAGGGCCAGAAGGGCGTCGCCAAGCGCGAGGGCCGCTCCGCCGAGAACGGCGCCGTCGTCTCGATCATCGCCGGCGACAACTCCTCCGGTGTCCTGGTGGAGCTGAAGTGCGAGACGGACTTCGTCGCCAAGGGCGAGAAGTTCCAGGCCGTGGCCAACGCCATCGCCGAGCACGTCACCAAGACCTCCCCGGCCGACATCGAGGCGCTGCTCGCCTCCGAGATCGAGCCCGGCAAGACCGTCCAGGCGTTCGTGGACGAGGCCAACGCCAACCTCGGCGAGAAGATCGTCCTGGACCGCTTCGCGCAGTTCTCCGACGGCTACGTCACCGCGTACATGCACCGCACGATGCCCGACCTGCCGCCGCAGATCGGTGTCCTCGTCGAGCTCGACAAGCCGAACGCCGAGGTCGCCAAGGGCGTCGCCCAGCACATCGCCGCCTTCGCGCCGAAGTACCTCTCCAAGGAGGACGTCCCGGCCGACGTCGTCGAGGCCGAGCGCCGCATCGCCGAGGAGACCACCCGCGCCGAGGGCAAGCCCGAGGCCGCCCTGCCGAAGATCGTCGAGGGTCGCCTCAACGGCTTCTTCAAGGACGCCACGCTGCTCGGCCAGCCCTACGCGCTGGACAACAAGAAGTCCGTCCAGAAGGTCCTGGACGAGGCCGGTGTCACCCTGAAGCGCTTCACGCGCATCAAGGTCGGCATCTGAGTCCGTACCGCGACGGACACCCGACCCCGGTAGGGTCGACAGCAGTCGTCTGCGCCGTTCGCGTGGGCCGATCCGCACGCGCGGGCGGCGGACGACAGCAGATCTGACGAGGAGGCCATTGCCGCGTATGGGATGCGAACCACCCACCGGCAGTGGCCTCCTTCGTATGTGCAACACGTAACAGAGGCGGGATCTCCATGACCACCAAGGCCGACAAGAGCGACGACGGCAAAGTACGCGGCCGGTTTCTGCTGAAGCTGTCCGGAGAGGCCTTCTCCGGCGGCGGCGGCCTGGGCGTCGACCCCGACGTGGTGCACGCCATCGCCCGCGAGATCGCGGCCGTCGTCCGGGACGGCGCGCAGATCGCGATCGTCATCGGCGGGGGCAACTTCTTCCGCGGCGCGGAGCTCCAGGTGCGTGGCATGGACCGCGCCCGGTCCGACTACATGGGCATGCTCGGCACCGTCATGAACTGCCTCGCCCTGCAGGACTTCCTGGAGAAGGAAGGCGTCGACTGCCGCGTGCAGACCGCCATCACCATGGGCCAGGTCGCCGAGCCGTACATCCCGCTGCGCGCCGTGCGCCACCTGGAGAAGGGCCGCGTCGTCATCTTCGGCGCGGGCATGGGCATGCCGTACTTCTCCACCGACACCACCGCCGCCCAGCGCGCCCTGGAGATCGATGCCGAGGCGCTGCTGATGGGCAAGAACGGCGTCGACGGGGTCTACGACTCCGACCCGAAGGCCAACCCCGACGCGGTCAAGTTCGACGCGCTCGGCTACGGCGAGGTCATCACCCGCGACCTGAAGGTCGCCGACGCCACGGCCATCACCCTCTGCCGTGACAACAGGCTCCCGATCGTGGTCTTCGAGCTCTTGAAGGAGGGCAATATCGCCCGCGCCGTCAAGGGTGAGAAGATCGGCACGCTGGTGGGCGACGAGGGCAGCCGGGACTGACTTCCCACCCGCCCCCGTCTCCGGACACCGCCCTGTCCGCACCACCTGTAAGAGGGACGGACGGGACGGAGCCGGGCCGGGGGATGGACAATGTCCTGCCGGTCGGGAACCGTGCAGGTAGAAGACGCGACGCAGCCGGCCGCCGCCCCCGCAAGGAACCGCAGCCGGGCCTACTCAAGACACGCAGGAGCAAGTGGTGATCGAAGAGACCCTCCTCGAGGCCGAGGAGAAGATGGAGAAGGCCGTCGTGGTCGCCAAGGAGGACTTCGCCGCGATCCGCACGGGCCGTGCGCACCCGGCGATGTTCAACAAGATCGTGGCCGACTACTACGGCGCGCCGACGCCGATCAACCAGCTGGCCTCGTTCTCCGTGCCCGAGCCGCGCATGGCCGTGGTGACGCCGTTCGACAAGAGCGCGCTGCGCAACATCGAGCAGGCCATCCGGGACTCCGACCTGGGCGTCAACCCGAGCAACGACGGCAACATCATCCGCGTCGTGTTCCCGGAGCTCACCGAGGAGCGCCGCCGCGAGTACATCAAGGTAGCCAAGGGCAAGGGCGAGGACGCCAAGGTGTCCATCCGCTCGGTGCGCCGCAAGGCGAAGGACGCCATCGACAAGCTGGTCAAGGACGGCGAGGTCGGTGAGGACGAGGGCCGCCGCGCGGAGAAGGAGCTCGACGACACCACCGCCAAGTACGTCGCCCAGGTGGACGAGCTCCTGAAGCACAAGGAAGCGGAGCTGCTCGAGGTCTGATGAACGACTCTTCCTGGGGGGCGCCGCCGCAAGCCGGGTACTGGGAGCCCACCGACCGGGGGCCCGCCCGAGGGGCGGCCCCGGCGGGTCCCGCGTACGATGCGCAGCACGCGCAGCAGACTCGCCCCATGCCCATCGTGCCCGACGTACCCGAACACGGCGGAGACCAGGATGACGACCGGGGGGCCGCTCGGCTGAGCGGCCCCTTGTTCCGCGACGGGACGCCGCGGCCGGGACCGTACGGACCGCCGCGGACCGACCTGTACGACGCGCCGCAGCCGCGGCCCCACGACATGCCGCAGGCACCGCCCTCCGGGGCCGTGCCGCAGAATCCGGAGCCCATGCCCGACGCCCCGCAGCCGGCGCCCCCGCAGAAGAAGAGCGCGGGGCGCGACCTGGGTGCAGCCATAGGGGTCGGGGTCGGGCTCGGCGTGGTGATCGTCGCGTCGCTGTTCATCGTCAAGGCCGTCTTCGTCGGCGTCATCGCGGTCGCCGTCGTGGTCGGCCTGTGGGAGCTGACCCGACGCCTCCAGGAGCGCAAGGGCATCAAGGCGCCCCTGGTGCCGCTCGCCGTCGGCGGTGCGGCCATGGTGGTGGCCGGGTACGTGCGCGGCCCCGAGGCCGCCTGGGTGGCGATGGCGCTGACCGCGCTGGCGGTGCTGGTCTGGCGGATGACGGAACCGCCCGAGAACTATTTGAAGGACGTCACGGCGGGCGTGTTCGCCGCCTTCTACGTGCCGTTCCTCGCCACGTTCGTGGCGCTGATGCTGACGGCGGACGACGGCCCGTTCCGCGTCCTGACCTTCCTGCTGCTGACGGTCGTCAGCGACACCGGCGCCTACGCCGTCGGCTGGCGCTTCGGCCGGAAGAAGCTCGCCCCCCGCATCAGCCCCGGCAAGACCCGCGAGGGCCTGCTCGGGGCCGTCGCGTTCGCGATGGCGGCGGGCGCGCTGTGCCTGGAGTTCCTGATCGACGGCGGCTCCTGGTGGCAGGGCCTGCTGCTCGGCCTCGCGGTCGCCGCCAGCGCCACCCTCGGCGACCTCGGCGAGTCGATGATCAAGCGGGACCTGGGCATCAAGGACATGGGCTCGCTGCTGCCGGGCCACGGCGGCATCATGGACCGCCTGGACTCGCTGCTGCCCACGGCACCGGTGGTGTGGCTGCTCCTGGTGATCTTCGTGGGTACGAGCTGACCTGCGGCTTTCCCGATGCGGGGTGCGTCGTCCACAGGACGGCGGGCCCCGCATCGCGCGTCTGCGACACTGGTAGTGCCATGCCTAAGCCCGGAGAACTCACTTTCGTCGCCCCGCGCGGAGCCAAGAAGCCGCCGCGGCACCTCGCCGACCTCACGCCCGCCGAGCGCAAGGAGGCCGTCGCCGCCATCGGCGAGAAGCCGTTTCGCGCCAAGCAGCTCTCGCAGCACTACTTCGCGCGGTACGCGCACGACCCGGAGCAGTGGACCGACATCCCGGCCGGCTCCCGCGGCAAGCTCCGAGAGGCGCTGCTGCCGGAGCTGATGACGGTGGTGCGGCACCTGTCGACCGACCAGGGCACCACCCGCAAGACCCTGTGGCGGCTGTTCGACGGCACCCTCGTGGAGTCGGTGCTCATGCGCTACCCGGACCGGGTGACCATGTGCATCAGCTCGCAGGCGGGCTGCGGCATGAACTGCCCGTTCTGCGCCACCGGACAGGCCGGCCTGGACCGGAACCTGTCCACCGCGGAGATCGTGCACCAGATCGTGGACGGGATGCGGGCGCTCAGGGACGGCGAGGTGCCGGGCGGCCCGGCCCGGCTGTCCAACATCGTCTTCATGGGCATGGGCGAGCCGCTCGCCAACTACAACCGGGTCGTCGGGGCCATCCGCAGGCTCACCGACCCCGAGCCCGACGGGGTGGGCCTGTCGCAGCGCGGCATCACCGTCTCGACGGTGGGTCTGGTCCCCGCCATCCACCGCTTCTCCGACGAGGGCTTCAAGTGCCGTCTGGCGATCTCCCTGCACGCCCCCGACGACGAGCTGCGCGACACCCTCGTCCCCGTGAACACGCGGTGGAAGGTGCGCGAGGTGCTGGACGCCGGGTTCGAGTACGCCGCGAAGTCCGGCCGGCGGCTGTCCATCGAGTACGCGCTGATCCGGGACATCAACGACCAGGCGTGGCGCGGTGACCGGCTCGGCCGGCTGCTCAAGGGCAGGCCGGTGCACGTCAACCTGATCCCGCTCAACCCGACGCCCGGCTCGAAGTGGACCGCCTCGCGGCCCGAGGACGAGAAGGCGTTCGTGGAGGCGATCGCCGCCCATGGTGTGCCGGTGACCATCCGGGACACCCGTGGTCAGGAGATCGACGGGGCGTGCGGACAGCTCGCCGCGAGCGAGCGGTAATCTGACCCGGGTAAGAACACCTTCACATCCTTCGATACGCACATCCGCATCATCCGAATAATCCGACAGGGGAGCGCCACAGCGCTGAGAGTGCGGCACCGGCCGCAGACCCTCCGAACCTCGCCCAGGTCATTCTGGGTAGGGAGATCGGTCATCACTCGAGCTGTTGCGCCCTGCCCGGGTCGCCTTCCAGGGGTCCCGGGCAGGGCCGCGTCTCTTCCTGGTCACCCAGGAGGACATCAGTGGGCATCACCAAGAAGGCCACCATCCTGGCCGCCGGACTCGGCCTGGTCACGCTCTGCGCGTGCGGGTCGTCCGGCGGCGGGGAATCCGGCGACTCCAGGACCGTGACGCTGGTCAGCCACGACTCGTGGGCCGCGTCGAAGGAAGTGATCGCCGCCTTCGAGAAGGAGTCCGGCTACCGGGTCAAGGTCCTCAAGGACGGCGACGCGGGCCAGGCCGTGAACAAGGCGATCCTGACCAAGGGCAATCCGCAGGGCGACGTCTTGTTCGGTGTCGACAACACGCTGCTGTCGCGGGCGCTGGACAACGGCATCTTCCAGCCGTACGAGCCGAAGGACGCCGGCCGGGTCGCGCCGGAGTCCCGGGCCGACCAGGGCCGGCACCGCGTCACGCCCGTCGACACCGGCGACGTCTGCGTCAACTACGACAAGGAGTGGTTCAGCGAGCACAAGCTGACCCCGCCCGCCTCCTTCGACGACCTGATCAAGCCGGAGTACAGGAACCTCCTGGTCACCGAGAACGCCGCCACCTCCTCGCCCGGCCTCGGCTTCCTCCTGGGCACCGCCGCCCGGTACGGCGACGGCTGGCCGGAGTACTGGAAGAAGCTGAAGGCCAACGGCGTGAAGGTGGTCGACGGCTGGGAGCAGGCCTACAACGAGGAGTTCTCCGGCTCCGCCGCCGGCCGCAAGGCCAGGGCCGACCGGCCGCTGGTCGTCTCGTACGCCTCCTCGCCGCCCGCCGAGGTGATCTACGCCGACCCCCGGCCTGCCACGGCCCCCACGGGCGTCGCCTCCGGCACCTGCTTCCGCCAGGTGGAGTACGCCGGACTGCTGAGCAACGCCGAGAACCCCGAGGGCGGCAAGGCGCTGCTGGACTTCCTGATCGGCAAGCGGTTCCAGGAGGACCTGCCGCTGAACATGTTCGTCTACCCGGTACGGGACGACGCGAAGGTGCCGGCGGACTTCGCGAAGTTCGGGCCGCAGGCGAAGAACCCGCAGACCCTGGACCCGGAGGAGATCGCCGGCCACCGTGACGAGTGGGTCAAGTCGTGGACCTCGCTCGTTCTGAAGTAGCCGCCCGCGGGCGGCGGCGCCGGGCCGCGGCGCGGCTCGCGCTCATGGCCGGGCCCGTCGTGTTCTTCGCCCTCTTCTTCGCCTATCCCGTCGTCGCGATCGTCGGGCGCGGGCTGAAGGACGGCGACGGCTGGCACCTGGCGCGGATCGGGCAGGTCCTGGCGGAGTCCGGCGTCCGGCACGTGCTGTGGTTCACCACCTGGCAGGCGCTGGTCTCCACCGCGCTGACGCTGCTGGTCGCGCTGCCCGGCGCGTACGTCTTCGCCCGCCTGGACTTCCCCGGCAAGCAGGTGCTGCGGGCCGTGGTGACCGTGCCGTTCGTGCTGCCGACGGTCGTCGTCGGCACGGCGTTCCTCGCGCTGGCCGGACGGGGCGGGCTGCTGGACGAGGTGTGGGGGGTGCGGCTGGACACCACCGTGTGGGCGATCCTGCTGGCACACGTCTTCTTCAACTACGCCGTCGTGGTCCGCACCGTCGGCGGGCTGTGGGCGCAGCTCGACCCGCGGCAGGAGGAGGCCGCGCGGATGCTCGGCGCCTCCCGCGCGGCGGCCTGGCGCACGGTCACCCTGCCCGCGCTGGCGCCCGCCGTGGCCGCCGCCGCGCTGATGGTGTTCCTGTTCACCTTCACCTCCTTCGGCGTCGTCCAGATCCTCGGCGGGCCCACCTTCGCCACCCTGGAGGTGGAGATCTACCGGCAGACCGCCGACGTCTTCGACCTGTCGACGGCCGCCGTGCTGACGATGATCCAGTTCGTCGCGGTCGGCGCGGTCCTCGCCGTGCACGCCTGGACCGTACGGCGGCGGGAGAGCGCGCTGCGGCTGGTGGACGCCTCCCTGACCGCCCGCCAGCCGCGCGGCGCGGGACAGTGGGCGCTGCTCGCCGGTGTGCTCCTCACCGTCGCCGTGCTGCTGGTGCTGCCGCTCGCGGTACTGGTCGAGCGGTCGCTGGACGCGCCCGGATTCGCCTCCTACCGGGCGCTGGCCGACGCGGACAGCGGTGTCTTCCTGGTTCCGCCGATCGAGGCGATCGGCACCTCGCTCCAGTACGCCGCCGCCGCCACCGTGATCGCCGTGGTGATCGGCGGCCTGGCCGCGACCGCGCTCACCCGGCGCGACGCGGGCCGCCTCGTGCGCGGGTTCGACGCGCTGCTCATGCTGCCGCTCGGGGTGTCGGCGGTGACCGTCGGCTTCGGCTTCCTGATCGCGCTGGACGAGCCCCCGCTGGACCTCAGGAGCTCGTGGATCCTGGTACCGCTGGCGCAGGCCCTGGTGGGCGTGCCGTTCGTGGTGCGGACCATGCTGCCGGTGCTGCGGGCGGTGGACACCCGGCTGCGGGAGGCCGCCGCGGTGCTCGGCGCGTCGCCGTGGCGGGTGTGGCGCGAGGTCGATCTGCCGCTGGTGCGGCGGGCGCTGCTGGTCGCGGCCGGGTTCGCCTTCGCGGTGTCGCTGGGCGAGTTCGGGGCGACCGTGTTCATCGCCCGGCCCGACAACCCGACGCTGCCGGTGGCCGTGGCGCGGCTGCTGGGGCGGCCGGGCGAGACCAACTACGGGCAGGCGATGGCCCTGTCGACGATTCTGATGGTGGTGTGCGCGGTGGCCCTGCTGGTGCTGGAGCGGCTGCGGACCGACCGGACCGGGGAGTTCTAGGGATGCTGCTCAGCCTTCGGGGCGCGACGGTCCGCTTCGGCGGGCGGGCCGTGCTGGACGCCGTCGACCTCGATGTCGCCGAGCACGAGATCGTGTGCGTGCTCGGGCCGAGCGGCAGCGGAAAGTCGACGCTGCTGCGGGTGGTCGCCGGACTCCAGGAGCCGGACGCCGGGGCGGTGCTGCTCGCCGGGCGGGACCAGGCGGGTGTGCCCGCGCACCGGCGCGAGGTGGGGCTGATGTTCCAGGACCACCAGCTCTTCCCGCAGCGCGACGTGGGCGGCAACGTCGCCTTCGGGCTGCGCGCGCGGGGCGTGCCGCGGGCCGAGCAGGGCGAACGCGTACGGGAGCTGCTGGAACTGGTCGGCCTGCCGGGGGCCGCCCGCCGGGCCGTCGCCGCCCTGTCCGGCGGGGAGCAGCAGCGGGTGGCGCTGGCCCGGGCGCTGGCCCCCCGGCCGCGCCTGCTGATGCTGGACGAGCCGCTCGGCCAGCTCGACCGCTCGCTGCGGGAGCGGCTCGTCGTGGAACTGCGGGAGCTGTTCGGCCGGCTGGGCACCACGGTGCTCGCCGTGACGCACGACCAGGGCGAGGCGTTCGCGCTCGCCGACCGGGTCGTGGTGATGCGGGAGGGACGGATCGCCCAGTCGGGGACGCCGCTGGAGGTGTGGCAGCGGCCCGCCGACGCGTTCGTGGCCCGCTTCCTCGGCTTCGAGAACGTCGTCGAGGCGACCGTCACCGGGCAGAACGCGGACACCGCCTGGGGCAAGGTGCCGGTCCCCGGGGACGCCCCGCAGGGGGCGCGCACCCTGCTCGTCCGGCCCGCGGGGGTGCGTCTGGTGCCCGCCGGCGAGGGGCTGCGCTGCCGGGTCGCCGCGCGTACCTTCCGGGGCACCCATGTCGCCGTCCGCCTCCAGCCGGGCGACGCGCCGCCGCTGGAGGCCGCGTGCGCGCTGCGGGCGGCGCCGGAGGCCGGGGACGAGGTCGGGGTGGAGTTCGACCCGGACGAAATCGTGGTGCTCGGCTGACCGGACCGCCGTAGGGTGCCGGGCATGACACTCCTCGCCCATGACCGCTACTGCGACGAAGTCACCGAACAGGTACGGCTGTTGAGAGCCGTGATCACCTCCGGCGCCGATCTGTCCGCGACCGTGCCGACCTGCCCCGACTGGACGCTGGAGGAACTGGTACGGCACACCGGCGGCGCCCTGCGCTGGGTGGAGCTGCTGGTGCGCACCCGGGCGCGGGAGGAGATACCGGTGGAGCAGGTGCCCGGGGGCGGCGGGCCGCAGGCCCGGGGGGACGCCGCGGCGCTGGACGCCTGGCTGGCCGAGTCCGGCGAGGCGGTCGTCGCCGCGCTGCGGGAGGCCGGGCCCGACACCGAGGTGTGGACCTGGGCCGGGACGCACACCACCGGGTTCTGGGCCCGCCGGATGACCCATGAACTGGTCGTCCACCGGGCCGACGCGGCACTGGCCGCCGGTCACCCCTTCGAGGTCGCGCCCGAGGTGGCCGCCGACGCGATCGACGAGTGGCTGGAGATCGTACGGTTCATGCAGCGGGTGCTGCCGGAGGACGCCTCGGTGAGGCAGCTGCGCGGTCCCGGGCGCAGTATCCACCTCCACGCCACCGACACCGCTCCCGGGCTGAACGCCGAGTGGCTGGTCGAGCTGACCGGGGACGTCATCGCCTGGCGCCGCGGCCACGAGAAGGCGACCGTCGCGCTCCGCGGGCCGCTGACCCCCCTGCTGCTCGCCTTCTACCGCCGGCTGCCCGTTCAGACGCCGGGGCTGGAGGTGCTCGGCGAGCGGGAGCTGCTGGACCGCTGGCTGGAGCGGGCCAGCTTCGGATGAGGGTGTGGCCCGCCTCCCGGTCGGGGGCGGGCCACAGGACCGGCGCGTCAGCGGTCGTTCTTCGCTCCGCGGCGGCGCATGCCGAGGAAGACCGCACCGCCGCCGACCACGACCAGGGCGGCCGCGATCGCGGCGATCAGCCCGGTGTGGGAACCGCCGCCGGTCTCGGCCAGATCGGCCTCACCGGCCGGGGAGGGCGCGCTGTCCGCGCCCCCGGCCGGGGCGGTGCCCGGGCTCGCGGAGGCGGCCGGGGACGACGGGGCC
>NZ_WYCT01000183.1 GCF_011008945.1 Streptomyces harenosi
GGGCGGTGGTCGAGGTGGTGCCGGGCGCCGGGGTGGCGCCGGGCACCGGCACGAGGGCCGGGGTGGTGCCGGGCGGCGAAGTGACGGCCGGGACGGCCGTGCCACCGGTGCCCGCCGACCTCGCCAAGGGGGCCGCGGCGACGGCCGCGGCGCCGATGAGCCCGGCGTCCAGGGCCAGTTCGGCCGGCACGATCGGTACGCCGCGCGTGAAGTCGAGGGTCGCGTAGCCGGCCATGTGGCGCCGCAGCGGGGCGAACAGCGTGTCCCCGGCCTGGGCCACGCCTCCGCCGATCACCACGAGGTCGAGCTCGACCAGGGCGGTCGTCGCGGCGATCGCGGCCGCCAGGGCCTGCGCGGCCCGCTCGTAGGCGGCCAGGGCGACGGGGTCGCCCGCGCGGGCGGCGGCGGCGACGGCGGCCGCGGTCGCGGCGACGCCCGCGGGCGGTCTCCAGCCCGCCGCCAGGGCGCGGGCGGCGATCGCCGTCCCGCTGGCCAGCCCTTCCACACAGCCCCGGGCGCCGCACGGGCAGACGGAACCGTCGAGGTCGACGGAGATGTGCCCGATGTGCCCCGCGTTCCCCGTCCGGCCGGCGTGCAGCCGCCCGCCGAGGACCAGCCCGCCGCCGATGCCCGTGGAGACCACCATGCACAGCGCGCTGTCCACCCCGCGGGCGGCTCCGCGCCAGTGCTCGGCCGCCGCCATGGCGACGGCGTCACCGATCAGCACGGGGTCGGCGTGGGCGGGCACGCGCGGATGCGAGCGGACCCGCTCGACCAGCGGAAAGCCGCGCCAGCCCGGGATGTTGACCGGGCTCACGGTCCCGGCGGCCATGTCCACCGGACCCGCGCTCGCGATGCCCAGGCGCGCCAGGTCACGCCAGGCGGGGTGACCGGCGAGCTCGTCCAGCACGCCCGTCACGGCGCCCATCAGCGTCTCGGCCGGTTCGCGCGCGGGGGTGGGGCACTCCGAGCGCGCGAGCAGGCGCCCCCGCGGATCCACGAGGGCTCCGGCGATCTTCGTACCGCCGATGTCGAGCGCTCCGTATACGACCATCACGGTCCGTCCTTCCTTGCGAACTGCGGGAGCCGGCCGCCCGCGGCCACCCGGGACCGGACACTCTGCCCGGCCTCTGACAACGTTGTCCAGCCGGGAGGCACAGTTAAGCCCGGGTTTAGTAAATGTGACGCGGGAACTCGCGTAGTGCCTGTACAGAACCGGTTTAGTGATCGAAGATCCTAGCTGCCCCGCCGGCGACCGGACACGGACATCTCGTGAGCGACTTCCCTTCCTTCCCGCCCGGCTCCTTCCCGCCCGACTTCGTCTTCGGCGCGGCCACCGCCGCCTTCCAGATCGAAGGAGCGTCCCGCGAGGACGGCCGCGGTCCCTCCATCTGGGACACGTTCGCACGGCGGCCCGGGGCGGTCGCCGGGGGTGACACCGGTGACGTGGCCTGTCAGCGGCGCATCCCGAAGGACAGCTACCACTGGTACCGGGGTCTGATCGCCGGACAGGGCGGGCACCGGGCTGCCGGGGCGTACGGGACCGCTCGGTGACGTCCGCGGCCCCGCACCGGGCGCTCGCCGCGCCCCGCCGGAGCCCATGACGGCCACCCGCGCGGACCGGCCCCCGCACGGCCGGCCTCCCCGGCCGATGTCACCCCTGGACACCGGCGGCGGTGGCCGCGCCGGCGAGGTGGCCGCCGTACGTCCTTCCCGCTGCCGCCCGCCGCTGCCTTCTCCGGTCACACCGGCCGGGCCGGCGCGGCCGGACCGCCGCGCCGTGCCGTGCCGCACCGGAACTGCCCCGGTGTGACGCAACCGACAGGAAAGTGCCAGGCGTCACCCGGCCCGGTGCGGGTATGCGCGCGAGTGTGAACGGGGTGATGAAGGCGGATCCGATGGAACGAGTGCCCGTGGGCGAGGACGGCGCCCGGCCGGGCGAGCCGGTGATGGAGACGTCGGTGGCGTTGGACGGGGACGGCACCGACATCGCTCAGGCCCGCCATTTGGCCGCCGGTTTTCTCACGGGAGTGGAGGCCGAGCACGGCCTGCACGTCTCGCGGCGGGCACTGGACCTCACGCAGTTGGTGGTCAGCGAGCTCGTCACCAACGCCCGCAAGTACGCCCCCGGGCCGGTACTGCTGGACCTGCGCATCATCGGCGACACCGTCGAGATCGCGGTGTGGGACTCCAACCCGGTGCTGCCCATCGCCCGGGCCGCGGACGCCGGCCGGGTGGGACAGCACGGCCTGGAGATCGTCATGGCGGTGGCCCAGGGCTTCGCGGTGCAGCGCGAGCCGGTCGGCAAACGTGTCACCGCCCGCCTCGCCCTGTCCGACGGCCCCGGCGGCACGCTCGCCGGGCCCTCGCTGTAGGGCACACGCCCGGCCGGGGCTCCTCCGGCAGGGCGCGGTGGCCGAACGCCGGGCGCGGTGCCGCGGGTGACCCCCGGTCCGCGGGCAGACGCCGGCGAGCGGGCGCCGGAACCGGGGGCGGTGGCGCCGCGGCGACCGCGCCCGTGCGGTGCCGCGGGCGGGGTGCGAGGGCCTGACTGCTCCGGCGACGGCGGGCGGGGAACCCCGCGGGGCTGTCGGCGGCCCGGGCGGGAAGCGCGAGCGGGGACCCGCGGGCGGGACGGGACGGACGGCGTCCGTGGCCCGCCGGCGGGTGTCCGTGGCCCGCCGAGCCGGGCGTGGACGGGGCGGGCCACGGGAGTCCGGGGGATCAGTAACCGTAGATCATCTTGTAGGCGACCTCGGGGAGGAACTGGCCGGCCGAGGTGCCGGTCCCGACGCCGCAGTTGCCGTCGGACTCGCCCGGCGTCTTGATCCACAGCAGCATCTCCGCGCCGCCGCCCAGTCGGGTGGGCGTGCCGATGCGCCGGCCCGAGGGATTGCACCACTGGCCGTTGGAGCCGTTGCCGTTGCGGCTGGTGTCCACGACGAACGGCTTGGTGTAGCCGTAGCGCGCCGCCAGCTCTCTGTTGACGGCGTTGCCGAAGGCGGTGTTCTCGGCCGTGGTGAAGTAGTTGGAGACGTTGAGCGAGAAGCCGTGGGCCTGGCGCAGGCCGGCCTCGTGCAGCCGCTGGGCCATGGTCGCGGCGTTCGCCCAGCCCGGGTTGCCGGCGTCCAGGTAGACCCAGGTGTTGGGGGCCTGGCGGCTGAACTCGGCGAGGGCGCCGGTGAGCATGGTCTGGCGCTCGCGTATCTGGGCCTGCGTCATGCAGCCGTAGTCCCCGAGGGAGTCCGGTTCGAGGACGACGACGGCCGGGCGGTGGGCGATCCCGCCGGCGAACTGGGCGATCCAGCTCGCGTAGGCGGACGGCGAGGCGGCGCCGCCCGCCGAGTGCCCGCCGCAGTAGTCGCGGTTGTAGATGTTGTAGGCGACGAGGAGGGGCAGCTTGTCCTGCTGGTCCGCGGCGCCCACGTACGCACCCGTGGCGGTGCCGATGGTGCCGCTCCAGGCGCCGAACCAGCGCGCCATCGGGGTGTTGGCGATGGCGGAGCCGATCGCGGGCGCCCGGCCGTCGCCGGGGTTGGCCGCGGCCCACCGCTTGGCGCTGGAGTCCGGGTCCACGTAGAACCCGCTGGTCATGGTGGTCGGATCGGCCGCGTGGGCGGACGGGGCGGAGGCGAGCGCCAGCGGCAGGGCGAAGAGCGCTGCCACGACGGTGCGGAGTCTGCGGCGCATGACGGTACCTCGGTTTCCTGGCAGGGATGCGCCGCGCGCTCTCGTCCCGAGCGTGCGGCGCGCTGAGGGAAGTGCGGTGGTACGAGCCCCAAGGGAGCGCTCCCACTGGAAGCGCTTCCAGTAGCACTGGGAAGTTCCGGGGTGTGATCGGTATGGTGTGGCGCGGCGGTTGGGCTGTCAATAGTTCCCGCGGGCGAGTCCTGTGGGCCAGGGCGTACGACGGCCAGCGGCGCCGCAGACTGGAAGCGCTCCCGGTCTCCCGCCCGTGAGCGGGCCCGCGGCGGGTGGCAGCGGTACGGGCCGGGGTGAGACGCTTCCGTCCGGTCGAGTGGGAAGGGTCGAGTGGTTCATGGCAGAGGATGTGCCGCGCCGGCGGCCGACGCTCGACGAGGTGGCCGAACTCGCGGGCGTCTCCCGCTCCGTCGCCTCCCGCGCCCTCAACGACGCCCCGCACGTCAGCCGTGCCAAACGCGAGGCGGTCCGGCAGGCCGTCCGGCGCCTGGGCTACGTGCCCAACCCGACCGCCCGGGCGCTGGCCACCCGGCAGACGGGAGCGGCCGCCCTGGTCGTCTCGGGCGAGGACCCGTCGATCTTCGCCGACCCGTTCTTCGCCCAGGTGCTCGTCGGGGCGCTGGCCGCGCTGGAGGAGGCCGACCTGCACCTGACGCTGTGCCTGGCCGCCTCCGACCGGGGCCGCAAGCGGGTGGAGGAGCTCTTCCGGTCCCGGGGGGCCGACGGCGTCATGCTGATGGCGCTGCGCGAGAACGATCCGCTGACCCGGATGGCCGAGGAGGCGACGATGCCCGTGGTATTCGGCGGACGTCCGGTCGGTGCGGTTCCCCGGTGGTTCGTGGACGTCGACAACGTCGGCGGGGCGCGCGAGGCGACCGAGCACCTGATCGCGCGCGGCCGGACGCGCGTGGCCACGATCTGCGGGCGGCTGGACACCGAGGTGGGGCGCGCCCGATACCGCGGCTACCGGGACGCCATGCTGGCGGCCGGCCTGGAGCCCCTTCCGCCGCAGGAGGGAGACTTCACCGAGCGCAGCGGAGCCGCCGCCATGGCCGCGCTGCTGGCCGGACACCCCGGCCTGGACGGGGTGTTCGCCGCCAACGACAACATGGGGGCGGGAGCGCTGCGCACCTTGCGCGCGGCCGGCCGCGCGGTCCCCGCCGACGTCGCCGTGGTCGGCTTCGACGATCTGGCCGTCGCCGAGGTCGCCGACCCGCCGCTCACCACCGTGCACCAGCCCATACAGGCCGTCGGGCGGGAGATGGCGCGCATGCTCGTCGCGCTCGTCAACGGGGAGGACCCCACCCCGCTGATCCTGCCCACCCGCCTGGTCGTCCGCTCCAGCGCCTGACGGGTGCGGCGGCCCCCGGTGGCGGCCGGGCGCCGCTGCCGGTCGGCGGGGCGGGCCGGCCGGGGGAGCGAGCGGGCCGAGGGCGGCCACCGGGGGCCGCCGAGCCGCCGTGGGAAGGGGGGCCGAGTCACCACGGAACGGGGGTGGTGGCCGCCGCCGCCCGGCGCCGGGGCTCATGCCCTGGCGCCCGGTCCCTCCCCCGCGTTCCTGGCGGCCGTCGAAAATTTCGGCCCCTGAGCTGCCTGATCCGGGCAGCTCACAGGTTGCCGCGGTGAACGGTGTTGACTTCTGCGACCACCCCCCTACCATCCGTGACTGCGCGACTTTCCGAATGCCGTCCGAAATTTCGGACGGCGTCTCCTGTGTGGCGCCCTCCCAGAAAAGGAGCCCTAGGTGCCCAGACGATCAGGCGGACTGCTCCGCCTCCTCGCAGCCGCCGCGCTGACCGTGGCCGCGTCCGTGACGGCGATCCCCCAGCCCACCGCCTCGGCCGCGCCCGGCAGCCCGGCGCTCACCCCGCCGCTGGGCTGGAACAGCTGGAACAGCTTCGGCTGCGGCATCACCGAGGCCCAGGTCCGCCAGGCCGCCGACGCGATGGTGTCCTCGGGTATGCGGGACGCCGGATACCGGTACGTGGTGGTCGACGACTGCTGGTTCGACCCGCAGCGTGACGCGCAGGGCAATCTGCGGGCCAACCCCACCAAGTTCCCGAGCGGGATGAAGGCGCTCGGGGACTACATCCACAGCAAGGGCCTGAAGTTCGGCATCTACCAGGTGCCGGGCGAGCGCACCTGCGCGCAGACCGTGGGGACCTACCCCGGGTCCACGGGCAGCAAGGGCCACGAGGCGCAGGACGCCGCCACCTTCGCCTCGTGGGGCGTCGACTACCTCAAGTACGACTGGTGTTCCTCCAGCGGCACGCGCGACGAGCAGGTCGCGCGGTTCACGCTCATGCGGGACGCCCTGCGCGCCACCGGGCGGCCGATCGTCTACAGCATCAACCCCAACAGCTTCCACGCCATCACCGGCGCCACGTACAACTGGGGCGAGGTCGCCGACCTGTGGCGGACGACCGAGGACCTGCTGGACATCTGGCAGAACGGCAACACCAACAGCTACCCGATGGGCGTCGGCAACGTCGTGGACGTCACCGCGCCGCTGGCGGCACAGTCGGGTCCCGGACACTGGAACGACCCCGACATGCTGGTCGTCGGCCGCCCCGGACTGTCGCTGACCGAGTCCCGCTCCCACTTCGCCCTGTGGGCGCTGATGAGCGCCCCGCTCATGGCCGGCAACGATATCCGCACCATGTCCGCCGACGTCAGCGCCATCCTGCGCAACCCGCGCCTGCTGGCCGTGAACCAGGACTCCGCGGGCGCGGGCGGACGCAGGGTGCGGGACGACGGAAGCACCGAGGTGTTCGCCAAGCCCCTGGCGGACGGCTCGGTCGCGGTGGGCCTGTTCAACCGGGGCGAAAGCACCGCGACGATCACCACGACGGCCGCGCAGATCGGCCTGACCGGCGGCCCGTTCACCCTCACCGACCTGTGGACCGGCGGCACCTCGAGCACGTCCGGGCAGATCTCGGCGAACGTCCCCGCGCACGGCGTGGCCGTGTTCCGGGTGCACGGGGGCAGCCCGCTGGCCGCCACCACCTCACGTCTGCGGGGCAGCGCCTCCGGCCGCTGCGTGGACGTCGACAACGCCTCCACCGCCGCCGGGGCGACGGTACTGCTCTGGGGCTGCCACACGGCCGCCAACCAGCTCTGGACCACCTGGGCGAACGGCGAGATCCGCGTCTACGGCGACAAGTGCCTGGACGCCCGCAACCAGGGCACCGCCAACGGCACCCGTGTCATCACCTGGCCCTGCAACGGCCAGAACAACCAGAAGTGGACCGTCGGCTCCGACGGCTCGATCCGCAACGCGCACGCCGGACTCTGCCTCGACGTCCAAGGGGCCGCCACCGGTGACGGGACCCCGCTGGTGCTGTGGACGTGCAACGGCCAGGCCGGCCAGAAGTGGTCCCGCGCGTGAGCGGCCGGGGCGGCAGAAGGGGACGTCCCGTGACGGCGGCCGGACCCGGTCCCCGGGACCCGCGCGATCCCCGGCCCCGCACACCGGCAGCGGCGGCCCGCCGGCCTCGTACGTCCTGAAGGGCGCCGCCCGCGGCCGGCGCCGCGCCCGCCCGGGCAGGTCTCCCGGGCGGGCGCGGTGCTCCGCTGCGGCGGCGTGCCGGTCACCGCGCCGCCCGGCTCGCGGCCGCCGTGCGCCGTCGCGGCGCGCTTGGGCCGGCGTGAGGGTCAAGGCGCGGATGCCGGGGAAACCGCAACAGCGGAGCCGCCGCGCGACAAGGAGCCGCACCATGGGAACCGCCGTCCACGTCCCGCAGACCCGGGACATGATCGGAGAGGAACTCTCCGGAGACGAGGCGTTCACGGCCCTGCGGCACTACGGAGGGCTGCGCCTGCTCACCGACTCCTTCGCGCGGTTCCGTTACGCGGACGGCTTCACCAACGCGCGGGCCCTCGCCTTCCAGGTGGTCGTCGGCCTGGTGCCGTGCACGGTCGCGCTCGTCGGCCTGGCCACCTCGGTGCACACCGAGGGAGTGGGCCGCCTCATCGAGCTCACCCTCGGCCAGATCGTGCCCGGAGCCAGCGCCGACGTCATCAGCGACGCCTTCGACGGGACCCGGCGCAGCGCCCACGGCGACGTCTGGAGCACCCTCGCCCTCTGGCTCGGACTCGCCTTCGCCCTGCTGAACCTGGCTTCGGCCATGGGGCAGATCGAGCGCGGCGCCAACCGCATCTACGGCATCGAGCGCGACCGGCCGTTCCCGCGCAAGTACGCGAGGGCGCTGGTTCTCGCCCTCGCGGCCGGACTGCCCCTGGTGCTGGGCTTCGTCGCCCTCGTCGCCGGCGACGCCGTGGGCGACGCGGTGGCGCAGGTCACCGGGCGGGAGGGAGGCGGGCAGCGGTGGTGGGCCGTGCTCGACGTGCCGGTGGGTCTGGTGCTCGCCTGGGTGGCCTCCGCCGTGATCTTCCGCTGGTCGCCGCGTCGCGTGCAGCCCGGCTACACCTGGCTGGCCTTCGGGTCGGCGATCCACCTCCTGCTGTGGGTCGCGGCCACCTGGCTGCTCGCGCTGTACGTCGAGGGCAGCTCTGCCTTCGGCGCCCTGTACGGGCCGCTCACCGCCTTCATCGCCCTGCTGCTGTGGGCCAACCTCACCGCCGTCGCGCTCTTCCTCGGCATGGCCTTCGCCGCCCAGCTCGAGGCGGCCCGCGCCGGCATCGAGTCGGCGGTGCGCCCGGACCCCGGCCCGGGAGCCTGACCCGCGCCGCGTCGCGTCCACGGTGTCCCGGGGCCGTACGCGTGTCCCAGCGCTCGCGTGGCGCCTGCCCGCCACCGGGCCCGCGGCCGGCGGTGCGCGGGCGGGGGCGCCCCGACCGGGCGGCCCGGCCCCGCGCGCGGCTCACAGGAAGCGGCGGATGGGCAGGACGGCCGCCTCCCTCAGCCGCCGCAGCGGGGAGCGGCGTGCCCAGCGGGCCTTCTCGATCCGCCGGCTGACCTCCACGTCCTCGTCGAAGTGCCGGTCGAGGACGGCGGTGAAGTCCTCGTCCAGGACGGCGAGCATGACCTCTTCGTCGTGGTCGAGGCTACGGCGGTTGAAGTTGGTGGAGCCGACCAGGGCGGCGACCCGGTCGACGGTGATGACCTTGGCGTGCATCATCGTCGGCTGGTACTCGAAGATGCGCACCCCGCAGTCGAGCAGGTCCTGGTAGAAGTGCTGGCCGGCCAGCCGGCAGACGCGCTTGTCGGTGTGCGGGCCGGGCAGCAGGATCTCCACCTCGACACCGCGCCGGGCGGCGGCGCACAGCAGGCCGACGAAGTAGGCGTCGGGGGCGAAGTAGGCCGTGGCCAGCCGGAAACGGTCCCGAGCGCTTTCGATCACGACCCGCAGCAGGGTCTGCATGTCCTGCCAGCCGAGGCTGGCCGAGCCGCGGACGACCTGGACCACGGCGTCACCTTCCGGGGTGTGGCCGGTGAAGCGGTCGCGCGTGTCGAAGAGGGTGTCGTGGCACTCGGCCCAGTTCTGCGCGAAGGCGGCGGCGAGGCCGTCCACCGCCGGTCCGCGCACCCGCACGTGGGTGTCACGCCACTCGTGTTCGTTGCGGGCGTCCCCGCACCACTCCTCGGCGATGCCCACCCCGCCGGTGAACGCCGTCTCCTCGTCCACGACCAGCACCTTGCGATGGCAGCGGTGGTTCTGCTTGAACGGGGTGAGGTACAGGGGCTTGCGGAACCACGCCACCTCGACTCCGGCCCGGTCCATCAGGTCGAGCAGGTCCCGTTCGATCTGCCGGCTGCCGAAGCCGTCCAGCAGCAGCCGCACGCGCACACCGTCACGGGCCCGCTCCGCCAGCGCCTCGGCGAACCGGCGGGCTATCTCGCCGCGCCAGTACACGAACGTCATCATGTCCACGGTGCGCCGGGCGGTGCGGATGCTGCGGAGCATCGCCGCGAATATCTCGTCCCCGTTGCGCAGCGGCAGCAGGGCGTTGCCCTCCGTGGCGGCGATGCCGATCAGTCGCTCCAGACGACGCCGCATCCACTGCTTGTGCTCCGCCGGGGACAGGGACGGTGCGGCGGACACGGGGGACCCTTCTGGCTCGGTGCGGGTACGGGGCACGGCTTCTCCTCGCCGGTCGGAACGGGCGCCCCGCGCGTCCGGCACCGCCGGGGCCAGCCGACTGTACACATGTTCGGGGAAGTGGGGCGGCATCGCGGCCGGCCGCGGAGGACGGCGGGCGATCCTCGGCGGCGGGGGCCGTCGCGGCCGCGTGGTCCGGCCGACCGTCGCCGCAGCGGCGCCCCGCGGGCGCAGGGGGCCGGGCACGGGTGCCGGGGCGACCGCTCGCCCCGGCACCCGTGACCAGCGCGTCAGTCCTCGTCGCGCAGCCGGGCCGCCAGCGAGGTCAGCGGCTCGGTCTCCTCCGCGTGGCCCGCGGCGGTGAGACGGGAGACCGCCGCGTCGAGGCGGGCCAGGGCGGGGACGGGGCGCTCCAGGTAGATGCCCTCCACGGCACCGGCGAGGCGCACGCACTCGGCCCACTCCCCGGCCCGGCCCTGCTCCGGTCCCGGCTCGCCGAGCAGGGCGAGCGCCTCGTCCAGGGCGGCCAGGGCGTCCTCGTACTCACCGGCGTAGGCGTTGACCCGCCCGTGTTCGTAGGCCAGGGCGGTGTCCAGGGAGCGCCCGCGGGCCCGGTACCCGGCCTCGCGGGCCTCGTCGGCGACCCGGCCGGCGTCGGCGAGGAAGGCGCGGGCAGCGGCCAGACCGGCCGGGCCCTGCTGCTGGGCCTGGAGGCGCGCGAGTTCGCGCAGGCAGTTGCTGAGCTGCTCGTAGCGCGGGGCCCGGGCGTGGGCGGAGAGCGCCTGGTCCGCCGCCTCCCGGGCCCGGCCGAACTCGCCGGACTCGCCGAGGAGTACGGCGGTCTCCGCAGCGATCATGGCGTGGCTGCCCGGGTCGTCGTCCCAGCCGGCCGACTCGGCGGCGAGGGCGGCGAACTCCGCCGTGGCGGCCTTGAGGTCCTCCCCGGCGTGCAGCGCCCGGGCGCGGGTCAGCCGCAACTGGGCGACGAGCCGGTCGTCCAGTTCGCCGGCGGTCACGTCCGGTTCGGCCAGCAGGGAGTCGAGCAGCGCGATGCAGTCCTCGACACGGCCCAGGTCCAGGCTGAGCTGGGCCGCGTTGCCGTAGGCGCAGAACGCGTCCGTCCGGTTGCCGTGGCGCAGGTCCAGCTCCGCGCAGCGGGTCAGGTGCCGCAGGGCCTCGTCGGGGCGGCCCAGGTGCATGCAGGTCTCGGCCAGATCACCGTGGAGGCGGGCGGTGCCGACCGTGTCGGCGGACCAGCCGGCGGCCAGCCGCAGCCCTTCGGTCAGGTCCGCGTGCGCGGCCTGCGCGTCCTGGAGGCCGAGCCGGAGCCGGCCGCGCAGTCCGAGCGTGCGGGGCAGGTGCCAGGCGGGGCCGTGCGCCTTCAGCCGCTCGAGCAGGGCGTCGGCCTCGGTGACCGCGGCGGGCAGGTCGCCGGAGAGGGCGTAGGTGCCGGCCCGCAGCAGCCGGGCGCCGGAGATCTGCCCGCCGATGTCGTGCCGGGTGGCGAACGCGTGCAGCAGGTCCGCCTCGGCGAGGACGGGCGCGACGTGCTCCTCGCTCCCCGATGTCTGCAGGCGCAGGCCGAGCGCGGTCGCCCGCAGCCGCAGCAGGCGGGCTTCCTGGTACGGAGTGAGGCCGGGCGTCTCCTCGTGCAGGCGGACCAGGGACGCGTGGGCGGCGGTCAGCGCGGCCGCCTTCGCCTCGGCCGCGTCGGTGGCCTGCGCGGGCACCTCGGCGGCGGCGACCAGGGCGCAGGCGCGGGCGACGGCCGCGTGCGCCGGCTCCCCGGCGTCGTCGTACAGCCCCGCGGCCTCCTCGTAGAGGCCGGCCGCGACGGCGAACTCGTCCTTCTCCCCGGCCTGGGCCGCCTCGTCGGCCAGCAGGTCCGCGCGCAGGCGTACCAGCGGGCCCACGGCCGGGTCGTCGGGGTGGGTGTAGTCGCGGGCGGTGACGAGCGTGCGCAGCCGGGCCCAGCACGCCCGTGCGTCCGGATGCCCCTGCTCGTCCAGCGCGCGTGCCCGGCGGACGAGTTCGGGGAGCGGCTCGGGGACGTCCGGGGCGGTGCGGGCGGCGGGCGCGGCGACGGGGGCCGCCGGGGCCACGTCGTCGAGGGCGCGGGGGCGCAGCGTCAGTTCCAGCGCGTCCAGGAGCGGGGCCTGGCCGAGGCGGGCCCTGCGGCGGTCGGTGTGGGCCGAGGTGCCGTTGCGGGCGTCGAAGCGGGCGGCGAGGTCGTCGGCGCGGCCCCGCACCTCGGCGCGCAGGCCGGCCACCGTCCAGGTGCGGCCGGCGTAACCGGCCGCGGGCAGTTCGCCGTGGCCGAGGAGTTCGACGCGCTGGAGGAGGACCTCCACGCCGGTGAGGAAGGAGAGCTGGTCCAGCGGCGAGTGGACCTCGTCGAACAGGTTCCGGTTCTCGGCGAGCAGCTCCAGGCCACGGGCCTCGTTGCCGGTCAGCGCGCAGAACTCCAGGTGCCGGCCGACCTCCGCGGACATCGAGGGGTTGCGGCGGCAGCCGCGGTAACCGGCGAGGTGCAGCTCGCGGGCCCGGTCGGGGCGGCCGGTGCGCAGCAGGGGCAGCAGCGCGTGGGAGACGGAACGGGCCGGCTCCTCCTGGCAGGATTCCTTCCCGGCCAGGACCGGCTCCCACACGCGCAGGGCCCGCTCGTCGTCGCCCGCCGCGAGGTGGTACAGGGCGCGCTCGCAGATCTCGCACGCCTCGCAGTCGCTGAGCCGGGTGCGGGCGCGGCCCGCCCACAGCTCGTAGGCGAGGGTGGTGTCCTCGCCGACATGGGCGGCGAGCAGGTACGCCTGTCCGTAGCAGGGCTGGAGGCCGAGGCCGGCCTTCTCGTAGCGGTCGCGCATCTCCGTCAGCCACTGGCGCAGGCTGGCCAGCGGTATCTCGGGCAGCGCGCGCAGGGCGTTGGCCACCCACTTGAAGCGCCAGAACAGCAGGTGGCGCAGGCGCTCGTCGAAGACGTCGGGCTGCTCGTCGAAGAGGGTGAGCAGGCGGGCGAAGACGACGGGCGACTTGCGGGGTTCGGCGCCGTAGGTGTACGCCTCCTGGAGTTCGAGCAGCGCGTGGACCAGCGGTACGGGGTCCGCGAACCGCTCGGCCGCGTCGACGAGTTCCTCGGCGGTGACGGTGCGCGTGCGACCGTAGGGGCGCCGGTCGTTCTCCTGGAGCGCCTGGTACAGCTCGTCGGTGGTCTGGGGTGCGGTCGGCATCGTCAGGCGTCCTTGTGGAGGGCGTGGGCGAGGAGGTCGAGGAAGGAGCGGTTGATGAGGCTGGACTCGGCGGGCCGGAGCGGACGCCGGGACAGCAGCGCGGCCTGCCCGTAGAGGGCCTCGGCGCTGGTGCGGGCCAGCTCCGGCTCGTCGATGGCGACGGCGGTGCGGACCAGCGGGTTGAGCTGGTTGAGGATCAGCTGGGCCCGTGGTGCCTCCTGGCGCAGGGCGCCGAGGATGTCGGCCCACAGGCCGTCCTGCTGCTCGCGGGCGAGCTGGGAGCGGGTGCGCTCGTGCCGGGCCTCGCGGCTGTCGACGAGGAGGGCGGGGGCGGAGGCGGGCTGGAAGGTGCGCAGCGCGACGTCGCAGTCGAAGACGGCGAGGGCGTCGCGGGCCAGGGCGAGGTAGGCCGCGGCGGCCAGTTCCGTCTCCCGGTCGACGGGGTCGAGGTGGGCGGTGAGGGTCGCCGGGTCGAGGTCGGCGACGACGGCCTCGGGCCGGATCTCGGGCAGCCGGTGGACCAGCTCCCGGTCGTAGGTGTAGCCGCCGTTGACGACGCCGAGCCCGGCGGCCGAGGCGATCGCGGCGACCTGCCGGAACTCCTCCACGCTGGACGTCACGAGCAGGGTGCGGTGGGTGCGCGCGAACTCGTCGAGGGTGGTGTGCCCGTCGGTGGTCTCGAACGGCAGCCACGGCAGCAGCATCCGCAGGATCTCGTCGTCGTGCACCGCGAGCGACTTCACGGCCAGGTGGTGGGTGCGCAGGAAGCGGGCGAGCAGGTCCGGGTCGCTGGCCGCGGTCCGGGCGATCCACGCGCGCAGCCGGTCGGCGAGGGCGTCGCGGACGGCGGCGAGCGTGCCGTCCTCGTACAGCGACTCGCGGGAGGCGGTCGGGCGCAGGTGCTCGGCGTCGACGACGCAGCGGACGAAGAACGCCCATTCGGGCAGGAGCTCCTCGGCCTGCTCGGACAGCAGCATGCCTTTGACGTGCACCCGGTGGCCGTGGCGGCGCCCGGCCGGCACCGCCTCGGGCAGCACGCAGGCGATGCCCTTCAGGCCGACGGCGGGCAGGTCCAGCTCGATGGTGTCCAGCGGCGTGAAGCCGAAGACCTCCTCGCCGTACGCGGCCAGCGCGCGGGAGCGGGCTCCCGGCGTCGGGTACGTACGCGCCCAGGGCGCGGGTTCGGGGTTGACGGCCGCGCCCGGGCCGCCCGTGCCGTCGTCGAAGGTCACCGGGTGGCGCAGCAGGGAGCCGAAGTGCCGGGCCAGGGCGTGCACCTGGGCCGGGCGGGTCCACTCGCCGGCGTCGGCGCGCGGCGTCAGCGTGACGGTGGTGCCGGGCCGGGGGAGCGCGGAGGCGGGCAGGGTGCGGACGGTGTAGCTGCCGTCGCCGCGTCCGCGCCACTCCACGGCGGGGGCGTCGGGGGTACGGGCGGAGCGGCTCAGGACGTGGATCTCGTCCGCGACCAGGAAGCAGGAGAGCAGGCCGATGCCGAACCGGCCGATGAAGTCGCCGGGTTGCCCGGTGATGTTCCCCCAGCCCCGGACGGGCTCGTCGGCGGCGGCCTCCGTGGCGCGCTTGCTGCTGCGGCCGATCGTGGCGAGGAAGGTGTGCACATCGGCCTCGGTGAGACCGACGCCGTCGTCCTCGACGCGCACCACCGAACCGTCGGCGTACACGCGGATGCCGAGGGCGCCGGCGGTGCCGGCCGGGGCGGGGCCGTACCGGGCGGTCAGTGCGTCCACCGCGTTCTGCATCAGTTCGCGCAGGTAGACGCGGGGGCTGGAGTACAGGTGGTGGGAGAGGAGGTCGACGAGGCCGCGCAGATCCACCTGGAAGGTGCGGTCGGCGCCGGGCTGGTTCGCGGCGGTGTCGGGCAGAGTCATCGGGCAGTCCGGGGTGGGGT
>NZ_WYCT01000184.1 GCF_011008945.1 Streptomyces harenosi
CCCCTGTCCCCTTCCGTCCCCCGTCTTTTGCCGTCCCCTCCGGCTCCCCGCCCGCGCGCTCGCACTGACCTGCGGTTCTCTTGAATGTCGGTGGTAGTGGGTACGTTGTCGGCATGGGGACGAACACGGCCGCGCACATCGTCTGGGACTGGAACGGGACGCTGTTCCACGACAACGACGCCGTCATCGGGGCGACGAACGCGGCCTTCGCCGAGCTGGGCCTGGAACCGATCACGCTCGAGCAGTACCGGGCGATGTACTGCGTGCCGGTGCCCAAGTTCTACGAGCGGCTGCTGGGGCGGCTGCCGAGCGAGGCCGAGTGGAAGGTCATGGACGAGACCTTCCACCGGCACTACACCGAGCACCGGGCGCGCTGCGGGCTGGCCGAGGGCGTGGCCGAGCTGCTCACCAGCTGGCGGTCGGCGGGGCGCAGCCAGTCGATCCTCAGCATGTACGGGCACGAGGAGCTGATCCCGCTGGTGCGCGGATTCGGCATCGAGGCGCACTTCATACGCATCGACGGGCGGACCGGCCCCTCCGGCGGCAGCAAGGCCGAGCACATGGTGCGCCACCTGGACTTCCTGGCCGGTGAGACCGGGGTGGACCCGGCGCGGACCGTGGTGATCGGGGACGCCGCCGACGACGCGCTGGCCGCCCGGCACGTCGGGGCGCGGGCCGTGCTGTACACCGGTGGCTCGCACGGCCGGGCCAGCCTGGAGTCGGCGGGGGTGCCGGTGGTGGACACGCTGCACGAGGCGGTCGCGGAGGCGGAGCGGCTGGCGGCGTGAGGCCCGGGGCGGTCGCGGGGCCCCGCCCGGCCCGCCGCGGTTACGCCGGACCGGCCCGTCCCGTCCCTGTGCAGAACGTCAAAGTTCCACCCCCTGTTTTGTACACATACGGCTCATGACGGGTCCCCCGCCAAGAGCGATAGCCTGGTGGCGTGATCAGCGCGATAGTTCGCGGGGGCACCGGCGCCCCTGCCCTGCGCCCGGTGAGCACGGTGGACATCCGTGACCGGGCGGCGGTCGCTGGTCTTCGCGGGCGGGACGGGGCAGCGAGGACTCCCCGGACGCCGGGCACTCCCCGGGCGACGACGGCGCCGTACGCGGCGTCCCGTCCGGCGAGCGTGTCGAAAATGGCTGATACGCCCCCGCTCATCTCACCTTGCGGCATAGCGTCGGAGCAGACCGGAAACCCCGGGTCGAGGCGTTGCGTCGGAAGGCAGGAGACCGTACTTCCTTCTACGTCACGCAACGGCGCGCGACAGGAGCCAGAGGACAATGCAGACCAAGCTGGACGAAGCCAAGGCCGAGCTGCTCGAAAGGGCCGCCCGGGTAGCTGAGAACAGCCCGGTCGGGGGGCACCTACCGACTGGGACGACGAGCGAGGGCACCCCGGACACCCCGGACCGCGAATCCGTGCTCGCGTTCCTCCAGCGCTACTACCGGCACACCGCCCCGGAGGACCTCGCCGACCGTGACCCGGTCGACGTCTTCGGAGCCGCCTTCTCGCACTACCGGCTGGCCGGGAACCGCCCGCAGGGCACGGCCAACGTGCGGGTGCACACCCCGACGGTGGAGGAGAACGGCTGGACGTGCAGCCACACCGTCGTGGAGGCGGTGACGGACGACATGCCGTTCCTCGTCGACTCCGTGACCAACGAGCTGACCCGGCAGGGACGCGGCATCCACGTCGTCGTCCACCCGCAGTTCGTGGTGCGGCGCGACGTCACCGGCAAGCTGATCGAGGTGCTCACCACCCCGCCCTCGGGCGACCTCCCGCACGACGCGCACGTCGAGTCCTGGATCCACGTGGAGATCGACCGCGAGACCGACCGCGCCGATCTGAAGCAGATCACCGCCGACCTGCTGCGCGTCCTGTCCGACGTCCGCGAGGCCGTGGAGGACTGGGGCAAGATGCGCGAGGCCGCCGTGCGCCTGGCCGACTCGCTGTCCGAGGAGCCCCTGCCCGGCGACCTGCCCGAGCCGGAGGTCGAGGAGGCCCGCGAGCTGCTCCACTGGCTGGCCGAGGACCACTTCACGTTCCTCGGGTACCGGGAGTACGAGCTGCGCGGGGACGACTCCCTCGCCGCCGTCCCCGGCACCGGCCTCGGCATCCTGCGCGCCGACCCGCACCACGCCGGTGAGGACAGCCACCCGGTCAGCCCGTCCTTCGAGCGGCTGCCCGCCGACGCCCGCGCCAAGGCCCGTGAACACCGCCTGCTGGTGCTGACCAAGGCCAACAGCCGGGCGACCGTGCACCGGCCCTCGTACCTGGACTACGTCGGCGTCAAGAAGTTCGACGAGAAGGGCAACGTCGTCGGGGAGCGGCGCTTCCTCGGCCTGTTCTCCTCGGCCGCCTACACCGAGTCCGTCCGCCGCGTGCCCGTCATCCGGCGCAAGGTGCAGGAGGTGCTCGACCGGGCCGGTTTCTCGCCCAACAGCCACGACGGGCGGGACCTGCTCCAGATCCTGGAGACCTACCCCCGCGACGAGCTGTTCCAGACCCCGGCCGCCGAGCTCCAGGCCATCGTCACCTCCGTGCTCTACCTCCAGGAGCGCCGCCGCCTGCGGCTCTACCTGCGCCAGGACGAGTACGGCCGCTACTACTCGGCCCTCGTCTACCTGCCCCGCGACCGCTACACCACGGGCGTCCGGCTGCGGATCATCGACATCCTGAAGGAGGAGCTCGGCGGGATCAGCGTCGACTTCACCGCCTGGAACACCGAGTCGATCCTGTCCCGGCTGCACTTCGTCGTCCGCGTCCCGCAGGGCACCGAGCTGCCCGAGCTGTCCGACGCCGACAAGGAGCGCATCGAGGCCCGCCTCGTGGAGGCCGCCCGCTCCTGGGCCGACGGGTTCGCCGAGGCGCTGAACGCCGAGTTCGGCGAGGAGCGCTCCGCCGAGCTGATGCGCCGTTACGGGAGCGCCTTCCCCGAGGGCTACAAGGCCGACCACAGTCCGCGCGCCGCCGTCGCCGACCTGACCCACCTGGAGCAGCTCGACGACGAGCGGACCTTCGCGCTGAGCCTGTACGAGCCGGTGGGTGCCGGGCCCGAGGAGCGCCGCTTCAAGATCTACCAGAAGGGCGGCTCGGTCTCCCTGTCCGCCGTGCTGCCGGTGCTCAGCCGGCTCGGCGTCGAGGTCACCGACGAGCGGCCCTACGAGCTGCGCTGCGGGGACCGCAGGACGGCCTGGATCTACGACTTCGGCCTGCGCATGCCCAAGGCGGCGGCCGCGGCCGGCGACTACCTCCGCGACGACGCCCGCGAGCGGTTCCAGGACGCCTTCGCCGCCACCTGGACCGGCAAGGCGGAGAACGACGGCTTCAACGCCCTCGTCCTCAGCGCCGGGCTGACCTGGCGGCAGGCGATGGTGCTGCGCGCGTACGCCAAGTACCTGCGCCAGGCGGGCTCCACCTTCAGCCAGGACTACATGGAGGACACCCTCCGCAACAACGTCCACACCACCCGGCTGCTGGTCTCCCTGTTCGAGGCGCGGATGTCGCCGGAGCGGCAGCGCGCCGGGCACGAGATCGTCGACGCCCTGCTGGAGGAGCTGGACGCCGCGCTCGACCAGGTGGCGAGCCTGGACGAGGACCGCATCCTGCGGTCCTTCCTCAGCGTCATCAAGGCGACCCTGCGCACCAACTTCTTCCAGGAGGAGGCGCCCGGCCGGCCGCACGACTACGTCTCCATGAAGTTCGACCCGCAGGCCATCCCCGACCTGCCGGCGCCGCGCCCGGCGTTCGAGATCTGGGTCTACTCGCCGCGCGTGGAGGGCGTGCACCTGCGCTTCGGCAAGGTCGCGCGCGGCGGCCTGCGCTGGTCCGACCGGCGCGAGGACTTCCGTACCGAGATCCTCGGCCTGGTGAAGGCGCAGATGGTGAAGAACACCGTCATCGTGCCGGTCGGCGCCAAGGGCGGCTTCGTCGCCAAGCAGCTCCCGGACCCGTCCGTGGACCGGGACGCCTGGATGGCGGAGGGCATCGCCAGCTACAAGACCTTCATCTCGGCGCTGCTCGACATCACCGACAACATGGTCGCCGGCGAGGTCGTGCCGCCCAAGGACGTGGTCCGCCACGACGAGGACGACACCTACCTCGTCGTCGCCGCCGACAAGGGCACGGCGACCTTCTCGGACATCGCCAACGAGGTCGCCGGGACGTACGACTTCTGGCTCGGCGACGCCTTCGCCTCCGGCGGCAGCGCCGGCTACGACCACAAGGGCATGGGCATCACCGCCCGCGGCGCCTGGGAGTCCGTCAAGCGGCACTTCCGGGAGCTGGGCGTGGACACCCAGAGCCAGGACTTCACGGTCGTGGGCATCGGCGACATGTCCGGTGACGTGTTCGGCAACGGCATGCTGCTCAGCGAGCACATCCGCCTGGTCGCCGCCTTCGACCACCGGCACATCTTCATCGACCCCACCCCGGACGCGGCCCTCTCCTACGCCGAGCGCCGCCGGCTGTTCGAGCTGCCCCGCTCCTCCTGGGCGGACTACGACACCGCGCTGCTGTCGCCCGGCGGCGGCGTCTTCCCCCGCACGGCCAAGGCGATCCCGGTCAACGCGCACATCCGCGAGGCCCTGGGCATCGAGGAGAAGGTCTCCAAGATGACCCCGGCCGACCTGATGAAGGCGATCCTGAAGGCGCCGGTGGACCTGCTGTGGAACGGCGGCATCGGCACGTACGTCAAGGCGTCCACCGAGTCCCACGGCGACGTCGGCGACAAGGCCAACGACGCCATCCGCGTCGACGGCCAGGACCTGCGGGTCAAGGTGGTCGGCGAGGGCGGCAACCTGGGCCTGACCCAGCTCGGCCGGATCGAGTTCGCGATGCGCGGCGGCCGGGTCAACACCGACGCCATCGACAACAGCGCGGGCGTGGACACCTCCGACCACGAGGTGAACATCAAGATCCTGCTCAACGGCCTGGTCGCGGACGGCGACATGACCGTCAAGCAGCGCAACAAGCTGCTCGCCGAGATGACCGACGAGGTCGGCCGGCTGGTGCTGCGCAACAACTACGCGCAGAACACGGCGATCGCCAACGCGCTCGCCCAGTCCAAGGACATGCTCCACGCCCAGCAGCGCTTCATGCGCCACCTGGTGCGCGAGGGCCACCTGGACCGGGCGCTGGAGTTCCTGCCCACCGACCGCCAGATCCGCGAGCGGCTCTCCGCCGGGCAGGGCCTGACCGGCCCGGAGACGGCCGTCCTGCTGGCCTACACGAAGATCACGGTCGCCGAGGAGCTGCTGCACACCTCGCTGCCCGACGACCCGTATCTGAAGGGCCTGCTGCACACCTACTTCCCGACCGCGCTGCGCGAGCAGTTCGGCGACCGCATCGACACCCACCCGCTGCGCCGCGAGATCACCACGACCGTGCTGGTCAACGACACGGTCAACACGGGCGGCACCACCTACCTGCACCGGTTGCGGGAGGAGACCGGCGCGTCGCTGGAGGAGATCGTCCGGGCGCAGACCGCGGCCCGCGCGATCTTCCGCGCCTACCCGGTGTGGGACGCGGTGGAGAGCCTGGACAACAAGGTCGAGGCCGCCGTGCAGACCCGCATCCGGCTGCACTCGCGCCGCCTGGTCGAGCGCGGCACGCGCTGGCTGCTCAACAACCGGCCGCAGCCGCTCCAGCTCGCGGAGACGGTCGGCTTCTTCGCCGAGCGCGTCGAGCAGGTCTGGCAGGAGCTGCCCAAGCTGCTGCGCGGCGCCGACCTGGAGTGGTACCAGCACATCCACGACGAGCTGACCGCCGCCGGCGTGCCGGACGAGCTGGCCACCCGCGTGGCCGGGTTCTCCTCCGCCTTCCCGACGCTCGACATCGTCTCGGTGGCCGACCGCATGGGCAAGGAGCCGCTGGACGTCGCCGAGGTCTACTACGACCTCGCCGACCGGCTGACCATCACCCAGCTCATGGACCGCATCAGCGCCCTGCCCCGTACCGACCGCTGGCAGTCCATGGCCCGCGCGGCGATCCGCGAGGACCTGTACGCGGCGCACGCGTCGCTCACCGCCGACGTCCTGGCGGTGGGCGACGGCACCTCGACGCCGGAGGAGCGGTTCCGGGTGTGGGAGCAGAAGAACGCGGCGATCCTCGGCCGCGCCCGCACCACCCTGGAGGAGATCCAGAGCTCCGACGCGTTCGACCTCGCCAACCTGTCGGTGGCGATGCGGACCATGCGCACGCTGCTGCGGACGCACTCGTGACGCCGTACCGCTGAGCGGGCGGGAGCGCCCCGGACCACCACGGTCCGGGGCGCTCTCGTTCCGGGGCGGTCCCCATCGCCGCTCCCGTTCGCCGCGCGCCCGTTCCGGGGCGCTATGGATCGACCGCCCGCCCCGACCGTCGCGTTTCCGGTGATAACGGGGCAGGCCGGATAAAGTGACCGCGTGACTGGGCGTTCCGGCGCGACCCGTACCCCGCCGCCGCGCGCGGCGGCCGCTCCCCGGACGGCCGCCGCGCGCGCCCCGTGGCTGATGCCGCTCGTCCTGCTCCCGTCGGCCCTGCTGCTGGTCCTGCTGCTCCTGGTGATCGTCCGGCTGCCCTGGGCCGGCGACCTCGGCATCCACGCCGCGACCGTGGAGCGGCTGCGCCACAGCCTCACCGACCCCGGCAACCCGCTGGTCGACGCGGACACGCCGAGCCCGTACTACTCGCCGTGGACGCTGCTGCTCGGCGTGGTCGCCCAGGTGAGCGGGCTGTCGGTCTTCGTCGTCCTGCGCCTCGGCGCGCTGGCCGCGCTCGGCCTGCTCGTGACCGGCGTGTGGCGGTACGCGCGCACCCTGAGCGCGCACCGGGCCGCCCCCGCGCTCGCCCTGCCGTGCCTGCTGCTGCTGTGGGGCACGGTCCCGTTCGCCTGGAGCGGCTTCGCCGGGCTGCACTCGCTCGCGCTGACCGTGGCCTACCCGAGCGTGCTCGCCCTCGGGCTCGCCTTCCATCTGTGGGCCTGGTCGGCGCGGGCGCTGCGCGACGGCGCCCGGACCGGACGGGGGGCGTGGGCCGGACTCGGCGCGCTGTGGGCGGTGATCCTGCTGTGCCACCAGTTCACCGGGGTCGTCGCCACGCTGGGCGTCCTCGCCGCCGTGCTCGCCGCGCGGCCCGCGCGGCCCGTGCGGGCGGTGGCGGCGGGGCCGGCCGTCGCACTGGTCACAGGTTTGGCCGTGCTGTGGGTGTGGCCGTACTACGACTTCTTCGCGCTGCTGGGGGCCGGGGACGGGCTGGAGGCGGTGCACCGGCCGCTCTACACCCGTCTGCCCGGCCGGTTCGGGCTGGTCCTGCTCGGTGTGGCCGCGCTCGCCCTGCGTCTGCGGCGCGACCGGCGCGACGCGCTGGTGCTGTTCTTCGCCCTCGGCCTGCTGGTGTCCGCGGCGGGTGGGCTGAGCGGCCACTACTCCTGGGGGCGCGCGCTGCCCGCCGCGCTGATCCCGGCGCAGCTCGGCGCCGCCCTGGAGGCGGTGGAGGCCGGCCGGCGCGCGGTGCGGGCCGGGTGGGCGTGCCTGCTCGCCGGTGCGCTGGCCGTCGGCGCGTGGGCGCAGGCGGGCACGCTCGGTTACGTCGTCGACCGCGGCGTACTGCCGGGGCCGGTGGCGGCCAGGTACCGGCAGCCGTGGGCCGGGTACCACTGGATCACGCCGTGGGTGCGCTACGGGGACGTCGTCCTGGCCCGCACCTTCCCGTCCCGGCAGATCCCCGCCTACGGGGCGTACACCGTGGCCCCCGGCTACCCCGACTTCTTCCTGCCCGACGAGGAGCGGCGGGCGGCGGCGGTGCGGCGGTACTTCGCCGCGGGCACGCCGGTCGGCGAGCGGCGCGAGATCGTGCGGGAGTACGGAGTGCGGTGGGTGGTGGACCGGGGGCCGGCGCCGCGGGGGGCGCCCGGGCTGCGGGAGGTGGCCCGGGGCCCGGGCGGGCAGGTGCTGTACGCGGTGACGGGCGCCGGCTGAGCGTTCACCGCAGCACGCCGCGCACCAGCAGCACCGCCCGCCTCACCCGCGGCCGCGCGAGGTGCCGCAGTACGGGCCGCAGGACGCGCGCCGCCGTCCCCGTCGGCTGCCACCGCACCTGGAGGCGGCCCGGGGCGTGCCCCTCCGGCTCGACGGTGACCCGGTGCGGCGCGGCGCCCGAACGCCGGGCCACCCGGGTGGTGAACGGCAAGAAGGCGGGCGGGGCCAGCAGGATGCCGGTGTGGGTGCGGCCCTGGTGGTGCAGGCGGAGGACCGGGTGGCGCACGCCGGTGAAGCCGCGCAGGGGGAGCCGGGCCGCCGCCAGGTCCAGGTGGACCCGGCCCTCGAAGAGACCGGGGCGGACCGGGGAGAGCCGGAAGGCGACCGCCAGCCGCCGCCGGCCGGGCGTCAGCAGCAGGGTCGCGCGCTGGGGGCCGACGGGGAGGCGCAGCCCGGGGTCGTGGGTGCGGACCGTGAGGTCGACCGAGGCGCCGGGGCCCCGGGTGAGTTCCGTGATCTCGTGCCGGAACCGGGCGACGACGAAGGGCCGGGTCTCCAGCTCCAGGCCGGTGAGGTCCAGCTCGCGGCGGGCCCGCGCGGAGTCCGGGACCCGGCCGCCCCAGTACGTGCGGCCGTCCGGGCCCGTGGTCACCCGTGGCGGCGCGACGTCGTGGCCCAGGCCGCGGGCGGCCTCCCGGGCGTCGGCCAGGCGGCGGTCGCGGACCAGCTCCACCACGATCCGCTCGTCGCGCGGCAGCCGGGCGAAGGCCCCCTCGGACAGCGTGTCCAGGTAGGGGGTGACCGTGTCCGCGAAGGCCGCCAGCCACGCCTCGTCGCGCAGCGGCAGATCGCCCGCGTACATCCGGAAGTCGTGCTTGAGGAACTTGTAGTCCTTCTCCTCGCGCAGTGACTCGTGCCCGCTCTCGGCGAGGAAGGCGTCGATGAGCCGCTGCACATGGATGCGGTCGCGCACGTTGGCGAGCTTGTGCCGCTGGTTGGAGATGGAGGCCGCGCCCGCGTCCGCGTACGGTTCCACGTACCAGCGGTAGACGGGCTCGGGGACGATGGTGAACGCCTTCGCCAGGCAGTACGCCTGCGCCGAGAAGAGCTGGTCCTCGTAGTGGATGCCCTCGGGGAAGCGCAGGCCGTGCCGGTCGAGGAAGGCGCGGGCGTACATCTTGCCGGTCGACAGGTGCTCGAAGAACAGGCGCGGGTCGGCCTCGATGCCCTCCAGGGTGCGGTGCTCGGCCACCAGGTGCGGCATCCACGTCGAGTGGCGTCCGGTGTCCGTCCGGACCCGCCGCACCGCCCCCATCGCGAAGTCGATCTCGCGTGTGCGATGGGCGGCGAGCAGCACCTCCACCGCGCGTTCGGGCAGCTCGTCGTCGCTGTCGAGGAACATCAGGTACGGCGCCCGCGCGATCTCCAGGGCCCGGTTGCGCGGGGCGCTGCACCCGCCGCTGTTCTCCGCCAGGCGCAGGTACCGGACCCGCGGGTCGCGGGCGGCCAGCTCCCGCGCCACCCGGGGGGTGCCGTCCGTGGAGTGGTCGTCGCTGATGACGATCTCGATGTTCGCGTGGGTCTGGCGGCGGACGGAGGCCACGGCGCGGGGCAGCCGTCCGGCGTCGTTGTAGACGATCACCGTCACGGTGACGTCCGGGGCCGCCGGCGGGGTGCCCGGGGCGGTGCGCGGGCCGGTCCGGGGGGTCATCCGAGCTCCTCGGGGCGCGGCGCCGGGGTGCGCTCCTCCAGCGGGAGCACCGGCGGGAGCGTCGCCTCGTCCTGGCCGAGGAAGACCCGGCGCACGACGCGTTCGGCGGCGCGCCCGTCGTCGTACTCGCAGAACCGGCGGCGGAAGGCGGCCCGTGCCGTGGCCGCGGCCCGGTCGCGCCACGCCTCGGTGGCGAGGATCTCGGTCAGCTCCTCCTGGGTGCGGGCGACCGGGCCGGGGGCGCCGGCCATGAGGTCGAAGTAGACGCCGCGGGTGGTGCGGTACGTCTCCCAGTCGTCGGCGTGGATCACGATCGGGCGGTCGAGGTTGGCGTAGTCGAACATGATCGACGAGTAGTCGGTGACCAGGGCGTCGGCGGCCAGGCAGAGGTCCTCGACCGGGTCGTAGGCGGAGACGTCCACGATCCGGCCCCGGCGGCGCAGACCGGCGAGCGGGGAGGCGGCACCGTCGTAGAAGTAGTGCGCGCGTATCAGCAGAATCGTTTCCTCGCCGAGGCGGTCGGCCAGCGCGGCGAGATCCAGGCGCGGGGTCCAGCCGGCCTCGTAGTCGCGGTGGGTCGGCGCGTACAGCACGGCCCGGTGGCCCGGCGGGATGCCGAGCCGTTCGCGGACCGCGCGGACCTCGCCGGCGCCCGCCGTGTAGTACACGTCGTTGCGCGGATAGCCGTGGTCGAGGGAGACGTAGCGGGACGGGTACGCCCGCTGCCACATGCGGGTGGTGTGGCCGTTGGCCGAGACGCTGTAGTCCCACTTGTCGACCCGTTCCAGCAGGGCGCAGAAGTCCAGGCCGCGGGCGGCCGCCGGGTAGGGCATCTGGTCCAGGCCCATCCGCTTCAGCGGCGTCCCGTGGTGGGTCTGGACGTGGACCGCGTCCGGCCGCTTGACCACCGCGTTGGGGAAGTTGACGTTGTTGACGAGGTACGCGGCCCGCCCCAGCACCCGCCAGTACCGGCCGGTGCCCGGGACGACATGGTCGGTGCCGGGCGGCAGCAGCGCCGCGTTGCCGGCGGTCACCACCCACACCGGGTGGATGTGCGGGGCGAGTTCGGCCAGCTTGGCGGCGATCGCGGCCGGGTTGCAGGCCACGCCCCGGTCCCAGTAGGCCGAGAACACCGCCAGCCGGGGGTCCACCGGGCGGCCGAGCGCCCTGCGGTACTCCACGTCGCGCAGCCGGGCACCGGCCTGGCGCCGGCCGGTGCGCACGGCCGTCCGCACCGCGCGGCGGGCGCGGTTGGCGGCCTGGAGCGCCCGGTACCCGGTGTAGGCGTCCTCCTCCAGCAGTGCCCGGCGGATCCCTTCGACGCCGGCGGGGCGCCGGTAGTCCTCGGGGCGGCGGCGCAGCGCCGCCAGGGACGCCCGCCGGAAGAACTCCCGTGCCGCCTGCGGGGGCATCCCGGCGCGGACGAAGGTGCGCAGACAGTCGCGGACCATCACGTCGTAGAGGACGGCGTGGGCGGCCGGGCGGTCCCGGGTGAGGCCGAGGAGGCTCTCGTAGCGGTCGACGAGCGCGTGGCGCCGCTCGGCGGGGACCGGGGGCAGGCTCTCGGGGCGCAGGCGGCGGTCCTCGTAGGCGGGGTGGGGCAGGCAGGCCACCCGGCCGGCCAGGAGGAGCGCCGCGTACGCCGCGAACGGCTCGTCGTCCGTGGCGAACAGCTCCCCGTGCCGGTGCCAGAAGCCGGCCCGCAGCACGCGGGTGCCGAGGAGCGGGGCCAGGCGCAGCAGGCGGGGCTGGTCGTCGAGGGCCAGGTCGGCGCTGCCCGCGCGGGCCAGCAGGGGGCCGTCCCGGGAGGGCAGGGCGCGGGCCCGCCAGGTGCTGTGGACGTGGTCGAGCAGCAGGACGTCGACGGTGCCGGGGAGCGCGGCGGCCCGCTCGGCGACCAGGCGCGGGGCGCCGGCGGGCAGTCCGTCCTTGGCGTGCACGAAGTGCAGCCAGCGGCCCGTCGCCCGCGCCGCCCCCGCCGCGCGGGCCGCGGCGTGACCGGTCCCGTCCGGCAGGGCGAGCACCCGGAAGGCCGGGCCGTGCCGCTCGGCCGTCTCCCGGGCCCAGTCACCGACCGCCGCCACGATCACCTCGGTGTCCGGCAGGGGCCGGGCGGCCAGGGAGTCGAGCAGTCCGGTCAGGTGGTCCTGGACGTTGGGGCCGTGGACGACGACGCTCAGGACGGGGCCGGGCCCGGCGCCGGTATCGGGGGCGGGACCCGGACCAGTGTCGGGGGCGGGACCCGGACCGGCGTCGGGGGCGGTTTCGCGGGACTCGGGCATCGGGGCCTCCTTCGCCTGCCTCGCCGTCGGCGCTCCGGGCGCGCGCCTCAGGCGACCTCATTCGGTCATACTGGCACCGATGGGATGAAAACGGAGGGTGCTGTTGACCCTCGGGAGGGAAGCGGCCCCGCCCGCCCGTGACGTCGTGCCTGCCGGCGCGCTCAGCGTTTCGGCCGGGCGCGGTCCGGGCCGCCCGTGAACGCCTCGTACTCCTTGAGCACCTCCGCGGTCGGCCCGTCCATGCGCAGCTCGCCGCGTTCCAGCCACAGCACCCGGTCGCAGGTGTCGCGGATCGACTTGTTGCTGTGGCTGACCAGGAACACCGTGCCCGCCCGCTCGCGCAGTTCCCGGATGCGTTCCTCGGAGCGCTTCTGGAAGGAGCGGTCGCCGGTGGCCAGCGCCTCGTCGACGAGGAGGACGTCGTGGTCCTTGGCGGCGGCGATGGAGAAGCGCAGCCGGGCGGCCATGCCGGAGGAGTAGGTGCGCATCGGCAGGGTGATGAAGTCGCCCTTGTCGTTGATGCCGGAGAAGTCGACGATGTCCTGGTAGCGCTCCCTGATCTGCTCGCGGGACATCCCCATCGCCAGCCCGCCGAGGTGGACGTTGCGCTCGCCGGTCAGGTCGTTCATCAGCGCGGCGTTCACGCCGAGCAGGGAGGGCTGGCCGTCGGTGTAGATGCGCCCGTTCTCCACCGGCAGCAGGCCCGCGACCGCCTTCAGCAGCGTCGACTTCCCGGAGCCGTTGGTGCCGATCAGCCCGATCGCCTCGCCCCGGTAGGCGACGAAGGAGACGCCGCGCACCGCGTGCACCCGGCGGACGCCGGCCGCCCTCCCGGCCCGCTCGCGGCGCAGGATGCGGTTCAGGGCGGCGGTCGCCGTGCCGCGGCCCGCGGCGGCGCCGTTGACCCGGTAGACGATGTCGACGCCGTCCGCGATGACGGTGGGGACCCGGTCGGCGCTCGTGCGCGCGCTCTCGTGCGGGTGGTGCCGCGTGTGCTCAGCCACGGCCGTACATCTCCTCGGCCTTCCAGAAGTAGACGAAGCCGCCGGCGCCCGCCAGCAGGGCCCAGCCGGCGGCGATCGCCCAGACGTGCGGCGGCAGCTGGCTCGCGTGGAACGTGTCGATCAGCGCGAAGCGCATGAGGTCGATGTAGACGGCGGCGGGGTTGGCCTGGAGCAGGGGGCCGACCCAGGACGGCAGGCCGCTGCGGCCGCTGGTCATGTGGTCGATGCTCCACATCACGCCGGACGCGTACATCCAGGTGCGCAGCACGAACGGCATGAGCTGCGCGATGTCGGGGGTCTTGGCGCCCAGCCGGGCCATGGCCATCGACAGGCCCGCGTTGAAGACGAACTGGAGCACCAGCGCCGGGACCGCCAGCAGCCAGGACGGGGCGGGCGGCACGCCGAAGGCCAGCAGGATCACCACCAGGGCGGCCATGGAGAACAGCAGTTGCTGGAGCTGCTGGAGGCAGAAGGACAGCGGCAGCGCGGCCCGGGGGAAGTGCAGGGCCCGGACCAGCCCGAGGTTGCCGGAGATCGCGCGGGTGCCGGCCATGACCGAGCTCTGGGTGAACGTCCAGATGAACACGCCGGTGACGAGGAACGGGACGTAGTCCGGCACGCCCTGCTTGGTCTGGAGCAGGACGCCGAAGATCACGTAGTACACCGCCGCGTTCAGCAGGGGCGTCATCACCTGCCAGACCTGGCCCAGCTTCGCCTGGCTGTACTGGGCGGTGAGCTTGGCGGTGGCGAACGCGGTGATGAAGTGGCGCCGCGCCCAGAGCTGCCGCACGTACTGCGGCAGGGAGGGGCGGGCGCCGCTGACCGAGAGGCCGTGGCGGGCGGCGAGCGCCGCGAGGTCCGTGGCGGGCGGGGCCGTGGTCGGGGGCGGTGTGTGGAGTACCTGGCTCACATCCGCTGCTTTCGTTCGGGGGAGGGGTCGGCGAACGGTCGGCGAACGGCGTTTGCCCGGACGACTTCTCGTGTTCACTTACGTCGGGACGGCACCGTATCGTCGCAACGCGAGCGTAGGGCGCGGGGACGGCGGAACGCAACCGTATCGTCGTCACGGCCGACCGCCCCGGCGTCGCGACGGGGCCGTATCGTCGCGACGCCCTATGCTGGTCGGCATGACGACCAACGCCGACGAGCCCCAGCCGCGTCCGCGCCGCCGGGCCCCCGCGGGGGCGGCCGTGCTCCGTGCGGACGTGACGGAGGCCATCCGGGCGGCCGTGTTCGAGGAGCTCGCGGCCGTCGGCTACGCGCGGATGTCCATCGAGGGGATCGCGCGCCGGGCGGGCGTCGGCAAGACGGCGGTGTACCGGCGCTGGCGCTCCAAGCTGCACCTCGTCCTCGACGTCGTCTCGGCCCTCGCCGTCCAGGGCCTGCCGACCCCGGACACCGGAACCCTGGAGAGCGACCTGCGCCTGCTGTACGAGGTGACCTCCCGCGCCCTGCGCCACCCCGTGGCCTCGCAGATCCTCCCCGACCTCCAGGCGGAGGCGGCCCGCAGCCCGGAGATCGCCGAAGCCGTGCAGAAGGCGTTGCGCGAGGGCCAGGAGGGCGTCGCCAGCCAGATCCTGGTGGCGGCGGAGCGGCGCGGCGAACTCCGCCCGGGGTTCGACCAGGAGATGGCCCTCGACCTGATCTCCGGCCCGCTGTACTGGCGCTCGGTGGTGATCCGCAGCCCGAAGCTGCCCAAGGGATACCTGGCGGCGCTGGCGAGGGCCACGACGGGCGCGCTCAAGGCGCTCTGAGGCGGGACCCGGCGCCGGACCCCGCGCCGCCGCCCTCTCCCGTCCCCGGACCGGGGACCGGCCGGGCGGGGCGCGGGGTCGGCTCCTGTCTCTTATAC
>NZ_WYCT01000185.1 GCF_011008945.1 Streptomyces harenosi
GCCCCGCTCCCCGTCGAGGACCCCGCACGGCCCCAGAGGGAAGGTGCATTGTCATGATCACGACCAGCGTCGGCCTGCGGGTGGCGCACCCGGAAGCCGACGAAACGCTGGCGCGCCCCGGCGCCCGCCCCGGCCGGACGTCGTGTGCGCGGGTGGGCCGGTGTGACGGATCCGGCCGGTCGTGCGCTGACACGGGAGAGGGCACCGTCCTGACGCCTCGCCCCTGACCCGGAAGAGGGAACCTCCGGGTGGTGGGGCCGGCGACGGCGGTGAGCGGGTCGTACAGATTCGGTGGAGATGACGGCACCCGCGCCCGCTCCACCGCCGGGAATCCGCCCGGCCCCTCCGCCTATGCGCGCATTCTCCCCCGCTGACCAGGGCGAACATGAACATCGCTCACGATCGGCCCCCCTCCCGTCCCCCGTCCCGGTGGGGTAGCTTTCACGGCGCTGTGCCGGACGTCACACAGAGCGGAGCGGGGTTTGCGCGAGTTCACCAGCCCTCCGTCGGCTCTGGCGCCACCCGTGGGCGGTCTGGCCGACGTCGTCTTCCGGCACGCCCTGGACGACCCGCTGCGCGTCGCCCTCGGCCGCAAGGACGAGGAGGGACGGTGGCGGGACGTGACCGCCGCCGAGTTCCGCGACGAGGTGCTGGCCCTGGCCAAGGGGCTGCTGGCCCAGGGGGTCAGGTTCGGCGACCGGGTGGCGATCATGTCCCGCACCCGTTACGAGTGGACGCTGTTCGACTTCGCGCTGTGGACGATCGGCGCGCAGGTGGTGCCGGTGTATCCGACCTCCTCGGCGGAGCAGTGCTTCTGGATGCTGTACGACGCCGAGGTGACGGCGGCGGTCGTGGAGCACGAGGACCACGCGATGACGGTCGCCACCGTCATCGACCGGCTCCCGCGTCTGCGGCGGCTGTGGCAACTGGACGCCGGGGCCGTGCGGGAGCTGTACGACGCCGGAGCCGGTCTGGACGACGAGGTGGTGCACCGGCACCGGCAGGCGGTCACGCCGGACTCGGTCGCCACCGTCATCTACACCTCCGGCACCACCGGGCACCCCAAGGGCTGTGTGATCTCGCACGGCAACCTGATGCACCAGGCGGACACGGTGATCCAGCGCTGGGAACCGGTGTTCCGCTCCAGGAGAGGCGACGAGGCGGCGACCCTGCTCTTCCTGCCGCTCGCGCACGTCTTCGGGCGGATGGTGGAGGTCGCCGCGATCCGCGGCGGGGTCCGCTTCGGCCACCAGCCGCAGCTCAACGCGGCGGCGCTGCTGCCGGACCTCGCCGCCTTCCGGCCGACCTTCATCCTCGCCGTGCCGTACATCTTCGAGAAGGTGTTCCACACGGCCCGGCGCACGGCGGAGCGGGAGGGCAGGGCCGGGACGTTCGACAAGGCCGTCGACGTCGCCGTGCGGTACGCGGAGGCGGTGGAGGCCAGGGCCTGGGGCATCGGTCCCGGCCCGTCGGCCGCGCTGCGCGTGCGGCACCAGCTCTTCGACAAGCTCGTCTACGCCCGGGTGCGGGCCGCGATGGGCGGCCGGGTGCGGCAGGCGATGTCGGGCGGTTCGGCCATGGACCGGCGGCTCGGGCTGTTCTTCGCCGGCGCGGGCGTGCAGATCTACGAGGGCTACGGCCTGACCGAGTCCACCGCCGCCGCGACCGCCAATCCGCCCGGGCGCACCCGTTACGGCACCGTCGGGCAGCCCATCCCGGGCGTCACGGTGCACATCGCCGACGACGGCGAGATCTGGCTGCGCGGGGCCACCGTGTTCCAGGGCTACTTGAACAACCCCGAGGCCACCGCCGCGGCCCTGGACGACGGCTGGCTGGCCACCGGTGACCTGGGCTTCCTGGACGAGGACGGCTACCTGACCATCACCGGCCGCAAGAAGGAGATCCTCGTCACCTCCAGCGGCAAGAGCGTCTCACCGGGCCCGCTGGAGGAGCGGGTGCGGGATCATCCGCTGGTCGGCCAGTGCATCGTCGTCGGCAACGACCGCCCGTACGTCGCCGCGCTGGTCACCCTGGACATGGAGGCGGTCGAGCACTGGCTGACGATGCGCAACAAGCCCCGGCTGCCCCCGGCGGACCTGGTGCGCGACGCCGACCTGGAGGCGGAGGTGCGACGGGCGGTCGTCGCCGCGAACACCCAGGTCTCGCAGGCCGAGTCGATCCGTACCTTCCGCATCCTGGCGCAGCCGTTCACCGAGGAGCACGGGCTGCTGACGCCGTCGCTGAAGCTGAAGCGCAGAGCGATCGAGAAGGCGTACGCGGACGTGGTGGAGGCGCTGTACCGCATCTGATGTCCGCGGCCAGGAATGCGCGGCGGCCCCTGATCGTTGACGATGGCGGTATCACCTGTCGACAGAAACGAAGGATCAACAGCTCGTGAGCAGCCAGGTCCCCCCGATCACCCTGAACAACGGCGTCGAGATGCCCCAGCTCGGCTTCGGCGTCTGGCAGGTGCCGGACGACGAGGCCCAGGCGGCCGTCGCGACGGCACTGGAGGCCGGGTACCGCAGCATCGACACAGCGGCGATCTACGGCAACGAAGAGGGCACCGGCAAGGCGATCGCCGCCTCCGGCCTGCCCCGCGAGGAGCTCTTCGTCACCACCAAGCTCTGGAACAGCGACCAGGGCTACGACGCCACGCTGCGCGCCTTCGAGACCTCCCTGGCCAAGCTCGGCCTGGAGTACGTGGACCTCTACCTGATCCACTGGCCGCTGCCGTCCCAGGACCGCTACGTCGACACCTACAAGGCGTTCGAGAAGCTGCACGCCGACGGCCTCGTCCGGGCGATCGGCGTCTCCAACTTCCTGCCCGAGCACCTGGACCGCCTGATCGCCGAGACCTCCGTCGTCCCGGCCGTCAACCAGATCGAGCTCCACCCGCACCTGCAGCAGCGGGCCTCGCGCGAGTACCACGCCCAGCAGGGCATCGCCACCGAGGCGTGGTCGCCGCTCGGCCAGGGCAAGGGCCTGCTCGAGGTCCCGGCGATCGTGGCCATCGCCCGCAAGCACAACCGCACCCCGGCCCAGGTCGTGCTGCGCTGGCACATCCAGCTCGGCAACGTCGTCATCCCGAAGTCCGTGACGCCGTCGCGGATCAAGGAGAACATCGACGTGTTCGGCTTCAGCCTGGACGACGAGGACCTCGCGGCGATCAGCGCCCTGAACGAGGACCGCCGCCTGGGCCCGGACCCGGCGACGTTCGACATGAGCTGACCGGTCCCCGCCGGTGGCCGTGCGAAGGCCCGGCCCGCTCCCCGCGCGCGTACGACGGGGGCGGGGCGGGCCTTCGCACGTCGGGGACCATCGTGCCCGGCGCACGGCCATGAGGCGGGCTCCCGGCGCACGGCCGCGGGGTTCCCGGCTGCGCCCCGTCGGGCGCACGGCCCATGGTCGCGGAGGCCCGCGCGGGTCCGGCGGCCCGGACCGCCGTCCGGGGCCCGGTCAGGCGGGCCGGACGGCGGTGTGCACGGTGTGTGCCGCCAGCAGGAACACATCCGGGCGCCGGTGGACGCTCGCCTCGTCGGCCGGGTCGAGGAGACGGTCGAGGGTGGCGCGGTCACCGGCGTCGAGACGGTCGCCCTGCGCCTCGCGGAGCCGGCCGAGAAGGGCGGCGGCGTAGGCGCGGACGCGCTCGGAGGCCGGGGCGGGCAGGTCCAGCAGGAAGCTGCGGGTGCCGGTGTGCCGCAGTCCGGCGGCGTTCAGCAGCGCCGGCCAGTCCTCCGTCTCGGCGACCGAGCCGGGCAGCATCGCGCGCATCTCGGCGAAGCGCTCCTCCTGCGCCACGTCCAGCCGCGCCTGGAGCCCCGGGCGCCCGATGCCGATGTCCCGCGGCAGGAACCGCACCGGCAGTCCGCCCTCCAGGATCGCCAGCGTGCCGCCCGGCGCGAGACGCTCGCCGAAGCCGGCGAGTGCGGCCCGCTGGTCGCCCAGGTGGTGCAGGCTGCGGCTGGCCCACAGCAGATCGGCGGGGTACTCGAGCTCGTCCAGGACGCCGGGCAGCTCCCCGGCGAGGGTGCCGAAGCGGTCCGCCACGCCGAGGCGGGCGGCGCGGGCGCGGGCCCGTTCCAGCAGCGGCTCGGCGCCGTCGACGGCGACGACCCGCGCGCCGGGGAAGGCGTCCGCGAGCAGACAGGAGACGACACCCGGTCCGCTGCCCGCGTCGACGACCAGCCCCGGGTCCCGGACGTCCCGCGCCACCCAGGCCAGGGCCTGGGTGTAGAGGGGGCTGAACAGCTCCGCCTCCGTCTCCAGCAGCGGCGCCATCCCGGCCCAGTCGACGTCGGCGTGGTCGTGGCCGTGGTCTCCGTGGGCACCGGGACCGTGGTGCGCTCCGCCGTCCGGGAGGTGGGAGCCGTGGGGGTGTCCGTGGTCGTGCGCCGTGGTGGTCAGCTTCTCGTTCGCCATGATCCCAGCGTGCGCCGGGACACCACGAAACGGCCACCGGTGTTGCCGGAACGGCAACTCCGGTGGCCGGTCCGCGGGGAAACGGCGGTGCGGGCGGCGAGCCGCCGGGGCCCGCCCCGGGAAGACCGGGCCCCGGCGGGATCACCTGCCCGGGCCGGCTACGACAGCGGCGGGTAGGCGTTCTGCATGAGCTGCTGGAACTGCGCCGAGAACCAGTGGCCGGAGATCGGGGCGTCCGGGAGGGCACCGGACATGTTGTTGTTGTTGCGCGGGTTGCCGGTGTACGTCGGGTCGCACATCCGGTCGAAGCCCTTGCCCTCGTTGTTCGGGATCTCCTTGCTCGCGCCGTCCGACTCCCCCGGCGGCTTCATCCACACGTAGGCGTCGATGCCCGGCTCGGGGTTGGCCCGCGGCCGTTCGCCCAGTCCCGCCCCGTCCTGGTTGCACCAGTTGCCGAGGTGGATGCGGCGGTCGTAGCGGCCGCCGTCGACGTAGGTGTCGACGCTGGTCGTGGCGCCCGGACCGGTGGGCCGCTTGGCGCCGCCCCAGCCGTTGCGGGAGGTGTCGATCAGCATGCCGATCTTGGAGTCGAAGCCGATCGAGACCAGCTTCTCGCGCATGGCCTGCGCGTAGGACAGCTCGTCGGTGTAGCGGTTCCAGTCCACCCACTTGGACTGGCGCACGGACGTGCCGTTCACGGTGTCCGTGATCTTGAAGTGGTCCTCCTTGAGGGCGCTGTAGTTGGCGGTGTTGACGATGAAGCCGTGCACGTCGGCGACGGTGGCACCCTCGGTGTTGGCGGCCGTCTTGAACATGTCCGCGGAGGGGCCGAAGTTGTCGTCCCAGCCGAGCCAGCCGTGGTGGCCGGCGTCGATGTAGTTGTAGACGTTGGCGATGTCGCCCAGCTTGTTCAGGGCGTAGCCGACGCCCTTCTGGTAGTTGCCGTTGGCCTTCATCACGTCACAGTTGGGGGTGGCGGTGGGCCGGGGCGTGACGTTGGTGACGAGGTTGGGCAGGGAGTCGATCTCGATCGTGGTGACGATCCGCAGGCTCGCGTACTTGGGGTCGGCGAGGATCGCGGCGATCGGGTCGATGTACTCCTTCTTGTACCGGTCGATCTCCGTCGGGCCCAGTTCGCCGTTGGAGGCGAGGGCCGAGCAGTCGCGGCCGGGCAGGTTGTAGATGACCAGCTGGATGTAGAGCTCGCCGGAGCCCTTCTGCTTCAGCGCCTCGTCCAGGTGGTCGCGCAGGCCCATGCCGCCGTTGACGCCGTTGATGGCGGCGATCCGGTCCAGCCAGACACCGGTCGGCTGGTTGCTGATGCGGCTGCCGCCCGGCTCGGCGGCGGCCTTCGCGGACCACTCGGGGTTCACGTACCCCTTGGCGCCGGCGTACGGGTTGTCCACCTTGCCGGACGGGTTGGGCGGCGGGTCGGTGGGGCCGCCGGGTCCTCCGCTGCCGCCGTCGTCGACGTTACAGGTGACGCCGTCGAGGGTGAAGGTGGCGGGGATCGCGTTGGTGCCGCTGTAGCTGCCCTGGAAGCCGAAGCTGACCGAGCCGCCGGTGGCGAGCTGGCCGTTGTAGCCCTCGTTGGCGGCGGTGACGGCGGTACCGCTCTGGGTGACCTTGGCGTTCCAGGCGCTGGTGACCTTCTGGTTCCCGGCGTACGACCACTTGACCTGCCAACCGGACTTGGCGGCCCCGTTGTTGGTCACGGTGACCGCGGCGGTGAAGCCGGTGCTCCACTGGTTCTGCACCTTGTAGTCGACCGTGCAGGGGATGGCTGCCACCGCCGAGTCGCCCGGAAGGGCGGCGAACGCCGTGCCGGAGGCTCCGGCGACGAGCGTCAGGGCAGCGAGCAACGCTGTTCTGGTTCGGTTCATAAGGGAATTTCCCATCCGTTGGGCGGTGCGGGGTGCGGCGCGGCCCGGCCGCCCACGACGGTGGTGCGTCGCCGGGGCGCGGGATCGCGCAGGGGACGGGGTCGCCCGAGCGGGCCCGCCGGCCAACGGTGCCACCGGCGGAAAAACCCTGGACACAAGGGATGGTGCACGAGCGACTCCTGGCAGAACGGGCGCGTCGCGACGGACACGCCTGCTGATGGAACCGCTCCCACTGGTGTCCAAGAAGCTAGCGCCAAGTGACGGCGAAGAACAGAGAAGCCGCCAACTTTCCCCGGGGGCTTGCGCGTCGAATCTTTTCGACTCTTCACGAGTCTTGACCCCTCCTACCGCCCTCCTCACTATGGGAGCGCTCCCACTGGTTCAAGGCTTGTTGCTCCTCCCACTCCCCTGCCCGAGCCGCAAGGAGGAACCAGCACCATGCATCCCGGACGCAGACGCAGACGCCGCACCGCGCGGCGGCTGTGGACGGCCGCCCTGGCGGCCTTAGCGCTCCCGCTCACCCTGGCGGGAACGGGTACGACTCCGGCCCACGCCGCGGCGGTCCAGTGCAGCGTGGACTACAAGACCAACGACTGGGGCTCCGGCTTCACCGCGGACCTGACGATCACCAACCGCGGTACGGAAGCCCTCGACGGCTGGACGCTGACGTACGCCTACGCGGGCAACCAGAAGCTCTCCAACGGCTGGAACGGCACGTGGTCCCAGTCGGGCCGGAACGTCACGGTCAAGAACGCCTCCTACAACGCGCGGATCGCGGCGGGCGCCGCCGTCTCCACCGGCGCGCAGTTCACCTACAGCGGCACCAACGCCGCGCCGACCAGCTTCGCGGTCAACGGCACCGCCTGCGTCGGCGCGCACCAGCCGCCGATCACCGTGCTGACCAGCCCCGCCGCGGGCGCGGTCTACACGCAGGGCGAGGCGGTCACGCTGGCGGCCACGGCCGCCGCGGCCGACGACGCCACGATCAGCAAGGTCGAGTTCTACGACGACACCAGGCTGCTGGGCACGGACACCAGCGCGCCGTACACGCTCTCGGTCACCGACCTGGCCGTGGGCAGTCACTCGCTGCTGGCGAAGGCGTACGACAGCATGGGCGCGTCCGCCGAGTCCACCCCGGTCGGCATCACGGTCGCCTCCGGGCCCACCGTGGTCGCGACCCCGCCTCAACTGGGCGTCCAGCAGGGCAAGACGGGCACCTTCGAGGTGAAGCTGTCCAAGCAGCCGACCGCGAACGTCACCGTGACGACGACCCGCGCCAGCGGCAACACGGGCCTGTCGGTCAGCGGGGGCGCCTCGCTCACCTTCACCCCGCAGAACTGGGACACCGCGCAGAAGGTGACGGTTTCCGCCGCCGCCTCCGGCACCGGTTCGGCCGTCTTCGAGTCGACGGCGCCCGGCCACGGCAAAGCCACGGTCACCGTGACCCAGCTCGGCGCCACCAAGGAGTACGACGCCCGCTTCCTGGAGCTCTACGGGAAGATCACCAACCCGGCCAACGGCTACTTCTCCCCCGAGGGCATTCCCTACCACTCGGTGGAGACGCTGATCGTCGAGGCGCCGGACCACGGCCACGAGACCACGTCGGAGGCGTACAGCTACCTGCTGTGGCTCCAGGCCATGTACGGCAAGGTGACCGGCGACTGGACCAAGTTCAACGGCGCCTGGGAGATCATGGAGAAGTACATGATCCCCACCCACGCCGACCAGGCGACCAACTCCTCGTACAACGCCTCCAAGCCGGCGACGTACGCCCCCGAGTACGACACGCCCAACGAGTACCCCTCCCGGCTCGACGGCGGCGTCTCGGTCGGCCCCGACCCGATCGCGGGCGAGCTGAAGAGCGCCTACGGCACGGACGACGTGTACGGCATGCACTGGATCCAGGACGTCGACAACGTCTACGGCTACGGCAACTCGCCGGGCAAGTGCGAGGCCGGTCCGGCGGACACCGGCCCCTCCTACATCAACACCTTCCAGCGCGGGCCGCAGGAGTCGGTCTGGGAGACGGTCCCGCAGCCGACCTGCGACGCCTTCAAGTACGGCGGCAAGAACGGCTACCTGGACCTGTTCACCGGTGACGCCTCCTACGCCAAGCAGTGGAAGTTCACCAACGCCCCCGACGCCGACGCCCGGGCCGTGCAGGCCGCGTACTGGGCGGACATCTGGGCCAAGCAGCAGGGCAAGGGCGGCCAGGTCTCCGGGACCGTCGCCAAGGCCGCCAAGATGGGCGACTACCTGCGCTACGCCATGTTCGACAAGTACTTCAAGAAGATCGGCAACTGCGTGGGGCCGACCTCCTGCCCGGCGGGCACCGGCAAGGACGCCTCGCACTACCTCCTCTCCTGGTACTACGCCTGGGGCGGCGCGGTGGACACCTCCGCGGGCTGGGCCTGGCGCATCGGCTCCAGCCACGCCCACGGCGGCTACCAGAACCCGCTGGCCGCCTACGCGCTCAGCTCCTACGACGCACTGAAGCCCAAGTCGGCGACGGGCGCGGCGGACTGGGCCAAGTCCATGACCCGGCAGCTGGAGTTCTACCGCTGGCTCCAGTCCGAGGAGGGCGCCATCGCCGGTGGCGCGACCAACAGCTGGGCGGGCCGCTACGCGACCCCGCCGGCCGGGAAGTCGACGTTCTACGGCATGTACTACGACGAGAAGCCCGTGTACCACGACCCGCCGTCCAACCAGTGGTTCGGCTTCCAGGCGTGGTCCATGGAGCGCGTCGCCGAGCTGTACCAGCAGACCGGGAACGCGCAGGCCAAGGCGGTCCTGGACAAGTGGGTCGACTGGGCGCTGGCGCACACCACCATCAACCCGGACGGCACCTTCCGGATCCCGTCGACGCTCCAGTGGTCGGGCCAGCCCGACACCTGGAACCCGTCCTCGCCGGGCGCCAACAGCGGCCTGCACGTCACGGTCGCCGACTACACCAACGACGTCGGTGTGGCCGCGGCGTACGCCAAGACCCTGACGTACTACGCCGACCGCTCCGGCGACACCGAGGCGGCGCGGATCGCGAAGGCGCTGCTGGACGGCATGTGGGTCAACCACCAGGACGCGCTCGGCATCGCCGTCCCGGAGACCCGCGCCGACTACAACCGCTTCGACGACCCGGTCTACGTCCCCAGCGGCTGGACCGGCACCATGCCGAACGGTGACGCGATCAACTCCTCGTCCACCTTCGAGTCGATCCGGTCCTTCTACGAGGACGACCCGGCCTGGTCGAAGATCGAGTCCTACCTGGCGGGCGGCGCCGCGCCCACCTTCACGTACCACCGGTTCTGGGCCCAGGCCGACATCGCCCTGGCCATGGGCTCGTACGCGGAGCTCCTCGAATAAGTCCCCGCTGACGCTCCGCGTTCCCGGGCCGGGCGGCCCCCTCCCTGACGGGGGGCCGCCCGGCCGTCTCGCGCGCACCCTCCTGGACGGAAGGATCCCCACCGTGCGAAGAACCCGCACGCTCACGGCCGTGCTGGCGCTGGCGGCCGGTCTGCTCACCGGCGCCCCCGCCGCGCTGGCCGCCGGCCCGCCCGAGCCGGCGGCCGCGGCCGTGTCGGCCGACACCTACACCTGGAAGAACGCCCGGATCGACGGCGGCGGCTTCGTCCCCGGCATCGTCTTCAACCGCACCGAGAAGAACCTGGCCTACGCCCGCACCGACATCGGCGGCGCCTACCGCTGGCAGCAGTCGACGAAGACCTGGACGCCGCTGCTGGACCACGTCGGCTGGGACGACTGGGGGCACACCGGCGTGGTGAGCCTCGCCTCCGACCCGGTCGACCCGGACAACGTGTACGTGGCCGCCGGGACGTACACCAACAGCTGGGACCCGGGCAACGGGGCCGTGCTGCGCTCGGCCGACCGGGGCGCGACCTGGCGCAGGACGGACCTGCCGTTCAAGCTGGGCGGCAACATGCCCGGCCGCGGCATGGGCGAGCGCCTGGCCGTGGACCCGCACAGGAACAGCGTGCTCTACCTGGGCGCGCCCAGCGGCAAGGGCCTGTGGCGGTCGACGGACTCGGGCGTCACCTGGTCGCGGGTGACGGCCTTCCCCAACCCCGGGAACTACGCGCAGGACCCCGGCGACACCAGCGGCTACGGCTCCGACAACCAGGGCATCGTCTGGGTCACCTTCGACGAGTCGTCCGGCACCGCGGGCAGTGCGACGAAGACGGTCTACGTCGGGGTCGCCGACAAGGACAACGCGGTCTACCGCTCGACGGACGCGGGCGCCACCTGGCAGCGGCTGCCCGGCCAGCCGACCGGCTACCTGGCCCACAAGGGCGTCCTGGACGCGAAGAACGGCTACCTGTACCTCGCCTACAGCGACACGGGCGGCCCGTACGACGGCGGCAAGGGCCGGCTGTGGCGGTACGCGACGAAGACCGGCACCTGGACGGACATCAGCCCGGTCGCGGAGGCCGACACCTACTTCGGCTTCAGCGGCCTGACCGTGGACCGGCAACGGCCCGGCACGGTGATGGCGACCGCGTACAGCTCCTGGTGGCCGGACACCCAGATCTTCCGCTCCACGGACAGCGGGGCGACCTGGACCAAGGCGTGGGACTACACGTCGTACCCCGGCCGCGAGAACCGCTACACGATGGACGTGTCGTCCTCGCCGTGGCTGACCTGGGGCGCCGACCCGTCCCCGCCCGAACAGACCCCGAAACTGGGCTGGATGACGGAGTCCCTGGAGATCGACCCCTTCGACTCCGACCGGATGATGTACGGCACCGGCGCGACGATCTACGGCACCGAGAACCTCACCAACTGGGACAGCGGGACGAAGTTCACCATCAAGCCGATGGTGCAGGGCCTGGAGGAGACCGCGGTCAACGACCTCGCCTCTCCCCCGTCGGGCGCCCCGCTGCTCAGCGCGCTGGGCGACATCGGCGGGTTCCGGCACACGGACCTGGCCAAGGTGCCGTCCATGATGTTCACCCAGCCCAACTTCACCTCCACCACCAGCCTGGACTTCGCCGAGACCAAGCCGGACACGGTCGTGCGCGTGGGCAACCTGGACTCCGGTCCGCACATCGCCTTCTCCACGGACAACGGCGCCAACTGGTTCGGCGGGACGGACCCCGCCGGGGTCAGCGGCGGCGGCACGGTGGCCGCGGCGGCGGACGGCGGCCGGTTCGTGTGGAGCCCGCAGGGCGCCGGCGTGCACCACACGACGGGCTTCGGCACCTCGTGGTCGGCCTCCGCCGGCATCCCGGCGGGCGCGATCGTGGAGTCCGACCGGGTCGACCCGAAGACGTTCTACGGCTTCAAGTCCGGGAAGTTCTACGTCAGCACCGACGGCGGCGCGACCTTCACCGCCTCCGCCGCGACCGGGCTGCCCTCCGGCGACAGCGTCCGCTTCAAGGCGCTGCCGGGCGCCAAGGGCGACATCTGGCTGGCGGGCGGCGCTCCCGACGGCGCCTACGGCCTGTGGCACTCCACCGACGGCGGCGCGACCTTCACCAAGCTGCCGAACGTCGAGCAGGCGGACACCGTGGGCTTCGGCAAGGCGGCACCGGGCGCCTCGTACCAGACGCTCTTCACCAGCGCCGAGATCGGCGGCGTCCGCGGCATCTTCCGCTCCACGGACAAGGGCGCGACCTGGACCCGCATCAACGACGACGCCCACCAGTGGGGCTGGACCGGCGCGGCGATCACCGGTGACCCGCGCGTGTACGGGCGGGTGTACGTGGCGACCAACGGCCGGGGCGTGATCTACGGCGACACGGCCGGCACCGGGGACGGCGGCACGGGCCCGACGCCGGCGCCCACCGGCGGGTGCGCGGTGACGTACAAGGTCACCAACCAGTGGTCGGGCGGCTTCCAGGCGGAGGTCCGGCTCGACAACACGGGCACGAGCGCCTGGAACGGCTGGTCGCTGAAGTGGAGCTTCGCCGACGGCCAGAAGATCACCCAGGCGTGGAACGCCGAGCACGCCCAGTCGGGTTCCGCCGTGACGGTGAAGAACGTCGGGTGGAACGCCGCGGTGGCCGCCGGTTCGTCCGTGAGCTTCGGCTTCACGGGGAGCTGGTCGGGGGCGAACACCGAGCCGGCCGCCTTCGCGCTCGGTGAGCGGAGCTGCACGGTGTCCTGACGGGGCGGGTGCGCGCCGGTGAGGCACGCACCCGGACGCCGGCGACAGGCGGGAGCCCCCGCCCCGGCCGGGGCGGGGGCTCCCGCCTGTCCATGGCCGCCGGGCCCTTGGGCAGCGTCGCGCGCGGGGCCTGGCGGCAGCGGCCGGCCGGACGGGCGGGCGGCCGGCCGCGGGGTGCGGCCGGCCGCCGGGCCGACGGGGTGTCGGCGAGGGATGCCCCGGTGCGGCGTCCTACGGCGTGTACACCGCCGGTCGCGGTGCCGTCGGCATGCCGTTGCCGATGAAGAAGCTCGGGTGCGGGGGCTGGTTGTAGCCGGAATTCTGCCACGCCAGGGCCGTGCGGTACTGGGTGTCGTGCAGCAGGGTCGTGATCTTGGTGGTGGTCTCGTACGGGGTCGCGTAGATGCGCAGCGCGGTGTTGCCGCTGGTGCGCCAGACGACCTCCTCGCGCCAGTCGCCCAGGATGTCTCCGGACAGCACCGGGGTCGCCTTGGTGCCGTTGTTGGAGGACACCCCGGAGCCGGTCAGCAGGCGGGTGTCGGCGGAGGTGCCGTACTTGTCGATGCGGGTGCCGTCGAGGAGTTCGCGGACCGGGTCGCCGTCCCACCAGGACAGGAAGTTGGCGCTGGAGGGCTCCCGGCCCAGGGAGGCGCCGGTCGCCGAGCGCAGGGTGGTGTCGGAGGCGGACCATGCCTCGGCACCGGCGCTGCCGGCGTAGATGTCACCGGCGACCCCGCGGCCGTTGTCCGCGCCGGAAGCCGTCTGCCACAGCAGGGCGCCGGTGCGCGCGTCGGCCATCCAGGACCCCGGCTTGGAGCTGTCCTCGGAGACCTTGAAGTACTCCAGGCCCGCCCGCGACGGGACGAGGTCCCCGACGTGGCCCGCGTCGCCGTGGCCGAGCCTGGTCGTCCACAGCCCGGAACCGTTGTCGTCGACGGTCATGGCGCCGTACACGATCTCGTCCCTGCCGTCGCCGTCGACGTCCGCGACGGACAGGCTGTGGTTGCCCTGGCCGTCGTAGCCCTTGCCGCTGTTGGTGGAGGAGCTGGTGTCGAAGGTCCAGCGGCGGGTGAACGAGCCGTTCCGCCAGTCCCAGGCGGCGATCACGGTCCGGGTGTAGTAGCCGCGGGCCATGATCAGGGAGGGGCGGGAGCCGTCCAGGTACGCCGTCCCGGCCAGGAAGCGGTCGACGCGGTTGCCGTAGGAGTCGCCCCAGGACGAGACGGTGCCGCGGGCGGGGACGTAGTCGACGCTCTGCATCACCTTGCCGGTGCGGCCGTCGAACATGGTCAGGTACTCGGGGCCGGACAGGACGTAGCCGGAGGAGTTGCGGTGGTCGGCCGAGGAGCTGCCGATGACCGCGCCGGTGCCGTCCCTGGTGCCGTCGGCGGTCTTCATGGCGACCTCGGCCCTGCCGTCGCCGTCGTAGTCGTACACCTGGAACTGGGTGTAGTGGGCGCCGGAGCGGATGTTGCGGCCGAGGTCGATCCGCCACAGCCGGGTGCCGTCCAGCCGTATGCCGTCCACGACGGTGTTGCCGGTGTAGCCGGACTGGGAGTTGTCCTTGGCGTTGGTGGGCTGCCACTTCAGGACGAAGTCGAGGGCGCCGTCGCCGTCGAGGTCGCCGACGGAGGCGTCGTTGGCCTCGTAGGTGTACGCCACCCCGTCCGGGGTGGTGCCGCCGGGCGGCGGGGAGATCGGGACGTCCTTGTAGCCCGCGCGGAACTGGATCGCGTGCACGGAGTCGGACTGCTCCTGGCCGCCGACGACCGCGCGGACGGTGTAGTCGGCGTGTTCGGGAGCACCGGCGTGGAAGTAGCTGGTGGAGCCGGTGACGGGGCTCGCGTTGACCTTGGTCCCGGCCCGGTAGACGTTGAAGGACACGTCGCCCGGGTCGGTGCCGAGCCAGCGCCAGCTGATCAGGTTGCCGCCGGCGGTGTGGACGCTGACGACGCCCCGGTCCAGCCTCTCCACCTGCCGCGCGGTGGCGGCCTCGGCGGAACCGGGGGCGAACACGGCCGGTCCGGCGCCCAGCAGGGCCGCCGCGGCGGCCAGGGCCGGCAGGAGGACACGGCGTCTGCGGTGCGGACGGGGGTGCGGGTGCGGGTGCTGCATGAGACGAACCTCCGGGAGAGCGGGGGCTTGCCTCTCTTGGTCGCCGCCGGGGGCGGGTACGTTGCCGTGTCCGCGCGCCGGTTCGGCGGCGGGGCCGGTGCCGCCGGCGCGCGGCCGGGCGGCCCGGCCCGCACCGCCGGGTCACCGGGTGCGCTGGGCGGGGACGGCGGCCGGTTCCGGCGGCTTGCGGAAGGCCCGGAGCGTGAAGACCGGGTCGGGCCGGGGGCGGTCCTGGTCGGGGA
>NZ_WYCT01000186.1 GCF_011008945.1 Streptomyces harenosi
GCCCCGGACGGACCCGGAGACCCCCGCCGAGGCCGTCCCGACACTCACCAAGCCCTGAGCCGGAGCCGTCCCGGCACTCACCCACCGATCCCTGACCCGCGGGCGGCGCCCCGCAGGCGCCCGGCACCCCCGTCACGGCCACGCCCCCGCGCGGGCGTGGCGGCGGTGCCGTGCGGGGACCCGGCGCTCAGGCCACGAAGGTGCGCGGGGCCTCCACCCCGGCGGTCCCCCCGCTCTCCACCACCCGTGCCGCCGCCGCCAGGCGGGTCGCCGCTTCCTCCGCGACCGCGCCGCCGACGGTGAAGGGCAGCCGCACATATCCCTCGAAGGCGCCGTCCACCCCGAACCTCGGCCCGGACGGCACCCGCACCCCCACCCGCTCCCCCGCCTCGGCCAGCCGCGAGCCCGACAGGCCACCGGTGCGCACCCACAGGGTGAGGCCGCCCTGCGGCACCTCGAACTCCCAGCCGGGCAGCTCCCTGCGCACCGCCGCCACCAGCGCGTCCCGGTTCTCCCGCGCCTGGCGGCGACGCACCGAGACGGCCTGCTCCCAGCCGCCGGTGCTGAACAGCCAGTTCACCGCGAGCTGCTCCAGCACCGGCGTCCCCAGGTCGGCGTAGGCGCGGGCGGCGACCAGACTGCGGATCACGTCCGGGGCGGCGCGGACCCAGCCGATGCGCATGCCCGCCCAGAACGCCTTGCTCGCCGACCCCACCGTGATCACGGTCGAACCGGCCGGGTCGAAGGCGCACACCGGCCGCGGCATCCGGACCTCCTCCTCCAGCCACAGCTCGCTCATCGTCTCGTCGGCGACGAGGACGGTCCCCGCCGAGCGGGCCGCGTCCACCAGCCGCCGCCGCTGGTCCTCGTCGGCGAGCGCGCCGGTCGGGTTGTGGAAGTCGGCGACGACATAGGCGATCCGGGGCGCGGCCTCGCGCAGCACCTGGCGCCAGCGGTCCAGGTCCCAGCCGGACAGGCCCTCGGCCATCGCGACCGGCACCAGCCGCGCCCCCGCCTCGCGCATCAACTGCAGGATGTTGGCGTACGACGGCGACTCCACGGCGATGCGCTCGCCCCGGCCGCCGAAGAGGTGGCAGATCGCGTCGATGGCGCCCATGGCGCCGGTGGTGACCATGATCTGCTCGGGCATGGTCGGGATCCCGCGCGCGGTGTAGCGCTCGGCGATCATCGCGCGCAGCGCGGGCAGCCCGGCCGGATAGTCGCCGTGGGTGTGCGCGTAGGGCGGCAGTTCCTCAAGGGCGCCCTGCACCGCGCGGGTGAGCCAGGGCTCGGGGGCCGGGAGCGCGGCGCAGCCGAGGTCGATCATCGACCCGAGGGCCTCGGGCGGCAGCGGCTCCAGGCCGCGGGCGGGCAGCGGGTTGCCGGCCGGCACGGCGGTCCAGCTCCCGGCGCCGCGCCGGGACTCCAGGAAACCCTCGGCGCGCAGCGCCTCGTAGGCGGCGGCGACCGTGGTGCGGCTGACGGACAGGGCGAGGGCCAGCTCCCGTTCGGCGGGCAGGCGGGCCGCCACCGGCACCCGCCCTTCGAGCACCAGCAGCCGGATGCCGTCGGCGAGCGCGCGGTAGGCGGGCGGACGGCGGCTGCCGGGAGCCGGCCGGTCCTGCTGGGAGCCGAGCAGCCGCGCGAGCTGCGCCGCCCCGACGGCCGAAGTCCACTGCGCCATGGAAATCAGTCCACCTTCCGCGAATTGGCCATGGATGGCGTACGACGCCAAGCCACAGGGTGTCATGCATCAGGCCACTACCACCACAGGGGGGCACGTCTTGTCCACGCGAGGGCATCTCACACGGCGACTGGTCCAGCTCTACGGAGGTCTCGCGCTGTACGGCGCGAGCTCCGCGCTGCTGGTGCGGTCGGGGCTCGGGCTGGAGCCGTGGAACGTGCTCCACCAGGGGCTGGCGGAGCGGACCGGCCTGTCGATGGGCGTGGTGCTGACCGTGGTCGGCGCGGCGGTACTGCTGCTGTGGATACCGCTGCGCCAGCGGCCCGGCCTCGGCACGGTCTCCAACGTCCTGGTGATCGGCGCCGCGATGGACGCGACGCTGGCCGTGCTGCCCGGCGCCCACGGCCTGCCGCTGCGGATCGGGTTCCTGGTGGCGGGGATCGTCCTGAACGGCGCGGCGACCGGACTGTACATCGCGGCCCGGTTCGGTCCCGGCCCGCGCGACGGGCTGATGACGGGGCTGCACCTGCGCACCGGCCTGTCGGTGCGCCTGGTGCGGACGGCCATCGAGATCACGGTCGTGGCGACGGGGTTCGCCCTCGGCGGCACGGCGGGGCTCGGCACCCTGCTCTACGCGGTGTCGATCGGCCCGCTCGCCCAGGTCTTCCTCCGCGTGTTCGCCGTTCCCCCGTCACCGGGCGGCAGCACCGTGGTTGCCGCGGGCCGGCCCCGGGGAGCGATACTGCGTCGGTGACCACCCCGACACGTCCGGCGCGCCATCCCTACCTCGACCATCCCGGCCCGATCGCGTTCGCCCACCGGGGCGGCGCGGCGGACGGCCTGGAGAACACGGCGCGCCAGTTCGGGCACGCGGTCCGGGCGGGCTACCGGTATCTCGAGACCGACGTCCACGCCACCCGCGACGGCCGGCTCGTCGCCTTCCACGACGCGACGCTGGACCGGGTGACGGACGGCGCGGGCCGGATCGCCGACCTGCCGTGGGCGACGGTGCGCCGGGCGCGCGTGGCGGGCGCCGAGCCCGTACCCCTGTTCGAGGACCTGCTGGAGTCCTTCCCCGGGGCGCGCTGGAACGTCGACGTCAAGGCGGAGCCGGCGCTGCTGCCCTTCCTGGAGCTGGTGGAGCGCGCGAACGCCTGGGACCGGATCTGCCTCGGCTCGTTCTCCGAGGCCCGGGTGGTCCGCGCCCAGCGGCTGGCCGGCCCCCGGCTGGCCACCTCCTACGGCACCCGCGGCGTGCTGAGCCTGCGGCTGCGCTCCTGGGGAGTGCCGGCCGTGCCGCGCCGCTCGGCGGTGGCCGCCCAGGTGCCCGAGTACCAGTGGGGGGTCCGGGTCGTGGACCGCTCCTTCCTGCGCGCCGCCCACGCGCGCGGGCTCCAGGTGCACGTGTGGACGGTGAACGACCCGGCCCGTATGCACCGCCTCCTGGATCTCGGCGTGGATGGCATCATGACCGATCACATCGACACACTGCGCAAGGTCATGGAGGACCGCGGCGTCTGGGTCTGAGACCCCGCCCGGGGCCCGGGGGGCGGCGCGCGTTCACGGGGAAGCGAGGGCACGGGTGGGCACCGACACCGTGCGGACGGAGCCGGCCGGCGAGGCGGCCGGGCGGCGGCGCGAGCAACGCGGCTGGTACTTCTACGACTGGGCGTGCTCCGTCTATTCGACGAGCGTGCTCACCGTCTTCCTGGGCCCCTATCTGACCTCGGTCGCCGAGTCGGCCGCGGACGGGGACGGGTTCGTGCACCCGCTGGGCGTCCCGGTGCGCGCCGGGGCGTTCTTCGCCTACTCCGTCTCGCTGTCGGTGATCGTCGCCGTTCTGGTGATGCCGCTGGTGGGGGCGGCGGCGGACCGCACCGGCCGGAAGAAGCCCCTGCTGGGCGCCGCCGCGTACACGGGGGCGGCGGCCACGGCCGGGATGTTCTTCCTCGACGGCGACCGCTATCTGCTCGGCGGGGCGCTGCTGGTCATCGCCAACGCGGCGCAGTCCGTGGCGATGATGCTCTACAACTCCTACCTGCCGCAGATCGCCGCGCCCGAGGAGCGCGACACCGTCTCCTCCCGCGGCTGGGCCTTCGGGTACGCGGCCGGATCGCTGGTCCTGGTGGCCGATCTGGTCCTCTACACCGCCCACGACTCCTTCGGCCTGAGCGAGAGCGCGGCGATCCGCGTCTGCCTGGCGTCGGCGGGCCTGTGGTGGGGGGCGTTCGCGCTGGTGCCGCTGGGGCGGCTGCGCGACCGCCCCCGCGCCGCGCCCCGGGCGGCGCTCCCGGGGCGGCGGCAACTGGCGGCGACCCTGCGCGACATGCGCCGCCACCCGCTGACCCTCGCCTTCCTCCTGGCGTACCTGGTCTACAACGACGGCATCCAGACGGTGATCTCCCAGGCGTCCGTCTACGGCTCCGAGGAGCTGGGGCTCGGGCAGTCCACCCTCATCGTCGCCGTGCTGCTGGTGCAGGTGCTGGCGGTGGCGGGCGCGCTGGCGCTGGGCCGGCTGGCCCGCAGGTACGGCGCCAAGCGCACGATCCTCGGCTCCCTGGTCGCCTGGACGCTCACGCTGGCGGCCGGGTACTTCCTGCCGGCGGGCGCGCCGGCGTGGTTCTTCGTCCTGGCCGCCGGGATCGGGCTGGTCCTCGGCGGCAGCCAGGCGCTGTCCCGCTCCCTCTTCTCCCACCTCGTCCCGCCCGGCAAGGAGGCGGAGTACTTCGCGGCGTACGAGATGAGCGACCGGGGCATGAGCTGGCTGGGCCCGCTGCTGTTCGGGCTCACCTACCAGCTCACCGGGAGCTACCGGGACGCGATCATCTCGCTGGTGGCGTTCTTCGTCCTCGGTTTCCTGCTGCTCGCGCGCGTCCCGGTCCGCCGGGCCATCCGCGACGCGGGCAATCCGGCCCCGGAAAGGATTTAGCACTGGAGGCGAAAGGGCTGTAGTGTACGCGTTTGGCCTGCCAGGCGGACCGTTACTGCGCGTCAAAGGTGTCGAAACGCAGGGTGACATCTCCTAGCAGAGGTGACAAACCGGACGTCGGTGGGTACTGCACTGGTTGACAAGGCTGCGGCTACGACGGCGACGCATGGCCCGTAACGGGACTCGGGACGGGAATCTTTACCGCCGACCGGACGTTGACCGGATGACGACGACAGCGACACCTGTCCTGTGGGCGACAAGCCCGGGAGGCACGATTCATGAGTGAGCGAGCTCTTCGCGGCACGCGCCTCGTGGTGACCAGCTACGAGACGGACCGCGGCATCGACCTGGCCCCGCGCCAGGCCGTGGAGTACGCATGCGAGAAGGGGCACCGGTTCGAGATGCCCTTCTCGGTCGAGGCGGAGATCCCGCCGGAGTGGGAGTGCAAGGTCTGCGGGGCCCAGGCACTCCTGGTGGACGGCGACGGCCCGGAGGAGAAGAAGGCCAAGCCCGCGCGTACGCACTGGGACATGCTGATGGAGCGGCGGACCCGTGAGGAACTCGAAGAGGTCCTCGAGGAGCGGCTGGCCGTTCTGCGTTCCGGCGCGATGAACATCGCCGTTCATCCGCGGGACAGCCGCAAGTCCGCGTAGGCCCTGCGGGGCCGGGCGAGGTCACCGGAGCGCAGGACCGCGGGCGCCGTACGTGAGGTTCTCACGTACGGCGCCCGCGGTCTTGCCGTGCCCGCGCACCGCCCCGTGCGCCCGCGCCGTCCGGCCCGGGCGGCGCCCCGCGCGGGCGGCCCCGCGGCCCGTCCCGGCGCGCGGCCGGGGCCCGGCACGCGCGGGCCGTGCCCCGCGTCAGCGGTTCAGCGGCGGGTACTGCTCGCGCGGCGCGGTGCCCGGTTCGTCCCGCACGACCTCGCCCGGCACGACCTTGCCGTCCGGGCGGTGCATACGGGCCTGCCGGAACGCGTCGCCCAGGGTGCCGGGGCCGGCCTGGCGGAGCGTGCGGTCCACGGTGCGCTCGGCGGTGCGGCGCACGGCCTTCTGGACCGGCGGCAGCAGCAGGAGCAGTCCCGCCGCGTCCGAGACCAGCCCGGGGATCATCAGCAGCAGGCCGCCCAGCATCACCAGGCCGTTGCCCTCGCTGCCGGGGCGGGCGGCCGGGGGTGCGGCGCCGGGCTGCTGCTGCAGGGTCTCGGTGAGGTTCCGGAACGCCCGGCGCCCGGCCCGCTTGATGACCACGGAGCCGAGGACGAAGCCCGCGATCAGCAGCAGGAAGACCACGAGCCCGCTCGAGGCGCCCGCGACCACCGACAGCAGCCAGACCTCCAGCACGAGCCAGGCCGCGATGCCCAGCGGCAGGAACGTGCGCAGCCGGGAGCGCCGGGGCCGGGCGGGGTACCTGGGAGTCTGAGCGCCAGTCGTCATGTCTCCAGTGTGCCCGGACCCGGCTCAGCACGGGATAAGGGGCATGGTGACCCGGCCGGGTCCGGCGCTTCCCTTACGGCTGCGACGGCCGTCCGCGCTTGACGACCTTGTCGACCCTCTCCCCCACGCCCCACGCGGTGACCCGCCACAGGGCCTCCACTAGGATGTCGCGGCTCATCTTGGAGTCGCCGAGCTCCCGCTCGACGAAGGTGATGGGGACCTCGACGACGTGGTAGCCGGCCTTGACGGCGCGGCGGGCCAGGTCGACCTGGAAGCAGTAGCCCTGGGAGGCGACGTCGTCCAGGCCGAGGCCCTCCAGCGTCTCGCGGCGGAAGGCGCGGTAGCCGCCGGTGATGTCGCGCAGCGGCAGGTCGAGCGCCAGACGCGAGTAGAGGCTGCCGCCGCGCGAGATGATCTCGCGGGACTTGGGCCAGTTCACCACCCGGCCGCCGGGCACCCAGCGCGAGCCGAGCACCAGATCGGCGCCCTTGAGCGCGGTCAGCAGCCGGGGCAGCTCCTCGGGCCGGTGGGAGCCGTCGGCGTCCATCTCCACCAGGACGCCGTAGCCCTGCTCCAGCCCCCAGCGGAAGCCCGCGAGGTAGGCGGCGCCGAGGCCCTCCTTGCCCTTCCGGTGCAGGACGTGGACGTGGTCGTCCTCGGCGGCGAGTTCGTCGGCCAGCTTCCCGGTGCCGTCGGGGCTGTTGTCGTCGGCCACGAGGACGTGGGCCTCGGGGACGGCCTCGCGCACCCGGCCGACGATCGCCTTGATGTTCTCCGCCTCGTTGTAGGTCGGAATGATCACCAAGGCGGTGCCGAGCGGGCCGAACCGTCTGTCCTGGCCCTCTGCCGCGCGGGTCCCGTCGCCGTCGTTCACTGCTGCCCCTTCATCTCCATACGCAGAGGACCACCATAGTGGGCCCGGCCTGCGATGACGCGACGGCGTGCGCGCACGGGGGTGTCGTTTCGGCCCGGGCCGGGCAGGACTGCTCTTTCCGGTGTGCGTCCGGCGGGCGTCTCCGGCGGCGGATGGGGGCCCGGCGCCCTTCGGGCCGACCTGGGACCCGCTGGCTGCGGATCGACCGAAAGCCGTTGTCTACTGAGCTCCCGGGCCCCACCCGGGTCACACCTCCCGACCGCCGGAACGTTCGCTGGTCGCGGCACGGGCGCTGAGCCTGGCTCCCAGTGGCGGTGCCCCGGTGCGGCACACCGTCCCTGACCCAGCGGCGCCGCGACGCTTGCGCGGAGGGTTCCCCGGTCGGGCGTCCGGTGGTGGACTCGGCCGAACCTACCGGCCCCCCGCCGCAACCTGTCAACACCCACCCTGACCTGCGCTTGGTTCGGCAAGGCGCAGGTCAGCGCGGTGGCCGCGCAGGTCGCGCGGCACAGCGGCGGCGGGAGATCGTCGCCCCGTCGGCCGTGGAGATCACTCGCCCGGCCGTACGAAGACCGTCCGCCCGCCCACCACCGTACGCAGGCACACGGGCAGGTCCCGCCCCGGGGTGAGATCCGGCAGGCCGGGGGTGCCGGAGCGGGGGTCGGTGGACCAGCGCGCGACGCGGTCGTCGGGGGCCTGCACGACCAGTTCGCCGGTGCGCCACACCGCGTAGTCCGCGGGGGCGCCCGGCACGAGGACACCCGCGTCGTCGCGCCCGATCGCCCGCCAGCCGCCCCGCGTGTGCGCCGTGAAAGCGGCGCGCACGGAGACGCGGTGCTCCGGCGTGCGGTGGAAGGCGGCGGCCCGGACGGTGCCCCACGGGTCCAGGGGCGTGACGGGGCTGTCGGAGCCGAAGGCGAGCGGGACGCCGGCGCGCAGCAGGGCCGCGAAGGGGTTGAGCGTGCGGGCCCGCTCGGCGCCCAGGCGGCGGGCGTACATGCCGTCCTCGCCGCCCCACAGCGCGTCGAAGGCGGGCTGGACGGAGGCGGTCAGACCGAGCTCGGCGAAGGCCGCGATGGTCTCGGGGGTGAGCATCTCGGCGTGTTCGACCCGGTGGCGGGCCGCGCGGACGCGCGCGAGGCCCAGCTTCTCCGCGGCGGCGCGCACCCCCTCGACGACCGTGGTCACGGCGGCGTCGCCGATGGCGTGGAAGCCCGCCTGGAGACCCGCCTCGGTGCAGGCCACCACGTGCGCGGCGACCTCGTCGGCGTCCAGGTAGGCGGTCCCGGCGTGCGCGGCGTCGGCGTACGGGTGGTGCAGGCAGGCGGTGTGGGAGCCGAGGGCGCCGTCGACGAAGAGGTCGCCGGCCGCGCCGATCGCGCCCAGCTCCCGCGCCTTGTCCACGTCCTGCTCCGCCCAGTAGCCGACCACGCGCGGGCCCGCCTGCCCGGCCGCGAGGCGGAGCAGGCCGGCGAGGTCGTCCGCGGAGGAGATCTCCGGGCCGGCGCACTCGTGGACGGTGCCGATGCCGAGCGAGGCGGCGTGCGCGAGGGCCGCGCGCTGCGCCTCGGTGCGCTGGGCGGGGGTGATCGCGGCGAACGCGGCGGCGCGTACGGCGTGGTGGGCGTCGCCGGTGAGCGGGGCGTCCGCGCGCCCGCCGGCGCCCGGGACCAGATCGAGCAGGGCCGTCGTGGCGACCGCCGAGTGCACGTCGATACGGCTGAGATAGAGGGGGCGGCCGCCGGTGGCCGCGTCCAGCTCGGCGCGGGCCGGGGGGCGGCCCTCGGGCCAGCGGGAGGCGTCCCAGCCGTGGCCGAGCAGGACCCGGTCGCCCGGCCGGGCGGCGGCGAAGTCGCGTACCAGGGCGAGCGCCTCCCCGAGGGAGGCGGCGCCGGACAGGTCGAGGCCGGTGAGCGCGAGCCCCGTGGCCGTGGTGTGCACGTGCGCGTCGGTGAAGGCGGGGGTGACCAGGGCGCCGTCCAGGTCGACGACCTCGTCCACACCGTCCGCGAAGGCGTCCGCGGCGCCCTCGGAGCCGACCCAGGCGATCTGCCCGCGCTCGACGACCATCGCCGTCGCGAAGGGGTCGGCCGGGCTGTGCACCTCCCCGCGGCGCAGCAGGACGGTCTGGGACGGGACGCTGGACTCACTCATGCACACCAGTCTCGCGCCTGGCCCCTCCCGTCCCGCACGCAGGTCGGGGTAACACGCGGGTGGGAGGAGCGGGTGGGGGCGGGACGCCGCCCGGGACCGCCGGCGCGCCGGGACCGCGGGGGCGCGTCCGGCCCGGCCTCAGATCCGCGGCGGGCGCGCCTCGTACGGTGTCGACAGCACCACCGTGGTCCGGGTGGAGACCCCGGCCAGCGAGCGCACGCGGGTCAGCAGCTCCTCCAGCTCGTGCGGGGTGGCCACGCGGACCTTGAGGATGTAGTTCTCGTCGCCGGCCACGCTGTGGCACGCCTCGATCTCGGGGACGCCGGCCAGGCGGTCCGCGATGTCGTCGGGGGCGCTGGGGTCGAACGGCTTCACCGAGATGAACGCGGTCAGCGGCAGCCCGACGGCCTCGGGGTCCACGACCGCGGCGTAGCCGCGGATGACCCCGCGCTGTTCCAGGCGGCGCACCCTCTGGTGCACGGCGGACGTGGACAGGCCCGTGGCCTTGCCCAAATCGGTGTAACTCATCCGCCCGTCCTTGACGAGCAGCTGCACGATCTGTCGGTCCAGCTCCTCCATGGCGCAGAACCTACAGTGCGCCCGATCCCCTCGGATACCCGAGCGCCGCAGGTCATGCCCGGTTTGTCGGGAGGCGGGGAGGCGATCGCGCAGCGGCGGGGGACAAACCGGCCCCGCGGAGGCACCTGCGGGCGGCATGTGACCAACGCCACATCCCTCGAACGGGCTCCGTGATGTTCTCGTGATTACTCCGCGGAGGGGACGGGAAGTGCTTGGTGTGGTCGAGGCCGCAGCGCCGTCACGGCCCAGCCCGAGGGGGAGAATCCCATGCAGAGTCTTAAGCGCCCTGGTCGTACCGCACCCACGCGACACCAGCCCGTCGTCGAGCCCGAGCCGGAGGGCGTCGATCCCGACGCCTTCGACGACGAGGAGCTCGACGCGTACGACACCTTCGAGATGTACCGGGTGATCTGCCCGGAGTGCGCCCAGCCCATCGCGCTGCTGGCGGACGAGGAAGTGCTGCCGGAGCACGCCCTGTGCGCCTCGCCGTGGAACCCGTTCGGGCTCACGGTCTGCGCCGGCACCGGCCGCCGGGCCGAGGAGGCCCGTCCCGCGGACGAGTCCTTCCAGCCGCAGGAGCAGGACACCTCCCTGCTGCTGACGCTCCCTCAGGGCCTCGACTGGCGGATGCAGCCCTTCTCCCACGTCGGCGGCCCGGGCTCCCGCCCGATGCGCGTGCCGGCGATGCGGCGCCACGCCGCCTGAGCGGCCGCCGGCCCGCGCGGGCGCCCGCCTTCTCCTGCGGCGGTCGCGTCGCGGCGCACCACGCCGCGGCGCGGACCGCCGCCCGCCGCCCGCCGGGATCGCCCCCGGCGGCGGGACATCGCTCACCCGTGGGGACAGACGCGCCGGAGCGACACGCCTCTGCGAACGCACGCTCGACAGCACGGACCGGTGACCTGTCCCGGCTTCTCCGCGTTGCCCGGGTATGACCCCCACGTACTCGGTGACCGGGCGTCAGCGCCGCCTCTTCGTGCCGGTCTCCGCGGACGCGGTTCCGCCGGCGCCGCCGATCCCGGACCCGCCGATCTACCGTGAGCTGATGCGGACCTGGGCCGACCGCGGCCGCACCCTGCCCGGGCGCCACGACCCGGAGTGGGTGCGGCTCGCGGCGCCCCCGCGCGGGCCCGGCGACCTCAGCGTGTCTCGGGACCCGCGAGGTGACGGGCGATGACCATCCGCTGGATCTGGTTCGTACCCTCGACGATCTGCAGGACCTTGGCCTCGCGCATGTAGCGCTCGGCCGGGAAGTCCGCCGTGTAGCCGTAGCCGCCGAGGATCTGGACGGCGTCGGTGGTGACCCGCATCGCCGCGTCGGTGCAGTGCAGCTTCGCCATGGCCGCCTGCTTGGCGAACGGCCGTCCGGCGTCGCGCAGCCGCGCCGCCGCCAGGTACAGCGCGCGCCCGGCCTCGATCTGGGTCGCCATGTCGGCGAGCATGAAGCGCAGTCCCTGGAAGTCGGCGATCGGCCTGCCGAACTGCCGTCGCCCGGTCGCGTACGCCACGGCCTCGTCCAGCGCCGCCTGGGCCAGCCCGATCGCGCAGGCCGCGATCCCCAGCCGCCCGGAGTCGAGCGCGGACAGCGCGATCGCGAAGCCCTGCCCCTCGTCGCCGATGCGCCGCGCGTCGGGCACCCGCACCCCGTCCAGGTGGATCTGCGCGGTGGGCGAGCCCTTGAGGCCCATCTTCTTCTCCGGCGCCGCGGCACTCACCCCGGCGGCGTCCCCGGGGACCAGGAAGGCGGTGATGCCGCGCGGCCCCTCCTCCCCGGTCCGTGCCATGACGGTGTAGAAGTCGGCGATGCCGCCGTGCGTGATCCACGCCTTGGTGCCGGTGATCACCCAGTCGTCGCCGTCCCGGACCGCCCTGGTGCGCAGCGAGGCGGCGTCGGAGCCGGAGGACGGCTCGGACAGGCAGTAGCCGCCGAGGAGGCCGCCGCCGAGCATCGCGGGCAGGTGCTCGACCTGCTGCTCCTTGGTGCCGTGGGCGGCCAGCGCGTAGCAGGCCAGGGAGTGCACGCTGACCCCGAGACCGACGGTGAGGCGGGCCGCGGCGAGCTCTTCGAGTACCTGGAGGTAGACCTCGTAGGGCTGGTCGCCGCCGCCGTACTCGGCGTCGTACGGCAGACCGAGCAGACCGGATTCCGAAAGCAGGGCGAAGAGGTCGCGGGGAAAGCGCCCGGCGTCCTCCTCCTCGGCCGCCTTCGGCGCGATCTCGCGCTGGGCGATGTCGCGGACGAGCGAGATCAGGTCCCGTGCCTCGTCCGTGGGCAGTTGTCGGTCCACCGGCTGCGGGGCGCGATCGGGCATGGCGACGCTCTCCTCCCTGTCGGGCACAACGGCGGACGCGCGCCGTGGGTGGAGACGGCTCCGCCGGGTCGTACTGAGGGCCTGGCCGACGCTCGTTCCGGGTCGCGGAAGCTGCTGACCAGCGGCTGTGCGCTGTGAGTATGCCCGATCCGAGGCACCGAGTCACCAGTTAACGACCGCTTACCTCAAGAAAGGCTCGAACACCTGCGGAGCGGGGCCGGGACGGCGGCCGGACCCCCGGGCGCGGGCCGTCTTGGCGGCGGGCGGCCGGCCGCGCGCCCGCCGCCGCGCGGGGACGGGTCGCGCGGGGCCGGGGCCGCGTCGGGGGGAAGGGAGTGGCAGGCCGCGGGACGGGGCCCGCGGCGGCGCGTCACGAAAAGGGGCGTCAGAGCAGCCCGAGCTGGGTCACCAGCATCGCGGTCACGACGACCAGGACCCAGCCCATGAAGTGCTCGAAGGTCTTGGGGCCGTCGTCCTGGGGGCCGCCGGTGCGGACGCGGGCGGCGGTGGCGGTGTGTGCGGTCATGGCTTCTCGCTGGTCTCGTGCGTGCTGCGGACGTCCCTCACCGGAGATCGCCCGCCGGAAGGCCCCCCGCCGACTCGTCCACCTTGCCACCGAAAACGGCTCTCGTGACCGAGATGTCGGTCACAGGCGACGGCCCCCGGCAGCGGATACCGGGGGCCTTTCCCCGGGCGGGTCAGCGCACGCCCACTGCCGCGAGCGCCCTGCGCTGGCGCGGGCTCGGGTGGGCCGGGAAGAACAGGTAGCAGACGCCGCCGGTGCCGGAGACGACCTTGCCGGCGGCGTTGTACCGCTTGGTCCTCAGCCAGATGTTCTCGAATTCGCGCCGCAGGTAGACGCGCCGCACCTCCTCGTTGGTCGGGGCGGCGGGATCGTTGGCGATCACGTCCCCGTCGCCGGTGAAGCCGATCACGGTCATCAGGTGCCCGGCCGTGCCGTATCCGGCGCCGGTCAGCTCCTCCTTGCGGAAGGACTGCGAGGTGATGGCCGGGATGCCCGCGGCGATCAGCGTCTCCAGGTCGGTGAGGGAGCCGAGGCGGGTGACCACGCCCTCGAGGCCGTCGAAGGTGGCCGCGTAGGCGGTGTTGAACGGCCAGTTGCCGCAGCCGCCGTACTGGTGGTCGTAGGTGTACCGGGCCGCGTGGCACACCTGCGGATCGGTGTAGGAGGGGTCGACCCAGGCCAGTTGCTCCTCGGTGAGCCGGCCGCCCCAGTACTCGATGATCATCTGTGAGGAGGTGGGACTGCACCACGCCTCACCGCCGTTGTCGTACTCGGGGTAGCGGCCCTTGTGGATCTCCTGCGAATAGCGCGGGACGGCCAGCTCCCGGGCGAGGCCGGGGGTGGAGGCGGGCACGGTGAAGCGGTCGGGGACGTCGGAGCCCATGACGCCGGCGCGCCACACCGTGGGGGTCGCCCGCGTGCCGGGGCGGCGGTAGAGGGTCAGCCGCAGCCGGCAGGAGACCAGGCGCAGCCCGGTGGCGGGGTCGTCCAGGGCCAGCGTGTCCGTCCAGACGCTGCTCCGGCCGTCGCCCTGGCCGTCGACCGAGGTGCGCCGGATGTCCTGGTCGCCGGCGGCCCAGCGGCCCATCACGTACCAGGGCGTGTCGGTGCCGTCGGAGTACGTGCCCATGAGCTCGGCCTGGATCCAGGTGCCGTCGGGCGTGCGGGCGTTCCAGGAGACGATGGCCTCCGTCGAGGGGACGGCGAGCCGGTGGACGGGGGAGGTCCAGGTGGCGTACTCCCAGGCGGCGGTCCGGCCGGTGTGCGGGTCGGTGTAGTCGGTGGTGCCGGCCGGGACGGCGAGCACGATGCCGGGGCGGGCGCCCGCGACGGCACGGGTGCCGCGGGCGGTTCCGGACCGCCAGTGGCGGTACCGGGTCCAGCTCCGGTGGTCGACGGGGCGGGCCGGGGCCCGGCCGGGGCCGGCGGCGGCCACGGTGTCCGCGGCGGCGGCCGGCTGGGCGCCACCGGCCACGGCGGCGGCCACCGCGGCGGCCAGAACGGTTCTGCGGGACGGCTGTTCGGCTCTGCTCATGGGCACAAGACCCCCAGGTGTCCGAGTCGGGGCAGGTCCGTTGCACGGTTGTGCGCCAACTATGGCCGCAGGCGGACGCTCCGGCCAGCACCCGTGCCGCACCACGTCCCCGCCCCCCGGTCACGATCACCGGTGCGGCCCGCACCCGGCGGGCCCGGCGGGTGTCGCAGGACAGGCCGTAGAGTGCACGGCGTCCGTTGTCCGCCCTTCCGCACCGCCGAGGACCAGCCATTCACGACCTCGCCTCCCGGATCCGCCGCCTTCCCGCCTCCTGCGGCCCGGTCCGCCTGATCGGCGTCGACGGGTACGCCGGCTCCGGGAAGTCCACCTTCGCCGGCCGGCTGGCGCGGGCGCTCGGCGGTGCGCCGGTGCTCCGCCTGGACGACATCGCCACCCATGAGGAGCTCTTCGGCTGGACCGGACGGCTGCTGGACCAGGTGATCGGGCCCCTCGGCCGGGGGGAAGCGGCGCGCTACCGGCCCTACGACTGGCGGGCTCGCCGCTTCGGGCCGCCCCGTGAGCTGCCGCCCGCCCCGGTGGTGCTGGTCGAGGGCGTCGGCGCGGGACGCCGGGCGCTGCGCCCGCACCTGGCCCTGCTGCTGTGGATGGACCTGCCGCGCGAGCAGGCGTGGGAGCGGGGGCGGGCCCGGGACGGGGAGGAGCAGCGGGAGTTC
>NZ_WYCT01000187.1 GCF_011008945.1 Streptomyces harenosi
GGCACCAACTTCGCGCTGTGGGCGGGCGGGGCCGAGGCGGTGGAGCTGTGCCTGTTCGACGACGGGGGGCTGGAGCGGCGGATACCGCTGACCGAGCTGACCCACCAGATCTGGCACGGCTTCATACCGGGCGTGCGCCCGGGACAGCGCTACGGCTACCGGGTGCACGGCCGCTGGGACCCCTGGACCGGCGCCCGCTGGAACCCGGCGAAACTGCTGCTCGACCCGTACGCGCGCGCGGTGGACGGCGACTTCCGGCTGCCGCCCCAGGTGTACGGGCACGTGCGGGACTGGCCGGATCAGCAGGTCGCCGACACGGTGCGCGACGACCGGGACTCCGCGCCGTACGTGCCCAAGGGCGTCGTCGTCCATGACGACGACGACTGGGCCGACGACCGCCGCCCGAAGACGCCGTGGGCGGACTCGGTCATCTACGAGCTGCACGTGCGCGGCTTCACCCGGCTGCACCCCGGGATACCCGAGGAGCTGCGCGGCACGTACGCGGGGCTGGCCCACCCGGCCGCGATCGAGCACCTGGTGAAGCTGGGCGTGACGGCGGTCGAGCTGCTGCCGGTGCACCAGTTCGCCCACGAGGACCACCTGCTGCGGCGGGGCCTGCGGAACCACTGGGGCTACAACTCCATCGGCTACTTCGCCCCGCACGCCGCCTACGCCGCCTCCGGCACCGCCGGGCAGCAGGTCGGCGAGTTCAAGCGGATGGTGCGCGCGCTGCACGCCGCCGGGATAGAGGTCGTCCTCGACGTGGTCTACAACCACACCGCGGAGGCGGGCGAGCTGGGCCCGATGCTGTCGCTGAAGGGCATCGACAACCGGGGCTACTACCGTCTCCAGCCGGACGCCCGCCGCTACGCCGACTACACCGGCTGCGGCAATACCCTGCACGTCGTGCAGCCGCACGTGCTGCGGCTGATCACCGACTCGCTGCGGTACTGGGTGACGGAGATGGGCGTGGACGGCTTCCGCTTCGACCTGGCCGCCGCGCTGGCCCGGTCCATGCACGACGTCGACATGCTCTCCCCCTTCCTCGCGGTGATCGCCCAGGACCCGGTGCTGCGGCGGGTGAAGCTGATCGCCGAACCCTGGGACGTGGGCTCGGGGGGCTACCAGGTGGGCGCCTTCCCGCCGCTGTGGACCGAGTGGAACGACCGCTACCGCAACGCCGTACGGGATTTCTGGCGGCACGCCCTGCCGGACGTGCGGGAGATGGGCTACCGGCTGTCGGGCTCCAGCGACCTCTACGCCTGGGGCGGGCGCCGCCCCTACGCCTCGGTCAACTTCGTCACCGCCCACGACGGTTTCACCCTGCGCGACCTCGTCAGCTACGAGCGCAAGCACAACGAGGCCAACGGCGAGGGCAACCGGGACGGCACGGACGACAACCGCTCCTGGAACTGCGGGGCGGAGGGCGAGACCGACGACGAGGACGTCCGGGCGCTGCGCCGCCGCCAGCTGCGGAACCTGCTGACCACCCTGCTGCTGTCGACGGGTGTGCCGATGCTGCTGGCCGGGGACGAGATGGGCCGCACGCAGGGCGGCAACAACAACGCCTACTGCCAGGACAACGAGTCGAGCTGGGTGGACTGGAGCCTGCTGGAGGACCCGGGGTGGCGGGCCCTGTTCGACCTCGCCTCCCGGCTGATCCGGCTGCGCCACCGCCATCCGGTGCTGCGCCGCCGCGCCTTCTTCTCCGGGCGGGCGCACTCCGCGGACGGGCTGCGGGACCTGGCCTGGTTCACCCCCCGGGGCTCGGAGATGACGGAAGGGGACTGGTTCGCGCCCGCCGCCACGCTCGGCATGTACCTGTCCGGGCGGGACATCCCCGGCCGGGACGAGCGGGGCGCGCCCGTCGTCGACGACAGCTTCCTGGCGGTGCTGCACGCCGGTGAGCGGCCGGTGCGCTTCGTCCTGCCCGGGGCGCCGTGGGCCGGGCGGTACGAGGTGGTCCTCGACACCGGTCTGGAGGAGCAGGCCGCCGCGCCCGGCGTGGAGCACCCGGCGGGGGCGGAGATCGAGGTGCCGGCGCGGACGGTGCTGGTGCTGAAGGTCGCCGGCTGATCCCGCCGTCCCGCGTTGCGGCTTCGTGAACGCCCCGGCCGTTTCCTTGACCCTCCCCCGGCCCCCCTGGCACCGTCCCGGGTCATGAGGTCCGCCGCAGATCACCGGTGCGTGTGCGTCGCGCTCGTCGAGCGACGCCACGTCGACCTGTGCCGGCAGTCCAGCGCCGTCTGTCGCTGACGCGCTCGCCCTCCCCTTTTCTCCTTGCCCCTGCTTGTTCCTCGCTGTTCCTCGTTGTTCCTTCTTCCTTCCCGTCCTCCCTCCCTTCCCCAGGTGTGCCCCGGACCGGGACACACCCGTTCCGGAGATCACGCATGCCCGAGATATCCCGTCGCGCCTTCGGCGGCCTGGTCGGCGGCGGTGCCGTCACCGCGGTCGCCGGCACCACCACCGCCGCCGGCGCCGCCCCCGCCGAACGCCCCTTCCGCGCCCGCAGGGGCGGGGCCCGTCCCGCCCGCCGCCCCAACATCCTGTTCATCCTCGGCGACGACCTGGGCTGGGCCGACCTGTCGTCGTACGGATCGCCGCACATCCGCACCCCGCACCTGGACCGGCTCGCCGCCCAGGGCGTCCGCTTCACCGACGCCTACGCCGGGTCGGCGACCTGCTCGCCCACCCGGTTCAGCCTCTACACGGGCCGCTTCCCCGGCCGTACCCGGGGCGGGCTGGCCGAGCCCCTCGGCAACCGGACCCAGGGACTGGACCCGCACCACCCCACCCTCGCCTCGCTGCTGCGGCAGGCCGGCTACGCCACCGCCCTCATCGGCAAGTGGCACTGCGGATGGCTGCCCGACTACAGCCCCACCCGCTCCGGCTGGGAGGAGTTCTTCGGCAACTTCGGCGGCGCCCTGGAGTACTTCTCCAAACTGGGCCAGCTCGGCGACTACGACCTGTACGAAGGCGACGCCACCTACCGCGACCTGCGGTACTACACCACCGTCCTGACCGAGCGGGCCGTCGAGTACGTCTTGCGCGACCACGACCGGCCCTGGCTGCTCAACCTCAACTTCACCACCCCGCACTGGCCGTGGCTGACCGAGGACGACGAGGAGACCGGCGCGCGGATCGCCGCGCGGATCCGGGAGGGCGACGCGCTCGGCGCCCTGCTCCACCGCGACGGCGGCTCGGTGCAGAAGTACAAGGAGATGGTGGAGAACCTGGACGCCGCGGTCGGCGAGGTCCTCACCGCGCTGCGCCGCTCCGGCCAGGAGGAGAACACCGTGGTCGTCTTCGCCAGCGACAACGGCGGGGAGCGGTTCTCCTACCAGTGGCCGCTGAGCGGGGGCAAGTCCGAGCTGCTGGAGGGCGGCATCCGGGTGCCGACCATCCTGCGCTGGCCCGCCCGGATCGACGGGCGCCAGGTCAGCCACGAGCCGGTCTACTCACCGGACTGGACGGCGACCCTGCTGGAGGTCGGCGGCGCCCGGCCGGACCCGGCCCACCCGCTCGACGGGCACAGCCTGGCGGGATATCTGCTGCGCGGCGAGGACCCGCCCGAGCGCGACCTGTTCTGGCGGGTGCGGGACAACCGGGCGCTGCGGCGCGGCGACTGGAAGTACTACCAGGACGCCGACGGCGCCGACCACCTCTACCACCTCGCCACCGACCCGCGGGAGCAGGCCGATCTGGCGGCCCGGCACCCCGGGCTGCTGGCCGAGCTCAGGGGCGCCTGGGAGAAGACCGCGAGCGGGCTGCTGCCGTACCCGGCCTCCTGACCGGCCGGTCCGCTCCCCCGGCGGCCGAGGGAGCCGGAGGGGGACACGGCGCCCCGAAACTCACTGGGCAGGGACGGTCACGGTCCGTAAGCTCGGCCTGATGCCGCCGACACACCCCCCGCCCCAGGACCGGTCCGCCGTACGCACGCTGCTGCGCCTGTGGCCGTACGTGCGGCCGGTGCGGGCGCGGCTGCTGACCGCCGCGTGCGTGGCGGTCCTCGCCTCGTGCGTCGGCCTGGTGATCCCGCTGGTCCTGAAGTGGATGGTGGACGGGCCGGTGGCGGGCGGGGACCCGGGGGGCGTGTGGCTGGGCGCGCTCTGCCTGCTGCTGCTCGGGTGCGCCGAGGCGCTGCTGTTCGGGCTGCGGCGGTGGCTGGTGGCCCGTCCGCTGGCGGGTGTCGAGGCGCGCATGCGGGCGGATCTGTACCGGCATCTGCAGCGGCTGCCGGTCGCCTTCCACGACCGGTGGCCCTCCGGGCAACTGCTGTCCCGGGGGACGACCGATCTGATGCTGCTGCGGATGTTCCTCGCCTTCCCGCTGACCTTCCTCTTCGTCAACGGGGTGACCATCGTCGTCGGCGTGGCCGTCATGCTGGTGCAGGACTGGGCGCTGGGCCTGGTGATCCTCGGCCCCGCCGTGCCGCTGATCCTGACCTGCGCGGTCTTCGAGAAGCGGTACGCCGCCGTGGCGCGGCGGGCCCAGGACCAGGTCGGCGACCTGACGACGGTGGTCGAGGAGAGCGTGCTCGGCATCCGCGTCATCAAGGGGTTCGGCCGGCACCGCAGTCAGGCGCGGGCGTTCCGGGAGCTGTCGCGGACCCTGCGCGGCACCGAGCTGCGCAAGGCGCGGCTGCTCGCGGCGATCTGGGCCGTCATCGTCACGCTGCCGGAGCTCGCGATCGGCGCGGCGCTGGTGGCCGGTGCCGCGCAGGTGGCCGACGGCCGGCTGTCGGCGGGCACGCTGGTGGCGTTCCTGTCGACCGCGCTGGCGCTGCGGTGGCCGGTGGAGTCCATCGGCTTCCTGCTGGCGATGAGCCAGGAGGCCGCGACGGCGACCGAGCGGTACTTCGAGGTGATGGACGCCGAGCCGGAACCGGACCCGGCGCGCACGGCGGGCGGCGCCCCGGCCGCCCGCGCCGGCGACCGGGGGCTGCGCTTCGAGAACGTCACCTTCCGCTACCCCGACGCCCCGCCCGGCTCCCCGCCCGTCCTGGACGGCGTCGAGCTGCACATCCGCCCCGGTGAGTCCCTGGCCCTGGTCGGGGCGACGGGCAGCGGCAAGACGACGCTGACCGCGCTCGTCCCCCGGCTGCACGAGGTGGCCGGAGGCCGGATCACGCTGGACGGCGTGGACATCACGGCCATGCCCCGGGCTCGGCTGCGCGCCCAGGTCGCCGTCGCGTTCGAGGAGCCGACGCTGTTCTCGGCCACGGTCGGGGAGAACGTCCTGATGGGGGCCGGCGACGGCGCCGGGCCGGCGGACCTGGAGCGGGCGCTCGCCGTGGCCCGCGCCGGCTTCGTGCACACCCTGCCGCAGGGCACCGCCACCCAGGTCGGCGAGCAGGGCCTGAGCCTGTCCGGCGGGCAGCGGCAGCGGCTGGCGCTGGCCAGGGCCGTGGTGGGCGAGCCCCGGTTCCTGGTGCTGGACGACCCGCTCTCCGCGCTGGACGTGCACACGGAGGCCGCGGTGGAGGCCGCGCTGCGGCGCGTCCTCGCCGGCGCCACCGCGCTGATCGTGGCCCACCGACCGTCCACGGTGCTGCTCGCCGACCGGGTCGCCCTGCTCTCCGGCGGCCGGATCGCCGCCGTCGGCACGCACCGGGAACTGCTGCGCACCAGCGCCGAGTACGCCCACCTGATGTCGGGCGCCCAGGAGCCCGGGGTGACCGGCGGCACCGCACCGGCCGGGGAACAGGAGGACGACGCGCGATGACGGCCCCCACCACCTCCCCCGCCGCTCCCGGCGACGAGAACGGCGAGAACGGCGGGGCCGGCAAGGGCGGCAGGAGCGGCAAGGGCGGCGAGGAGCGTCTCCCCCGTCCCGACGCGGGCGGCGACCTCTTCGACCGGGACGCGCTGCCCGCCCCGCCGGGGGCGACGGCCGCGCTGCTGCGCTCGCTGCTGGCGCCGCTGAAGGCCCGCGTCGCCGTCACCTGCCTCCTGCTGCTGCTCCAGCAGGCGGCGGTGCAGGCCGGCCCGCTGCTGGTGGCGTACGCCATCGACCGTGCCGTACCCGCCCTCGCCGCCGGCGACCGGGGACCGCTGATCGCCGTGGGCGCGGGGGGCCTGCTGTGCGCGCTGGGCGCCGGGGCGCTGCAGTACGCGTTCATCGCCGTCTCCGCCCGTGTCAGCCAGGACGTGCTGCTGGACCTGCGCGGCCGTATCTTCCGCCACGCGCAGGCGCTCAGCGTCGACTTCCACGAGCGGTACACCTCGGGCCGGCTCATCTCGCGCTCCACCACGGACGTGGAGTCGCTGCGGGAGCTGCTCGGCGAGGGGCTCCAGGAGCTGGTGACGGTGGTGCTGTCCTTCGTCTCCATCTCGGTGCTGCTGCTCTGGCTGGACCTGGGGCTCGGGGCCGTGGCGGCGGCGTCGTTCGTGCCGCTGTACGGGATGGTCCGGGTGTACCGGCGGCGGGCGCGGGAGGTGTACCGGAGCAAGTCCACGGCGATGGCGGCGGTGATCGTGAAGTTCGTGGAGACGATGAACGGCATCCGGCCGGTGCGCGCCTTCGGCCGGGAGGCCGCCAACGACGCGGACTTCGCCGGTCTCAACCGGCGGCACGAGCGGACCAACGGCGACGCGCTGCTGGAGATGGCCCGCTATGTCACCGGCTCCCGGCTGATCGCCAACACGGCGGTCGCGGGGATCGTGCTGTGGGGCGCCCACCGGGTCGCGGACGGCTCCCTGGCCCTCGGGGTGCTGGCGGCGGCGGTGCTGTACCTGCGCCGGCTGTACGACCCGATCGACCGGCTGGGCATGTTTCTGAACTCCTGCCAGTCGGCGGCGGCCTCGCTGGACAAGATCGCGGGACTGCTGGCGCAGACGCCGTCCGTGCCGGAGCCGCGGGCGCCCAGGGAGCTGCCGCCGCGGGCGTCGCGGGACCCCGGCCGCGAGGTCGTCTTCGAGCGGGTCCGCTTCGCCTACCGCACCGGCGGCGAGGTGCTGCCCCGCTTCGACCTCACCCTCCCCGCCGGGCAGACCGTCGCCGTCGTCGGCTCGACCGGCGCGGGCAAGTCGACGCTGGCCAAGCTGCTCGCCCGGTTCTACGACCCCACCGAGGGGCGGGTGCTGCTGGACGGGGTGGACCTGCGCGATCTGGCCGGCGCCGAGCTGCGGCGCGGGGTGGTGATGGTGACGCAGGAGGCGTTCCTGTTCTCCGGCACGGTCGCCGACAACATCGCGATCGGCCGCCCGGACGCCACCCGCGAGGAGATCGAGCACGCGGCCAAGGCGATCGGCGCCCACGACTTCGTCACCGCGCTCCCCGACGGCTACGACACCGACGTCCGCAAGCGGGGCGGCCGGATCTCCGCCGGGCAGCGGCAGCTCGTGGCCTTCGCCAGGGCGCTGCTGGCCGATCCGGCGGTGCTGATCCTGGACGAGGCGACCAGTTCGCTGGACATCCCGGGTGAGCGGGCGGTGCAGCGGGCGATGGCGACGGTGCTGCGGGGGCGTACGGCGGTGGTGATCGCGCACCGGCTGTCGACCGTGGAGATCGCGGACCGGGTGCTGGTGATGGAGCACGGCCGGATCGTCGAGGACGGCACCCCTGCGGAACTGACCGCCGCGGCCGGCCGGTTCGCCGATCTGCACCGGGCCTGGCGGGACAGCCTGGCCTGACGGACCCGGGACGGCCGGCGCACCGGGTTCGGCGGCGGGGCGGGACGGCGACGGGCCCGGGCCCGGGTCGGGGTCCGGGTCCGGGTCCGGCGACCAAGGAACGAGTCCGTATAGCGAACGTGAACTCCCGGACAACGAACGATTTCCAGCCAACTTGCTGACGCGACCCTGACAAGGACGCCGCTCTCCTGCCACTCTTCCCACGGCCGCTTCACAGCAACCCCACAGCGTCGTCCCCACCGCTGTGCCGCGGCCGGCATCTCTTCGAGCACGTGTTCTCTGCGTACCGCCTTGTTCCGCCCGGCCGGCCCACCCGCCGACCGGTCTCCCCCTGGCCGCGCGACCCGCGGCCGCGCAGAAGGAGTCAGTGTTGAGCACCCGTTCCTCACGCAGACGCGCCCCCCACTTCACGTCCCGCCACGGTGCCGCCGTCGCCCTCGCCGGTGTCGCCGCGCTGATCGCCACCGCCGTCCAGTCGGGCGCCGCCACCGCCGCCCCCACCGGCGCGCCGCAGGCGGCCCCGGGCGCGGAGTCGGTGCGGCTCACCTCCGCCCAGCGGGCCGAGCTCCTCCGCGAGGCGGACGCCTCCACCGCCGCCACCGCCCAGGAGCTGGGCCTGGGCGCCAAGGAGAAGCTGCTCGTCCGCGACGTGATCAAGGACCGCGACGGGACCGTGCACACGCGGTACGAGCGGACGTACGACGGGCTGCCGGTCCTGGGCGGCGACCTCGTGGTGCAGACGTCCCCGGCCGGCGCCACCGAACGGGTCGTCAAGGCCACCCGGGCGAAGGTGGCGGTGCCGTCCGTCACGCCCCGGCTCGCCGCCGCGCAGGCCGAGCGGCAGGCGCTCGGCGCGGCGAAGGCGGAGGAGGCGAAGAGCCCGGACGTCACCCGGGCGCCGCGCAAGGTGGTCTGGGCGGCGAGCGGCAGCCCGGTCCTCGCCTGGGAGACGGTGGTCGGCGGCCTCCAGCACGACGGCACCCCGAACGAACTGCACGTGATCACCGACGCCCGCACCGGCGAGAAGCTGTACGAGTGGCAGGCGATACAGAACGGCACCGGCCACACGGTGTACAGCGGAACCGTCCCCCTGACCACCACCCAGTCCGGATCGTCGTACACCCTCACCGACGGGGCGCGCGGCAACCACCGGACCTACAACCTCAACCGCCGCACCTCCGGCACCGGCACCCTCTTCTCCGGCGCCGACGACGTCTGGGGCAACGGCTCCCCGTCCAACCTGGAGTCGGCCGCCGCCGACGCCCACTACGGCGCCGCGCTGACCTGGGACTACTACAAGAACGTGCACGGCCGCAACGGCATCCGCGGCGACGGCACGGCCGCCTACTCGCGGGTCCACTACGGCAACAACTACGTCAACGCCTTCTGGTCGGACAGCTGCTTCTGCATGACGTACGGCGACGGCTCCGGCAACGTCAACCCGCTCACCTCGATCGACGTGGCCGCGCACGAGATGACGCACGGCCTGACCTCCGTCACGGCGCGCCTGGTCTACAGCGGCGAGTCCGGCGGCCTCAACGAGGCGACCAGCGACATCTTCGGCACCACCGTCGAGTTCTACGCCAACAACTCCTCCGACGTCGGCGACTACCTGATCGGCGAGGAGATCGACCTCAACGGCGACGGCACCCCGCTGCGCTACATGGACAAGCCCAGCAAGGACGGGGCCTCCAAGGACGCCTGGTACTCGGGCATCGGCTCGATCGACGTGCACTACTCCTCCGGGCCGGCCAACCACTTCTTCTACCTGCTGAGCGAGGGCAGCGGCACCAAGACCATCAACGGGGTCACGTACAACTCCCCGACCTCGGACGGCCAGCCGGTCACCGGCATCGGCCGCGCCAAGGCCGAGAAGATCTGGTTCCGGGCGCTGACCACCAAGTTCACCTCCACCACCAACTACGCGGGCGCCCGTACCGGCACCCTCGCGGCGGCCGGTGAGCTGTACGGCACGAGCAGCGCCGAGTACAAGGCGGTGCAGAACGCCTGGGCGGCCGTCAACGTCGGCGCGCGCGCGACCGGCTGAGCCACGCGGCGGCGCGGCCACGCCCTGACGGGTGGTCCGCGCCGCACCCGGTCAGGGCGCCGTCCCGGTGGTTCGACTCCCCGGGGCGGCGCCCGCCCTACGCTTGGTGCCCATGTCCTTCACCTACGACGACGTCGGCGCCACCCGTGAGCAGGGCCACTGCCCGCCGGGCTTCCACTCCCTGCACGTCCGCACCCGCCTCGGCGAGGGCGAGCCGGTCTTCCGGCGGGCGGCCGAGGCGCTGCTGACCTGGCGGATGCACCGGACCGTGGGCGTCGCCATCGACGCGAGCGCCGAGCGGGCCGCGCCCGGCGTCGATGTGACGGTCACCCTCGCCGGGATGGTCAAGGCCCCCTGCCGGGTGGTCTGGACGGTGGAGGAGCGCCGCCGGGCCGGCTGGGCCTACGGCACCCTGCCCGGCCACCCCGAATGCGGTGAGGAGGCGTTCGTGGTGGACCGGACGGGGGACGGCACGGTCTGGCTGACCGTCACCGCCTTCAGCCGCCCGGCCAAGTGGTACTCGCGGGCGGGCGGCGCGGCCACCCGGGGGTTGCAGCACGCCTACGCCCGGCGGTGCGGGGCCGTGCTGCGGCGGCTGAGCGCCGAGGACGCGGCGGACTGAGGCTCACCGCATCAGCACCCCCGCCGCCTCGACCACCTCCTGCGACGGCACCGCCACCAGCCCCAGTTCGGCGCCCGACGCCAGCAGCGGGTGGGCGGGCAGGACCCGGACGGTGTAGCCGAAGGGGCCGGTGCGGTCCAGGGCGAGCGGCCCCTCGTACACCCACCGGCCCTCGGTGTCCGCGCCGCCCACGGGCTTCAGCGGCACGGCGGCGGCGTCGGTGATGCGGTCGTCGCCGTCGACCCGGCCGGAGACCGCCTGCACCTCGACGTCGTCCGGGCCGAGACCGCCGAGGTCCACGCGCACCCGCAGCCCCAGCGTCGAGCCCAGCTCGGCGATGGTGGCGGCCGACGTCTCCACGTGGTCGACGCGCACGCCGGGCCAGGCCGCCCGCACCCTGGCCTTCCACCCGGCCAGGGCGCGCGCCCCGTCGGCGTCCATCGCGCGGTGCGCCTCGGCGGCCGGGGCGTAGAGGCGCTCGACGTACTCGCGGACCATGCGGCCGGCCAGCACCTTGGGACCCAGCAGGCTCAGGGTCTGGCGGACCATCTCGATCCACCGGTCGGGCAGCCCGCTCGCGCCGCGCTCGTAGAAGCGCGGGGCGATGCGCTGTTCCAGCAGGTCGTAGAGGGCGGCGGCCTCCACGGCGTCGCGCCGGTCGGGATCGGTGCCCGCCCCGTCCGCGGTGGGGATGGCCCAGCCGAAGTCGGGCTGGAACCACTCGTCCCACCAGCCGTCGCGCACGGAGAGGTTGAGACAGCCGTTGAGTGCCGCCTTCATGCCGGAGGTGCCGCACGCCTCCAGGGGGCGCAGCGGGTTGTTCAGCCAGACGTCGCAGCCGGGGTAGAGCTTCTGCGCCATCGCCATGCCGTAGTCCGGCAGGAACACGATCCGGTGCCGCACCCGCGGGTCGTCCGCGAAGCGCACCAGCTCCTGGACGAGCCGCTTGCCGCCGTCGTCGGCCGGGTGCGCCTTGCCCGCGACCACGATCTGCACCGGCCGCTCGGGGTGCAGCAGCAGCTCCGTCAGGCGGTCGCGGTCCTGGAGCATCAGCGTCAGCCGCTTGTAGGACGGGACGCGCCGGGCGAACCCGATGGTGAGGACCTCCGGGTCGAGGACGTCGTCGATCCAGCCCAGCTCGGCCGTCCCGGCGCCGCGCTGCCGCCAGGAGGCCCGCAGCCGCTCCCGCACCTCCGTCACGAGCTGCTCGCGCAGGGTGCGGCGCAGCTCCCAGACGTCCTGGTCGGGGATGTCGGCGACGGCGTCCCAGCGCTCCGAGCCGCCGGTGCTCAGCGCGTCCTCGGTGCGCTGGGCGCCGATCTGCCGGGCGCCGAGCCGGAACACCTCCGGGGCGACCCAGGTGGGGGCGTGCACCCCGTTGGTGACGGAGGTGATCGGCACCTCGTCGGGGTCGAATCCGGGCCACAGGCCGGAGAACATCTCCCGGCTGACGTGTCCGTGCAGCAGGGAGACCCCGTTGGCGCGCTGGGCCAGCCGCAGGCCCATCACGGCCATGTTGAACAGGTTGGCCTCGCCGCCCGGGTAGGTCTCCATGCCGAGCTGGAGGACGCGTTCGGCGTCGATGCCCGGCAGCTCGGCGGCGGGGCCGAAGTGGCGGGCGACCAGTTCCCGGTCGAAGCGGTCGATCCCGGCCGGGACGGGGGTGTGGGTGGTGAAGACGGTGCCGGCCCGCACCGCCTCCAGCGCGGCGTCGAAGTCCAGGCCCCGGGCGCACAGTTCGCCGATGCGCTCCAGGCCGAGGAACCCGGCGTGCCCCTCGTTGGTGTGGAACACCTCCGGCTCGGGGTGGCCGGTGAGCCGGCAGTACGCGCGTACCGCCCGGACGCCTCCTATGCCGAGCAGCATCTCCTGGAGCAGCCGGTGCTCGCTGCCGCCGCCGTAGAGCCGGTCGGTCACGCCGCGTCCGCCGAGGTCGTTCTCCTCCACGTCGGAGTCCAGCATCAGCAGCGGGACCCGGCCGACCTGGGCCAGCCAGATCCGGGCGCGCAGCTCCCGCCCGGCGGGCAGGGCCAGGCGCACCTGGGCGGGCGTGCCGTCGTCCTCCTCGAGCAGGGCCAGGGGGAGCTCGTTGGGGTCGAGGACGGGGTAGTGCTCCTGCTGCCAGCCGTCGCGGGAGAGGGTCTGGCGGAAGTAGCCGTGCCGGTAGAGCAGGCCGACGCCGATGAGCGGCAGCCCGAGGTCGCTTGCGGCCTTCAGATGGTCGCCGGCCAGGATGCCGAGGCCGCCGGAGTACTGCGGCAGGGCGGCGGTGATGCCGAACTCGGGCGAGAAGTAGGCCACGGCGGCGGGGAGCCGGGCACCGGAGCCGTCGTGCGTCTGGTACCAGCGCTCGCCGGTCAGGTAGTCGTCGAGGTCGTCGGCGACCGCCGTGAGCCGGCGCAGGAAGCGGCGGTCACCGGCCAGCTCGGCCAGGCGGTCGGGGCGGACGGTGCCGAGCAGCCGTACCGGGTCGCCGCCGCAGGCGGCCCAGCGCTCGGGGTCGACGGACTGGAACAGGTCGCGGGTCTCGGCGTGCCAGGACCAGCGCAGGTTGCGGGCCAGATCGCTGAGGGGCCGCAGCGGGCCGGGGAGGACGGGACGGACGGTCAGTCGGCGGATCGCCTTCACATTCCACCTCAACGCGGTCGCTCGATGGGACGGGTGTGCGTCACCTCGTCCCTTGCGACGGTACCGGCGGCGACGGGGCGCTCGCCGGGTGCTTCGCCCCGGGGCCGTCCGATCGGCCGGAAATCACCTCCACCACTGCCCTCTCCACCTCACCGATATGAACGGCTGCGCCATGGGTCCCCCTCGGTGACACCGGCGGACGGCCGGGTCCGGCCCGTCGGGGCGCGCCCCGCACGGAGGGCGCCACCCCGCTGGATTCGGCCACTCCTGCGCGGCTTCGGCACGGGCCCCGCGGGGCCGGGCGGCGCGGGCGCCGGCCGGCACGGCGGGCGGCGGGCGGGCGCGGGGCCGGGGGCCCGGTCCGCCCAACCCGCCGCCGCGGGCGCCGCGTTCGCCTCCGCACGCAGCCGCCACCAGCGCTTTCGGGGCCCCGGCCGTCCCCGGACGGGGCCGGGCCGCAGCGGTCGTGTGCCGGGGACGCCGGACGTGTGCCGGGCATGTGCCGGGCCGTTGTGCCGGGTTCCCGTGCGGGGGCGCGTGCCGGGCGCGTACCGGTCCGGGCGTGGCCGCCTGGCCGGTCTTGTGCCCCGGCGTACGCGCAAGTAGTTAACAAGGTGCCGGATTGCCCACCCGAAAAGTGTGGGAAGGCTCCTCCGGTAAACCCCTCAGGCAGACCACGCAGGACCCACCTCCCCACAGTCATCCGCCCACCCCCTCGTTGACGCGGACAGGAGCGGTCATGCCCGCCAGGCACCACTCGTCGGCCCCCCCGACGCCCAGCACCGAAGCAGTCCCCGCACGCCCGGCCGGCGCCGGCCGGCCGGCTTGCGGGCAGCCCCCCGCGGACCGGGCCACCGCGGTCGGGCGCATCCCCGTCCTCGACGTCCGCCCGGTCGTCCAGCACGGGCGCCGGCCCGCCAAGGCCGTGACCGGTGAGTCGTTCGAGATATCGGCCACCGTCTTCCGCGAGGGGCACGACGCGGTCGCCGCCAACGTCGTGCTGACGGACCCGCAGGGCCGTCCCGGCCCGTGGACGCCGATGCGCGAACTGGCGCCGGGCACCGACCGGTGGGGAGCCACCGTCACCGCCGGAGAACCCGGCCTGTGGACGTACACGGTGGAGGCGTGGGGCGACCCGGTCACCACCTGGCGCCACCACGCGCGGATCAAGATCCCGGCCGGGATCGACACCGACATCGTCCTGGAGGAGGGCGCGCGGCTGTACGAGCGGGCGGCGGCGGGTGTCCCGGACGGGCAGGGGCGGCGGGAGGTCCTCGCCGCCGCCGGTGCCCTGCGGGACGAGTCCCGCCCGCCGGCGGCGCGGCTGGCGGCGGCGCTGACGCCGGAGGTGGACGCGGTCCTGGCCGCCCATCCGCTGCGGGAACTGGTCACCTCCAGCGAACCGCTGCCCCTGCTGGTGGAACGCGAACGCGCCCTGTACGGCGCCTGGTACGAGTTCTTCCCCCGCTCCGAGGGAACGCCCGGCCGGCCCCACGGCACCTTCCGCACCGCCGCCCGCCGCCTGCCCG
>NZ_WYCT01000188.1 GCF_011008945.1 Streptomyces harenosi
CCCGCCCGCCCCCGCCTGCTGTACCTCACCGACCTGGCCTACCAGGCGCGCGGCCGGCGCTACTGCGACGAGGACATCTTCCTGACCTCCCGGCTCCGCGCGGACTTCGACCTCGCCCTGTGCCATCCGCGGGACGCCGCCGCGCTGCTGGACGCCTTCGACGCGGTCGTGGTGCGCAACACCGGCCCCGTCCTGGCCCACCGGGACGCCTACGACACCTTCCGCGAGCGTGCCGCCGCACGCGGGACCCCTGTCTACAACCCGCTGTCCGGCAAGGCGGACATGGCCGGCAAGCAGTACCTGCTGGAGCTGACGGCGGCCGGGTACCCGGTCATCCCCACCGTGGACCGGGCCGAGGACCTGCACCTGCTCCCGGCCGCCGACCGCTATGTCGTCAAGCCCCGGCTGGGCGCCGATTCCCTGGGCCTGCGGGTGGTGCCCGCGGACGGCGTCCGCGACGCGGTGGGCCCGGCGGCCGGGGACCTCCTCGTCCAGCCCTGCGTCGACTTCGCCTACGAGGTCTCCTTCTACTTCGTCGACCAGGACTTCCAGTACGCCCTCCACGCGCCGGACACCGGCCGCCGCTGGGAACTGGTCCCCTACGAACCCACCCCGGCCGACCTCGCTTTCGCCCGCCGCTTCATCGAGTGGAACGGCCTGGACCACGGCATCCAGCGCGTGGACGCCTGCCGCGCCCCCGGGGGTGAACTGCTCCTGGTGGAGCTGGAGGACCTCAACCCCTACCTCTCCCTGGACGCCCTCGACGACCGGAACAGGGACGCCTTCGTCACCGCCGTGACGGCCTCCCTGCACCGCTTCCTGCGGTCCGGGGCCGCCCCGCGGTGACGGAGGGTGGCTGAACGGCCGGGTCCCGGGCACACGTGTCCCGGACGGCAGCGGCGGGCGGAAGGAGCCGGCGGATGGCAAGGGGAGCGGACACGGAGAACGTGGAAGGCTCGCAGGGCGTGGCGGACGCGGAGGATGCGCGGGCCGCGGAGGACGGGGACGGCATGGACGCCTTCGTCGGGCCGCTCGATCCCGAGATGTGCGTGGTGACGGCCGCGGCGAACGGGGAACGGGCCGGCTGCCTGGTCGGCTTCTCCTCCCAGTGCTCCATCCATCCGGTGCGGTTCGCCGTGTGGCTGTCCAAGGCCAACCGGACCTTCCGGGTGGCGCGGGACGCGGACGTCCTGGCCGTGCACCTGCTCACCCGGGAGCAGCGCGGGCTCGCCGAACTCTTCGGCGGGCAGACCGGCGACCGCGTCGACAAGTTCGCGCACGTCCGGTGGCGGCCGGGATACAGCGGGGCGCCCGTCCTCGAGGACGCGCGGGCGTGGTTCGCCGGCCGGATCCTGCACCGCGTGGACGGCGGCGACCACGTCGGTTTCGTCCTGGACCCGGTGGAGTGGGGCGGACCGCGCGAACGTCGCGGCGCCGCCCGCTCCGAGGCCGGTGCCGCACCGCTGCTGCACCTCGGCGACGCCGTCACCATCCGGCCCGGGCATCCCGCGGACTGATTGATCCCGCGCCGCGCTCAGGCGGCGTCGCCGCCCGCCCCGCCCGGCACCCGTATGTCGAGGACGCAGACGTCGTCGCGCCGCTCCTCCTCCAGCATGGCGGCGAGCAGCGCGCCGAGCGATCCGGACTCCTCGGTGTGATGGGCCACGGCGGCCTGCGCGAGGCGTTCCAGACCCCGGTCGATGCTCTCGGGCGGCCGTTCGACCAGGCCGTCCGTGTAGAGGATGAGCCGGTCGCCCGGCCGCAGCCGGCACTCGGCCTCCCGGAAGACCGGGGAGGCGGTCGCGCCGAGCAGGATGCCGCTGGGGCGGTCGAGGTAGCGGGCCCGGCCGCCGCGCAGCAGCAACGGCGGCAAATGGCCCGCCTGCGCCCAGAGCAGGCGGCGCCCGGCGGGCTGGTAGCGGGCCATGACCATGCTGGCCGTGCCGTGGGAGCCCCGGGAGTGCAGCAGCAGCGTGTTCAGACGGGCCAGCGCCCCGGTGAGCGAGGAGCCGGTGATGACCATGCCCTTGGCGGTGAAACGGAGCTGGGCCATCGTGGCGACGGCGTCCACGCCGTGTCCGGCGACGTCACCGACGACGAACAGGGCGTCCCCGGCGGGCAGTTCTATCGCGCTGAACCAGTCGCCGCCGACGTAGACGCCCGACTGCGCGGGCAGATACGCCACCTCCACGCGCAGCCCGGCCGGCTCCAGCGGCCGCCGGGGCAGCGGCAGCAGGGCGTCCTGCAGCCGGGCGGCCAGGGTGCGCTCGGCGCGCAGGACGTCGTGCTGGGTCAGCATGGCCCGCTCGCTCTCGACGAGAGCCAGCTCCGCCCGGCGCCGCGCCGTCAGGTCCTGGACGAAGCCGAGTACTTCCACGGGTGTGCCGTCGATGCCCGTCACCGCCTCGGCGACGAAGCGCAGATGGCGGACACCGGCCGGCGTCCTGGTCCGGAAGGGGAGGTCCAGGGGCCGCCCCTCGCCGATCAGGGCCCGCACCGCGCGGTCGAGAGCGGGGGCCTCGTCGGGCAGCGCCAGGCCGGGCAGATCGGTCAGGCGGACCGGGCCGCGCGCCGGGTTGCGGCCGAAGATGGCGAACACCTGTGAGGACCACGTCGCCACGTGCGTGGAGAGGTTCCAGGCGGCCCAGCCGAGGTTCCCCAGCCGCTGGAGGTCGGCCAGCCGCTGCTCCTGCCGGTCGGAGGAGTCGTGCCGGATCCAGGTCAGCACCAGGCCGCCGTCCAGCGCCGCGACCCGCACCGAGTACGTGGACAGTTCCGCGACGCCGCCCACCACCTTCTGATGGGCGAAGGGCGCCCCTTCGTAGGGCTTCCCGGTGAGCAGCGTGTGCAGGCAGCCCCGGCGCAGCGCGGCGCTCTCCGCGGCCGGCAGGCACTCGGTGAGCCGCCGGCCGATCAGCTCTCCGCCGCCGCGGCCCACCACGTCCGCGGCCTGCTCGGTCGCGGCGTCGATCCGGTAGTCGTGGACCTCCCCGGACGGTGTCCGCACCGGGGTGAGCAGCATCGCCGCGACCGGCAGCGCGTCGAGCACCCGCTGCACGGCGTCGGCGGTACCGCTCACGGCGGGCTCCGGCCGGGTGCCGAAGGTGCGCAGCCGCCCGGCGCAGAGCAGGGCGACGGCCCTGAGGTGCTCACGCGTGGCCGGCGGGAAGGGCCCGCCGGCGCGGCGCAGCACGCCGAGGCAGACGTCGGCCGCGTCGCCGGTGGCCACGGGCAGCCAGGCCCGCGACCGCCAGCGCTCGGGCGGGTCACCGATCAGCAGGTAGCGCTCGCGGTCCTGCTCGACGTCCTCCAGCCAGCGCGGCCGGCGGTCCCGCAGGACGTCCAGCGGCGCCATCCCGTTCAGCGGCGGGACGCGGTGCCACTGGGCGGCCAGCGTCTGGTCGAGACCGGCGTGTCCGATCAGTTCCAGCCCGCCGGAGGGCAGGCGCGCGTAGAGCATGACGGCGTCGGCCCCGGCGTCCGGCGCGAGGTGCTCCAGCAGACAGCGGGCCAGGTCCTGCGGGGTGCCGGCGTGGACGAGGTCCCGGGCGAGGCGGGCCAGGGAGGCGGAGGCGCCGTCGGCCGCCGGTGGCCCGGGGACGCCGGGGCCGGGGGCGCCGGACGCCGTGCCGGGGACGCCGCCCGGCTTTCCGGCGGAGGGCAGCGGCGCCCCGGAGGCCCGCTCCGTGCACGGGGAGCCGCAGTCGCCGAGACCCCCGAGGGTGACCCAGGACTCCTCCAGCACCGTGCGGCTCGCCGCCTCGGCGCGCTGGGCCAGCGTCTCGGCGGCGGCCTGCGCGGAGCAGCCGGTCAGCGCCATCACGGCGCCCTTGGCCCGCTCGACGACGGCCGACGCCGCCGCCAGGTCGCGCAGCCGGTCCATCTCGGCACGCTGCCGGGCGACGACCTTGGCCAGCGTGGCTGTGTCGTCGGGCGCGGCGCCGGAACCCGCCGGCGTGGCGTGCTCGCTCGTCACGGGTCGAGCATTGCACATGGGGACGGATTTGATGACCGCCTTGGCTCCACTCGCCCGGGGCGCACGCCGGTCCGGTACCGGCGGGAGCCCCCGGTCGCGCGCGGGGCCGGCGGCCGGAGGCGGGGCACCGGCACCGCCGGTGCCGGTGGCCCGGTCAGCGTCCCGCCCCTCGCTCGGCCAGCGCCTCGGTGACCGCCCGTACGCTGCGCGCGATGTGCTGCAGGTGGAGCACCTCCGCCGCGTACAGCTTGATCGTGTGTTCGATGACCGACTCGGGCAGGCCGAGCCGGGGCAGATCGGCGCGCGCGGTCTGCAGCGCGGTGCGGGCCACCCGGATCTCCTGCTGCACCTGCAGCTGGGCGTGCCGGGCGAGCAGCACCGGGTGGCGGATCAGCGCCGGGTAGCCGGCGTAGCGGGCCGGAACCAGCTCGCGCAGCCACCGGGCGGCGGAGCGTTCCCAGTCGTAGCTTCCGGGCGTCTTCACCTGGCACGGCCAGTCCGGGCCGGGGCGCGTGGGTGTCAGGGGCATCGTCATCGCTTCCGGGGGTGCGGCGGCCTGGGGCGGGGTACGGCGAGAGGGCGGCCCCGGCCCGGGGGACGGCCGGGGCCGCCGCGGGCCCGCGCCGGCGGGACCCGGCCGGACACCCGGGGCGCCGGCGCGGTCGGGACCCGGCGGCAGCGGGTGTGCGCGCGCACGCCCGGGAACGGAAGGCGCCGCCCGCGCGGCGAGGGAAGGGGCATGCGCATGGGCGGGACCGTCGGCTTTCCCCGGGCGGAGCGGATCGCGAGCGTGTGCGGAGCGCCCGTCCGGGAAGTCCCGGGGGCGTGATCCGTGAGCAGTATTTATATATGCGGACCGCTTGGCAAGACGTATGAAAACATTCATCCGGGCCGGCCGCCCACCCTGCCGTCAAGCCCGGCCGCCCCGCGCCTGCCGCCGGGCCGGCCCGCGGCGCCGGTCAGTCCGCGAGGAAGAACTGGTGGCGGTCGGCGACCCGCTCGTACTTCTCCAGCCGCGCCTGTGCCCGCTCCGGATCGGCGTCCGTCATGGCCTGCAGCAGCGCGGCGCACATCACGCCCGGTGCGGCATAGGAGTCGAACACCAGCCGGGAACCGGTGCCGGTGGCGAAGGTGACGTCGGCCTCGTCCGCCACCGGGCCGAGCGCGAGGTCGGTGACGAGGGCGACCTTCAGCCCGGCCCGGCGCGCGACCCGTACGGCGGTGAGGGTCTCCCGGGCGTGCCGGGGCATGGAGAACGCCAGCACCCAGGCGCCGCCCGCCTCCCGCGACTGGAGCAGGGCGTCGTAGGCGACGCTGCCGCCGGCGGTCACCAGGCGCACGTCGGGGTGGATGCGGCGGGCGGCGTAGGCGAAGTACTCGGCGAGCGGGACGGAGATGCGCAGCCCGAGCACGGTCAGCGGAGCCGACTCCGACAGCGCGCGGCCCACGGCGATGACCCGGTCGGGGTCGGCGAGGTCCCGCCGCAGGTTCTCCAGGTTCTCCATCTCGGCGTCGACCGCCGCCTGCAGTTCGTTGCCCCGGCTCTCCTCGGGCGGGCCGCCCGCCCGGGCGCCGAGCGCGATCGACTGGAGCCGCTCCCGCAGCGCGGGGTAGCCGCTGAAGCCGACCGCGGAGGCGAAGCGGGTCACGGAGGGCTGGCTCACGCCGACCCGCTCGGCGAGATCCGTGATGGACAGGAAGGCGGCCTCGGTGAGGTGGTCGATCAGGTACCGGGCGATGCGCCGCTGGCCCGGGGAGAGCCGGGGCCGGTCGAACAACGTCCTGAGCTGGGAGGTCGCGGAGGGTTCCGCTGCCGCGGCGGTCTTTCCCGAGGTGATCGCTGATGCCTGTGCGCGAGCCTGCTGCGGCGATGGCACCGGTGCGCCTCCTTCGTCTGCCACGGACGTTCAACATAGCCCACGGACCGTGCTCGCCCGCCTGCCGGCGACGGCGCCCGGCGCCGGGCCCGCGCCGCGGGGGACCGGGCCGGACACCCCTTCGAGGCGGTGCGGATGGATATCCCCGCCCCGTCCGGGAACCCGCCGCCTCGGAAGATCCCGACACGACGGACGAGGAGAGCCGCAGCCATGACCGTTCCGGAAGAGAACCGGCCGAAGACCCACACCACCGACGAGGTGCTCGACGACCGCGAGGAGCACGCGTCCCGCCCGCAGGGCGCCACCGGCCGCACCATGCGCGAGGCCCTGGAGGAGGCGCAGGTACGGCCCGACGACTACGACGAGGAGTGACACCGCCGGCCGGCCGCATCCGACCCCGAGACGACGGAGCAGGTGAGACCGCATGGGCGCGCTCAGCGCTTTCGAACAGGCCCTGGAGAACGGATGGGAGGCGCTGTGCGCGCGGGTCCTCGGCAAGGAACCCGTCGAACTCCTCGACGCCCTGCACGCCGAGTGCGACGGTCACGCCGTGGTCTGCGCGGCGGGCCGGGTGATGGTCCCCAACGCCTACGACGTCGAACTCGCCGACGCCGTCCACGAGGAGCTGATCCGCCACGGCAGCCCCGTGGGGCAGGCCCTCACCGACAGCCTGGCCCGGCACGCCGAGCGCCACGGCTACGAGTGGGCCGGGCCCCTCACCGTCCACGTCACGCGCTCCGCCGACGTGCCCAACGGCCGCTACCGCGTCACCAGCCGGGTGATGCCCCACGTGAGCGCCGAGGGCTTCCAGCACGCGGGACGGTAGAGGGCCGCTGCCGGTGCCGCGCGGCCCCCGGTACGGGCGGCCCCGGCACCCGCACCGGACCGTCCGACGCCGCCCCGGCGGCGGTCACCCGCGCCTGGTGACCGCCGCCGGGGCGGACGGCGTTCACGATCCCGGCAGGGCCGGGGGCAGCGCCGAGGCGGGCACCACGAGGTCGGCCCGGTCGCGGGTCGCGGCGACCAGATCGGCGTTGCGCTGGTCCGGTCCGCGCACCCACGCCACGGCGTCGGCGCGGGTCTTGCCGAACCGCTCGTGCCGGGCGACGAGCCGCCGGATCCGCTCCTCCTCGGCCGTCTCGCAGAACCACACCTCGTCGAGGTGCGCGCGCACCCGCGCCCAGGCGCCGGTCTCCAGCAGCAGGTAGTTGCCCTCCGTCACCACCAGCCGCGCCGCCGGCGGCACGGGGACGGCCCCGGCGACCGGCTGCTCCAGCACGCGTTCGAAACCGGGCGCGTACACGATGTCGCCGTCCGGCCCCCCGGACTCCTCCCGCAGCCGCCGCAGCAGCGCCGCGTACCCGGCCGCGTCGAACGTGTCCGGCGCCCCCTTGCGGTCCCGGCGCCCGAGCCGGTCCAGTTCGGCGTCGGCGAGGTGGAAACCGTCCATGGGGACGTGCGCCACCCAGGGCTCGCCCGGCCCGTTCAGCTCCCGCACCAGGCGCTCGGCGAGCGTCGTCTTGCCCGCGCCGGGACTGCCCGCGATGCCGAGCAGGGCGCGTCGCCCGTCCTTCACCAGTCCACGGGCCCGGGCGAGAAGGTCGTCGAAAGTCAGCGGCACACCCAGAGTGTGCCACCCGCCCGGCCCGCGCCGCGGCGGGCCCCCGGCAGACGGGCCCCCGGGAAACGGGCCCGGCGGTACGGCCCCGGCAGGCGGTCCCGGCAGGACGGATTCCCGCCCGCGAGCCCGGCGCGCCCCGCCCCGTACGGCCCCTGTGGTGCGAGCCACCCGATGGGACCAGGCCGGGCGGGGAACCGTGATCTGTATGACGACGCAGCTCGGTCTCCCCGAAGACATCCAGGCATGCCTCTTCGACCTCGACGGGGTCGTGACCAAGACGGCGGTGGTGCACGCCGCCGCCTGGAAGGAGACGTTCGACGCGTTCCTGCGCAAGCGGGACGGCGAGGACTTCCGGCCCTTCACCGACGCCGACTACGACGAGTACGTCGACGGGCGCCCGCGCGCCGACGGCGTGCGCTCCTTCCTCGCCTCCCGCGGCATCGAACTGCCGGAGGGAAGTCCCAAGGACCCGCCGGACGCGCGGACGGTCCACGGCGTCGGCAACCGCAAGAACGCCCTGCTCCTGGAGAAGATCCGCACCCAGGGAGTCGAGGCGTACGACGGCACCCTGCGCTACATCGACGCCGTGCGCGCGCAGGGCCTGCGCACCGCGATCGTCTCCTCCAGCGCCAACACCCGCGACGTGCTGCGCTCGATCGACGCCGAGCGCCTGTTCGACGTGCGGATCGACGGCGTGGTGGCCGCCGAGCGGAAGCTGCCCGGCAAGCCGCGCCCCGACACCTTCCTCGCGGCCGCCCGCGACCTCGGCGTCGACCCGTCCCGGGCCGCCGTGTTCGAGGACGCCCTGGCCGGCATGGACGCCGGCCGCGCGGGCCGCTTCGGCTACGTCGTCGGCGTCGACCGGGTCGGTCAGAGCGACGCCCTGTACGCGCACGGCGCGGACCGCGTGGTGCGGGACCTGGCCGAGCTGGGAGGCCACGCGTGATCACCAACCGGACGTACGCGGTCGAGCCGTGGGCCGTGCGCGAGACCGAGCTCAACCTCGACCTGCTCGCCCAGAGCGAGTCCGTCTTCGCCCTGTCCAACGGGCACGTCGGCTGGCGCGGCAACCTCGACGAGGGCGAGCCGCACGGGCTGCCCGGCAGCTACCTCAACGGCGTGTACGAACTGCACCCGCTGCCCTACGCCGAGGCCGGCTACGGCTATCCCGAGTCCGGCCAGACCGTCATCAACGTCACCAACGGCAAGGTGCTGCGCCTCCTCGTCGACGACGAGCCCTTCGACCTGCGCTACGGACGGCTCGTCCGGCACGAGCGCACGCTGGACCTGCGCCGCGGCGTGCTCGAACGGTTCTGCGAGTGGACCTCTCCGGCCGGCTCCACGGTCCGGGTGCGCTCCACCCGCCTGGTCTCGCTCACCCAGCGGGCGATCGCCGCCGTGTCCTACGAGGTCGAGCCCGTCGACAGCAAGACCCGGGTGGTGATCCAGTCGGAACTGGTCGCCAACGAGAGCCTGCCCGGCCCCAACGGCGACCCGCGCACCGCCAAGGCCCTGAAGTCCCCGTTGCAGCCGGAGGAGGACATGGCGGTCGGTCCCCGGCTGCGCCTGGTCCACCGCACCCGCACCAGCGGCCTCAGGGTCGCCGTCGCCGCCGACCACGTCGTCGACGGACCCGAGCCGACCAGCACCAGCAGCGAGAGCAACACCGACGTGGCCCGGCTGACCGTCACCTCCGTGCTGGAGCCCGGACAGCGGCTGCGGGTGACGAAGACCGTCGCCCACGGCTGGTCGGGCACCCGCTCCCGGCCCGCGATGAGCGACCAGGTCGAGGCCGCCCTCGCCGCGGCGGCGCACAGCGGCTGGGACGGCCTGGTGGCGGAACAGCGGGCCTACCTCGACGACTTCTGGGGCCATGCGGACGTCGAGGTCGACGGCGACGAGGAGATCCAGCAGGCCGTCCGCTTCGGCCTGTTCCACGTGCTCCAGGCCGGTGCCCGCGCCGAGCAGCGGGCGATCCCCGCCAAGGGGCTGACCGGCTCCGGCTACGACGGGCACGCCTTCTGGGACACCGAGATGTTCGTGCTGCCCGTGCTCACCTACACCGCCCCCAAGGCCGTCGCCGAGGCGCTGCGCTGGCGCCAGGACACCCTGCCCGCCGCCCGGGACCGCGCGGCCCAGCTCGGCCTGCGCGGAGCCGCCTTCCCCTGGCGCACCATCGACGGCTCCGAGGGCTCCGCGTACTGGCCGGCCGGCACCGCCGCCTTCCACGTCAACGCCGACATCGCGCACGCCGCGGTGCGTTACGCGGCGGCCACCGGCGACGCCGGCTTCGAACGCGACACCGGTCTGGAACTGCTGGTGGAGACGGCCCGCCTGTGGCGCTCCCTGGGCCACCACGACCACCACGGCACCTTCCACATCGACGGCGTCACCGGCCCCGACGAGTACAGCGCCATCGCCGACGACAACGTGTACACCAACCTCATGGCGCGGGCGAACCTGCTGGCCGCCGCCGACATGTGCGAACGCCACCCGGACGTGGCGGCCCGGTTCGGCGTCGACGACGAGGAGAGCGCCGCCTGGCGGGACGCCGCCGAGGCCGTGCACATCCCCTACAACCACGAACTCGGCGTCCATGAGCAGCACGCCGGCTTCACCCGCTACCAGCGCTGGGACTTCGCCCGCACCCGGGCCGACCAGTACCCGCTGATGCTGCACTTCCCCTACTTCGACCTGTACCGCAAGCAGGTGATCAAACAGGCCGACCTCGTGCTGGCCATGTACACCTGCGGCCGCTTCTTCGACGAGTACAGCGACGAGGAGCAGATCGCCCGCAACTTCGCCTACTACGAGCCGCTGACCGTACGGGACTCCTCCCTGTCGGCGTGCTGCCAGGCCGTGGTCGCCGCCCAGACCGGCCATCTGCGCCTGGCCTACGACTACACCGCCGAGGCCGCCCTGATGGACCTGGCCGACCTGGAGCACAACACCCGGGACGGACTGCACATCGCCTCGCTGGCCGGCACGTGGATGGCGCTGGTCGCCGGGTTCGGCGGCACCCGCCGCGAGGAGCAGCACCTCTCCTTCGCGCCGCGCCTGCCGGAGAAGTTCAGCCGCCTGGCCTTCCGGCTCCAGTTCCGGGGCCGGTGCCTGAGCGTGGAGATCGGCGCGGACCGGGCCACCTACACCCTGCTGTCCGGCTCCCCCCTGAGGATCCGTCACCACGGACAGCCCCTGACGGTGAACGGCGACGGCCCCGTCACCCGCGCGATCCCCGCGCCGAAGCCGCGCCCGGCACCCGAACAGCCCCCGCACCGGCGGCCGAACGCGCGCTGACCCGGTGCCCCCGGCCCGCCCGCTCGGACCCGGACCGGCGCGGGCGGGGGGGGACACCGGTGGGGGCCTACGGCGTCAGGCCGCCGGCCGTCTCCGCCCTGCACCCCCGCCACACCCGGGTTAGCGTGTCGATGTCCACACAGGGTGAGGGGTCGACCATGGCCGACGGTGCGAACGCGACAGCGGTGGGCATGCGGCGACGCGGCCCGGCGACCGGCTCCGGCGCAGCGCCGCGCGCCGGCGGAACCGGCCCGCTCGCCGCGGTGGCCGCCGCCTTCACCCTCGCCCAGCTCGTCCTCGTCCGCCCCGCGCTAGGGCTCGGCTGGGACGAGACCGTCTACGTCAGCCAGGTCACCTCCCACACCCCGGCCGCCTTCTTCAGCGCGCCGCGCTCCAGGGGGGTGTCGCTGCTCGTGGCGCCGGTCGCCTCCTGGTCGTCGTCCACCCCGCTGCTGCGCGTCTACCTCGCCCTGCTCTCCGGTCTCGCCCTCTACCTGGCCCTGCGCGCCTGGCGCGGCCTGTTCCCGGCCCGCGTCCTGGCCACGGCCGGCGCCCTCTTCGCCACCTTGTGGGTGACGCTCTTCTACGGCCCGCAGGCCATGCCCAACTACTGGGTGGCCATCGGCGCCCTGGTGTGCGCCGGCTGCTTCCTGCGGGCCCGGGCGGCGCACACCCGGGCCGCGCCGTGGGGCGTGGCCGCCGGTGCCGCGCTGATGGCGTGGATGCGGCCCACCGACGCGGTCTGGGTGGCGGTGCCCCTGCTGCTCGCCGCGCTCGCCCGCCGCCGCGGGCGGCTCCTGCTCGCCCTGGTGGGCGGGCTCGCGGCCGGGGGAGTGCCGTGGGTGATCGAGGCGTACACCGGATACGGCGGACTCGCCCAGCGGCTCGCCGAGGCCTCCCGCATCCAGGGCGGGCTCGGATGGCACATCGCCGTCGACGACCAGCTCCGCAGCCTGGGCGGACGCGCGCTGTGCCGTCCCTGCACCGGCTCGATGCCGCACCCCGTGATCACCGCCTGGTGGTTCGTCCTGCCGGTGCTGGCGGCCGCCGGGCTGGCCGTCGCGGTCCGCGCCGGGCGCACCGCCCGCACGCTGGTCCCGCTCGCCTGCGCCGCGACGGCCGCCCTGCCCTACCTGTTCACCATCGAGTACGCCGCGCCGCGCTTCCTGCAGCCCGCCTACGCCCTGCTGGCGATCCCCGTCGCCGACGCCCTGTGGCATCTGGTCCGCACCCCGGCCGGGCGGTGGCGCCCCTGGCCCGCGGCCCTGGTCGCGGTCGCGCTGGCCGGACACCTGGCCGTGCAGCTCACCGTCCTGGTGCACACCGTGGACCGCAACACCGACAGCCGCCGGGACTGGGCCCGCACCGCCGACACGCTGCACCGGCTCGGGGTCCGGCCGCCCTGCCTGCTCACCGGCCACGAGGCCATCCCGCTCGGCTACTACTCCGGCTGCTCCTCGGGCAACGTCCGGGGCAACAACGCCAACACGACCGAGGCGGAGATCCTGGCCACCGCCCGGCGGATACCGGTCGCCGCCCTCACCGGGCCGGGCGGCACCCCGCCGCGCTACGCCCGGTCCTGGACCGCGCACCGCGTCGGCGACCTCCAGGTGCGCGTCGCACCCCCGGCGGACGGCGCGGCCGGCCCCCGGTAGGCCCCCGGCCGCCGGGCGCGCGGTGCCCCTCCCCGGCGGCCCGGTTCCGTGTCCCGGCGCGGCCCGGCTCCGGCAGGTGATCGCCGTCTCGTCGCACGTCGCCGAGGTTAGAGATCGCGTAACGGGAAACGCGAAGGCTGACACCGAGACGACCGAGATGATCGGGAGGATCGGGACGGACCGAGGCGACGCAGCGTGAAAGGGAGGCAGCGATGGGCACCGACCCCATGGCGGACGACGCCTACCAGCCCACCGGTAGCAACGAGGAGCAGGAGGACGCCGCGCCGCTCGACCTGCAGGACGCCGTCGACGAGCGCACCTACGACGACATGCTCGACGAGGGCTACTCCCCGCCGGAGAAGCCCCTGGGCGTCACCAAGCACGGCATCACCGCCGCCGAGCAGCACGACGGGGAGACCCTCGACGAACGGCTGGCGCAGGAGGTGCCCGACGTGGCGGAGCCGCCCGGGGACGGCGTGGGCGACCAGCCCGGCGGGGAGGGCGAGCCCGTGGACCCCGAGGCGGGCACGGACCGCTCCGGCCGCCTGGTGGCCCCGGACGAGGGTGTGCGCACCGACACCACCAAGGAGACGGTCGGCGACGAGGTCGGCATCGACGGCGGGGCCGCCGGTGCGGAGGAGGCCGCCGTGCACGTCGTGGAGGACGACACGGTGCTGCCGGACTCACCGGACTACCCGGGCTACCTCCAGGACCGGGAGAGCCGCCCCGGCAGGCCCGGCTGACCGCCCCGCCGCACGGTGAGGGGCCCGGCCCCGGCGCTCGCCGGACCGGGCCCCTCACCGTGTGCGCGCAGGGTCAGGGCAGCAGTTTGTCGACGGCGGCAGGGCCCTCCGCGGCCAGCTTGCGCTTGGCCCATTCCAGGTTGTGCGGGGTGATGTCCCTGCCGGCCGCGAGCACCAGGTCCTCCGGCGACACCTCGGTGCCGTTGCGGGTGTGGAGCAGGTTGTCCGGGGTGACGCGGTCGTCGTACGTACGGGCCCCGGACGGCCGGGACGCGTCGGGCTGTGTCGTCGACATGATCTGAAGCTCCTCGGTCCGAAATCGCCGTCGCCGGTCCCGGTGCTGCCACCGGTTCCGACGCCTGCCGTCCCCCGATGTCGTGTGTCTTCTGGTATCACCATTCACCCGGACGGAGCGCCGCGCATCCGGAAGGGGGCGGGGTGGCGGTACCCCTCCGTAGAAGGGAGGGGTACCTTCCGGAATCCGGCGGAAACCCCGGGGCACGGCACGCCCGTAGGGCCGACCGGCGCCCCGGGCGGGAGGGCCGCCGCCGGACCCCGCCCGCACGCGGTCGCGGTCGGCGGGCACGGGCGCGGCCTTCTCACCGCCGTCCGGGCGCGCGCGGGGCGCGGGACGGGCGTCCTTACGCGGGCGTCCCGCCGTCCAGCAGGGCCTCGACCGCGGCGAGCGTCTCGGTGACCCTGAGGCCGAACGCGGCGTCGCACGGGTGGGGGCGGCCGGTCCGGGCGGCCTCCAGAAGAGCGTCCGCGGCCCTGGTCAGGGCCGTCTCGGCGCTCTCGGCGCTGTCCGGGAGGCAGGTCACCCCCGAGCTGCCCCTGAGTTCCACCGCGGCGCCCGCCGCCGCCGGCGGGGCCGTGAGGCTCAGCGTGAGCGTGCTCGACGCGCCGCCGGCGTGATCGAGGACCGCATGGACGGTGTCCCCGGGGCCGCGCGAGGCCGCCGCCACCCGCCGGACATCGCCGAGGACCGGCAGCAGCACGGACAGGGCGTGCGGGCCGACGTCCCACAGGGCGCCCTTCTCCCGCCGCCACGGCGAGCCGGCGAACGGGCTGTCGCCGGTGAACACCGCGCCCAGCCACTGGGCCCGCGCGGTGAACCAGTCCGCCCGCCGGGCCTGTTCCCCGATCCACGCCGCGGTCTCGGCGGTGAAGCGGACGGTGAAGAAGACGACCGAGGCGACACCCGCCCGCCCGGCCGCCTCCACCACCTGTCTCTTATACACCTCTGACGCTGCCG
>NZ_WYCT01000189.1 GCF_011008945.1 Streptomyces harenosi
CGAGGGTCTCGTGGTCTCGGAGATGTGCATAAGAGACAGGTACAGGCGGTTGAGGGAGACCGAGTCGGCCGGGTCGGAGCGGACCGGGTCGCCGTCGAGGGTGACCAGGCCGGTGCGCTGGTCGACCTCGACCGCTCCGGTGCGGGAGTTCAGCAGCAGGTCGGCCGGGCCGATGCCGCGGGTGCCGCGCACGGCGACCCGGCGGCGGCGGGTCGGCATCCCGTCGCCGCCCTGGTCGAGGGCGGCCCGGGCGACGAAGGCGACGGATAGGTCGGCGGGGGTGGCGCCGTGGGCGCCGAACTGCGGGCCGAGCACGAGCGGTTCGCAGGTGTCGGTGGCCGCGTTGGGGTCGCCGACCACGCCGTAGGCCGGGAAGCCGGACTTGAGCACGAGCTGCGGCTTGGCGCCGAAGTACTCCGGGCGCCACAGCACGATGTCGGCGAGCTTGCCGACCTCGATCGAGCCGACCTCGTGGGACAGGCCGTGCGCGAGGGCGGGGTTGATCGTCAGCTTGGCGATGTAGCGCAGGACGCGGGCGTTGTCGTCGCCCTCGCCGTCGCCCTCCAGCGGGCCGAGCTCGGCCTTCATCTTCCCGGCCATGGCGAAGGTGCGGCGGACGGTCTCGCCGGCCCGGCCCATGCCCTGCGCGTCGGAGGAGGTGATGCCGATCGCGCCCAGGTCGTGCAGGACGTCCTCGGCCCCCATCGTCCCGGCGCGGATGCGGTCGCGGGCCATGGCGGCGTCGCCCGGCAGGTCGGTCTTCAGGTCGTGGACGGAGACGATCATGCCGTAGTGCTCGGCGACGGCGTCCCGGCCGAAGGGCAGGGTGGGGTTGGTCGAGGAGCCGATGACGTTGGGGACGCCCGCCATCTTCAGCACGTTGGGGACGTGTCCGCCGCCGCAGCCCTCGATGTGGAAGGCGTGGATGGTGCGGCCCTCCAGGACCCGCAGGGTGTCCTCGACCGACAGGCACTCGTTCAGGCCGTCGCTGTGCAGGGCGACCTGGACGTCGTGCTCCTCGGCCACCCGCAGGGCGGTGTCCAGGGCCCGGGTGTGGGCGCCCATGTCCTCGTGGACCTTGAAGCCGCAGGCGCCGCCCTCGGCGAGGGCCTCGGTCAGGGGGGCGGGGCCGGAGGACGAGCCACGGCCCAGGAAGCCGATGTTGACCGGCCAGGCGTCGAAGGCGTTGAAGGCGTGCCGCAGCGCCCAGGGCGAGTTGACCCCGACGCCCCACACCGGCCCGAACTCCTGGCCGATGATGGTGGTCACCCCGGAGGCGAGCGAGGCTTCCATGATGCGCGGCGACAGCAGGTGCACATGGGTGTCGACGGCTCCCGCGGTGGCGATGAGCCCCTCGCCGGACACGATGGAGGTGCCCGTGCCGACGACGACGTCGACGCCGTCGAGGGTGTCGGGGTTGCCGGCCCGGCCGATCGCGCAGATCCGGCCCTCGCGGATGCCGATGGATACCTTGCGGATGCCCTGCACGGCGTCGATCACCACGACGTTGCTGATCACGACGTCGCAGGTCTCGCGGACGGCGGCGGCCTTCAGGTGCAGTCCGTCCCGGGCGGTCTTGCCGAAGCCGGCGAGGAACTCGTCGCCGTACCGCTGCGCGTCGGACTCCACCCGGATGGTCAGCCCGCTGTCGCCGAGGCGGACGCGGTCGCCGGCGCGGGGGCCGTGGGTGGCCGCGTAGGCGTGCGGGTCGATGTGGATCGACTCGCTGATCTCCCGTCCCTTCGAGCGGCTCATCGCTCGTCCCCTTCCGGCGTGAGGTGGGTGGCTCCCAGATATCCGCAGGCGGCGGCCCGGCGCAGCGCCTCCTCCTTGGCCCCCGGGGCGTCCAGCGGTCCGTCGACCAGTCCGGCGAACCCGATGGCGACCCGCTCGCCGCCGATCGGCACCAGGCCGACCTCGTGGCTCTCGCCCGGCCCGAAGCGCACGGAGGAACCGGCCGGTACGGCCAGCCGCATGCCGTAGGCGCGCTCGCGCGCGAAGTCCAGGCGCGGGTTGGCCTCGAAGAAGTGGAAGTGCGAGGTGACCGACACCGGCACGGCGGCGGTGTTGGTCACCGTCAGCCGCACGGCCGGCTCCGGGTCGGCGTGCAGCGGGCCCGGCAGCAGCGCGCCCGGGGCTTGCCCGCCGAGGCCGCCGCCGATCGGGTCGGAGACGATCGCCAGCCGGGAACCGTCGTCGAAGACGGCCTCGACATGCACCTCGGTGACCACGTCCGCCACGCCGGGCAGGACGTCGTCCGGGCCGAGCACCGACCGGCCGCGCTCGACGGCCTCCGCGAGCCGGGCGCCGTCGCGGGCGGCCTCGCAGACGGTGTCCGCGATGAGCGCCGTCGCCTCGGGCACGTTCAGCCTCAGGCCGCGGGCCCGGCGGGCGCGGGCCAGTTCGGCGGCACCGAACAGCAGCAGCCGGTCGCGTTCCGTGGGGGTCAGTCTCATGACGCGGGCACCTCCTTGCCTCCCACTTTAGAGCAACACTCTAATCCCGAAAACGGCTTTCGCCAGCACCTCAATGGCGGTCTGTTGCACATCACATTGAACGATGCTCAAACAGCCGGAGCGGCAGGGCGGCTCGCGTCGCCGGCAGCCGGGAAAAGCGACGGGGCCGCCGCGGACGCGAAGTCCGCGGCGGCCCCGTCGGCGGCCACGTGGTGCGGGTCAGCCCAGCTTGTGCATCCAGCCGTGCTTGTCCTCGGTGACACCGCGCTGGATGCCCAGCAGCGCCTCGCGCAGGCGCAGGGTGACCGGGCCGGGGGTGCCGTCGCCGTGGGACCAGCCGTCGCTCTTGGTCCTGACGTGCCCGATGGGCGTGACCACGGCGGCGGTGCCGCAGGCGAAGACCTCGGTCAGGGCGCCGGAGGCGGCGTCCTCGCGCCACTGCTGGAGGGTGACGACGCCCTCCTCGGCGGTGTAGCCGAGGTCCCGGGCGACCTGGAGGAGGGAGTCGCGGGTGATGCCCTCCAGGATGGAGCCGGTCAGCTCCGGGGTGACGATCCGGTCGCCGTAGACGAAGGCGATGTTCATGCTGCCGCTCTCCTCGACCTTGGTGCGGGTGACCGCGTCGAGGTAGACGACCTGGTCGCAGCCGTGCGCCGCGGCCTCGGCCTGGGGCAGCAGGGAGGCCGCGTAGTTGCCGCCGGTCTTGGCGTCGCCGGTGCCGCCGGGCACGGCGCGGACATGGTCCTCGGAGACCCAGATGGTGACCGGCTTGACCCCGCCGGCGAAGTACGCCCCGGAGGGGGAGGCGATCAGCATGAACAGGTACTCGTTGGCCGGGTGCACGCCGAGCCCGGTCTCCGAGGCGAACATGAACGGGCGCAGGTAGAGGGACTCCTCGCCGCCGTGCGGCGGGACCCAGTCGGCGTCCTGCGTGAGCAGCGCGTCCAGGGCCGCGATGAACAGCTCCTCGGGCAGTTCGGCCATGGCCATGCGGCGGGCGGAGTTGCGGAAGCGGCGGGCGTTGGCCTCCGGGCGGAAGAGCGCGACCGAGCCGTCGGGCTGGCGGTACGCCTTCAGCCCCTCGAAGATCTCCTGGCCGTAGTGCAGGACGTGGGTGGAGGGGTCGAGGGAGATCGGCCCGTACGGAACGAGCTGTGCGTCGTGCCAGCCGCGCCCTTCCGCCCACTTGATCGTCACCATGTGGTCGGTGAAGTGGCGGCCGAACCCGGGGTTCGCCAGGATCGCCTCGCGCTCTGCGGCGGGCAGCGGGTGGGCGGAGGGCTTGAGCTCGATCGTGGGCGTCGTCATGGATGGATGTCCTTCACCGGTTGTCGTGACGGGCCGCGTTCACGCCCGTACGGCCAGTGGCCAGTGGTAGGACGTCCGAGCATTCCCTCATGTCGCGGCTCCGCGTTCGATTATCGCGCGCGGGCTGCCGCGGATGAAACGGGGTGACTGCGGCCCAGGGGTCGATGGTCGCACCCGGCGGGGACAGGTGAAAGCCGCCGGGCGCCTTCTTCTGGGACCCGGCGGCTTCGAGAGGGGGGAGAAGCGCGGCGGGTCAGCCGGCTACTCGTACGGCGAGCGCGTCGCCGATCTGCGAGGTGCTGCGCGCGGGCAGGCCGCCGCGCTCGCCGAGGTCGGCGGCGACCGCCTCCTCGATACGGGCGGCCTCGGCCTCGTAGCCGAGGTGGCGCAGCAGCAGGGCGACGGACAGGACCGTGGCGGTGGGGTCGGCCTTGCCCTGGCCGGCGATGTCCGGGGCCGAGCCGTGGACCGGCTCGAACATGGAGGGGAACGCGCCGGAGGGGTTGATGTTGCCGCTCGCGGCGACGCCGATGCCGCCGGAGACGGCCGCGGCGAGGTCGGTGATGATGTCGCCGAAGAGGTTGTCGGTGACGATCACGTCGAAGCGCTCGGGCTGGGTGACGAGGAAGATCGTCGCCGCGTCGACGTGGATGTACTCGGTGGTGACCTCGGGGTACTCCTCGGCCACCTTGTTGAAGATGTCGGTCCACAGGTGGCCCGCGAAGGTCAGCACGTTGTTCTTGTGGACCAGCGTGAGCTTCTTGCGGGGGCGGGCCTGGGCGCGGGCGAAGGCGTCGCGGACCACGCGCTCGACACCGTAGGCCGTGTTGACGGACACCTCGGTGGCGACCTCGTGGGGGGTGCCCTTGCGGATGGTGCCGCCGTTGCCGGTGTACGGGCCCTCGGTGCCCTCGCGGACGACGACGAAGTCGATCTCCGGCTGTCCGGCCAGCGGCGTGGCCACGCCCGGCAGGAGCTTGGACGGCCGCAGGTTGACGTGGTGGTCGAAGGCGAAGCGGAGCTTGAGCAGGAAGCCGCGCTCCAGGACGCCGGAGGGGACCGAGGGGTCGCCGATCGCGCCGAGCAGGATGGCGTCGTGCTGCCGGAGCGCCTCGAGGTCGGCGTCGGTGAGGGTCTCACCGGTGGCGTGGTAGCGCCTGGCGCCGAAGTCGTACTCCTTGGTCTCCAGCTTCACATCCTGCGGAAGGACGGCGGAGAGGACCTTGAGACCTTCGGCCACGACCTCCTGGCCGATGCCGTCACCGGGGATCACTGCGAGATTGAGGCTGCGAGACATGGCGGCACCCTACTCCTCGTCCCAGGTGATGACACACGGTGTCCGGCATTCGGACACCGTGTGCCGGAGGCGGGTCAGTGGCCGGTCTCGCCGCCGTTGTCGCGGCGGTCGAGGGCGCGCTGCAGCGCGGCGGCGGCGTTCTTGCGGTCGGACTCGCTCGTGCGGGAGACGTGGCGGACTCGGCGGCGGACGGTCGTCTCGGGCATGGGGGATCTCCTTCGGCACGCGGGGGCGGCATGGAAGACGGGATTCGAGACGCCGGAAGGGGCGGGGAGCTGCGGTGCCACAGGGGTTGCCTGCACGGGGCCCGGCTCACGACCGCCATTCGCTGGGTCGAGCGAGACGTTCGGCTCCTACAAAACTAAGGGAGCGCGGAGCGTCTGTCTCCACAATTACTCGGACTTCCTACTATCTGAGACGGTGCGATGGCTCACACCGGGCGAGACCCCCTTCCCCGCCGGGGGACCGGGCTCAGAGGACGTCCCCGTCCCGCCAGTCGAAGACGAGTTCGTCCCCGAGGTCCAGGTCCGGGTCCGCGGTGCCGCCGCCGCTCCGGACGTAGGTGCTGCCCTCCTCCTCGGGCAGCCGGACCATGCCCTCCGGGCCGAGCGCGAGGATCCGCCCCCGCCACGCCCGCCAGCCGCGGCCGGCGTAGAGCGCGGCGCCCTCCTCGCTCGCCGACAGCGCGCCCAGGTCGTAGGCGCGGGTGACGATCTCCTCCAGGGCGCCCATGACCGCGCCGCCGAGCCCCTGCCGCCGCACGTCACGCCGTACGGCGACGCCCTCGACGTATCCGGTCCGCAGCCACCGCGTCCGGTACCGCACCCGCCGCATGACGACCGCGCCGTGCGCGGCCGGGCCCCGCGCGTCGTGGACCAGGACGTGCACACCGCCCAGGGTGTGGTCCCAGTCCTCGTCGCCGAAGTCGCCGTCGAAGGCGTCGTACAACAGGGCGCGGATCGCGTCGAGTTCGCCGGGGGTGAGCTCGGCGGTGTGGGCGGTGCGCAGGGTCATGGCCCCAGTATTCCGGGACCCGACCGGGACCGGCGGCCGGGGGAATTCGGTCGCCCCGCGGGGCCCGTCCCGCCTACGGTGACGCGATGGCCGAACTGCGCACCGACCGCCTGCTCCTGCGCTCCTGGCGGGAGTCCGATCTCGCCCCGTGGGCCGCGCTCAACGCCGACCCGGAGGTGCGCCGGCATCTGCCCGGCGTCCCGGACCGCGCCCAGTGCGACGCCGCCGCCGGCCGCTTCCAGGACGAGCTGGACCGGCGGGGCTGGGGGTTCTGGGCGGTGGAGGTGCGCCGGACCGGCGAGTTCATCGGCTTCACCGGCCTCGACCCGGTGGAGGAGGGGCAGCCGTTCACCGGCGTGGAGGCGGGCTGGCGGCTGGCCCGGCCGGCCTGGGGCCACGGCTACGCCACCGAGGCGGCCCGGGCGGCGCTGGCCTTCGGCTTCACCGAACTGGGCCTGCCGGAGATCCTCGCCGTCACCACCGTGGGCAACCTCCGCTCGCAGGCCGTCATGCGGCACCTGGGCATGACCCGGGACCCGGCGGACGACTTCGACGACCCCTCCGTGCCCGAGGGGCCGCTGCGCCGGTGCGTCCTGTTCCGCTCGGCGGCGCCCGGCGCCCCCTGAGGCGTCCGGGCACGCGGACGGGCCGGGTCGCGGCGACCCGGCCCGTCCGGTTGCGCGGGCGTCAGCCCATGTGCGGGTAGGTGTAGTCGGTCGGCGGGACCAGCGTCTCCTTGATGGCGCGGGTCAGGGTCCAGCGCATCAGGTTCTGCGGGGCGCCGGCCTTGTCGTTGGTGCCGGAGGCACGGCCGCCGCCGAAGGGCTGCTGGCCGACGACGGCGCCGGTCGACTTGTCGTTGATGTAGAAGTTGCCGGCCGCGTAGCGCAGCTTCTCCATCGTGTACGCCGCCGCCGCGCGGTCGTTGGCGATGACCGAGCCGGTCAGGGCGTAGTCGGAGACCGACTCCATCTGGGTCAGCATCTCGTCGTACTTCTCGTCCTCGTAGACGTACACGGCGAGGATCGGGCCGAAGTACTCGGTGCGGAAGACCTCGTTCTCCGGGTCGGTGCACTCGATGACGGTCGGGCGGACGAACCAGCCCACCGAGTCGTCGTAGGAGCCGCCCGCGACGATGGTGCAGGCCGGGTCGGCCTGGGCGCGGTCGATGGCGGCCTTGTTCTTGGCGAAGGACCGCTCGTCGATGACGGCGCCGATGAAGTTCGACAGGTCGGTGACGTCACCCATCGCGATGCCGTCGACCTCGGCGGCGAACTCCTCGCGGAAGCCGTCGTTCCAGATGGAGGCCGGGATGTACGCGCGCGAGGTGGCGGAGCACTTCTGGCCCTGGTACTCGAAGGCACCGCGGGTCAGGGCGGTCTTCAGGACCGCACGGTCGGCGCTCGGGTGGGCGACGACGAAGTCCTTGCCGCCGGTCTCGCCGACCAGGCGCGGGTAGGCGCGGTAGTTCTCGATGTTGTTGCCGACCGTCTTCCACAGGTACTGGAAGGTCTTGGTCGAGCCGGTGAAGTGGATGCCGGCCAGGTCGCGGTGGTTCAGGGCGACCTCCGAGACCTCCAGCCCGTCACCGGTGACGAGGTTGATGACGCCCTTGGGCAGGCCCGCCTCCTCCAGCAGCCGCATGGTCAGCACGGCGGCGTGGGTCTGCGTCGGGGACGGCTTCCAGACCACCACGTTGCCCATGAGGGCGGGCGCGGTGGGCAGGTTGGCGGCGATCGCCGTGAAGTTGAACGGCGTGATCGCGTAGACGAAGCCCTCCAGCGGGCGGTGGTCCAGGCGGTTCCACACGCCCGGGGAGTTGGCCGGGGGCTGCTCGGCGAGGATCTGGCGGGCGTAGTGGACGTTGAAGCGCCAGAAGTCGGCCAGCTCGCAGGGGGTGTCGATCTCGGCCTGCTGGGCGGTCTTGGACTGGCCGAGCATGGTGGAGGCGGCCAGGGTCTCGCGCCACGGGCCGGTCAGCAGCTCGGCGGCGCGCAGGATGATCGCCGCGCGGTCGTCGAAGGACATCGCGCGCCAGGCCGGGGCGGCGGCCAGGGCCGCGTCGATGGCGTCCTGGGCGTCCTGCTTGGTGGCGTTGCGGTAGGTGCCGAGGACGGCCTTGTGGTTGTGCGGCTGGACGACCTGGAACTCCTCGCCGCCGCCCAGGCGCCGCTCGCCGCCGATGGTGCAGGGCAGCTCGATCGGGTTCTCGGCCAGCTCCTTGAGCTTGGCCTCCAGTCGGGCGCGCTCGGGCGAGCCGGGGGCGTAGCCGTGCACCGGCTCGTTGACGGGGGTGGGGACCTGGGTCACAGCGTCCATGGGTTCCGAACTCCTTGATCTTGAGCGGTGTTGCGAGCGGTGGTGCGGGCTCAGCCCTTGGTGACCATCGAGCGGGCGAAGAAGCGCAGGTTCGCCGGCTTCTCCGCCAGCCGCCGCATGAAGTAGCCGTACCAGTCGGTGCCGTACGCCGTGTAGACGCGCATGCGGTGGCCCTCGGCGGCCAGCCGCAGGTGCTCGTCCCCGCGGATGCCGTACAGCATCTGGAACTCGTACTCGTCGAGCTTGCGCCCGGCGCGCCGGGCGAGCTCCTGGGCGATGGCGATCAGACGCGGGTCGTGGGACCCGATCATCGGGTAGCCGTCGCCCTCCATCAGCGTCCTCAGGATGCGCACGTACGCCTTGTCGATCTCGGCCTTCTGCTGGTACGCGACCTCGGCGGGCTCCTTGTAGGCGCCCTTCACCAACCGTACGCGAGAACCGTTCGCGGCGAGCCGGCGCGCGTCGGCCTCGGTGCGGAAGAGGTAGGACTGGATGACGCAGCCGGTCTGCGGGAAGTCCTGGCGCAGCTCGTCGTGGATGGCGAACATCGAGTCCAGAGTGGTGTGGTCCTCGGCGTCGAGCGTGACCGTGGTGCCGATCCCGGCGGCGGCCTCGACGACCGGGCGGACGTTCTTCAGGGCCAGCTCGTGGCCGCCGTCCAGCGCCTGCCCGAACATGGACAGCTTCACCGACATCTCCGCGCGGGTGCCGAGCTCCAGCGGCTTGAGCCGGTCGATCAGCTCCAGGTAGGCGTCCCGGGCGGCCTCGGCCTGCTCGGGGGTGGTGATGTCCTCGCCGACGACGTCCATGGTCAGCTCCAGGCCCTTGCCGGTGAGGTCCTGGATGATCGGCAGGATCTCGTCGACCGTCTCGCCGGGGATGAAGCGGTCGACGACCGGCTTGGTCACCGGGGCCGCCGAGACCAGACGTCGCATCCGGTCGCTGCGCGACGCGGCGAGAATCACGGGACCCAGCACGGGGCACCTCCACTTACACATACGCCAAGGGCCGTGACCCGACGTTTCGGGAACGGCACGGAGAACCACCGTGAAACCTAAGGATCCCCCCGATCCTCGGCCATCGACAGGTGTCACGCATCCGTGCCACAGATCTCAGACAGATGTATGAGGGGCCTGTGTTTATGCGGCAGAATGCCCGGGTGACGTCGGATTTCAAAGGTGAGTACCAGGAGCTGGTCGACGAGATCTCGGAGCTGCTGGGCGCCCCCGCGACCCTGGAGAACCGCGACTTCGAGCTGATCGCCTTCGGCGCCTACGACAGCGAGGGCGAGCTGGACCCGTCGGCGCTGGACCCGGTCCGCGCCCGCTCGATCCTCACCCGGCGGTCGACGGCGGCCGTGCGGGCCTGGTTCGAAGGGTTCGGCATCACGCGCGCGACGGGCCCGGTCCGCATCCCGCCGGCGCCGGAGGCGGGCGTCCTGCGGGGCCGCGTCTGCCTGCCCGTACGCCATCGGGGGGTCGTCCTCGGCTACGTCTGGCTGCTGGACACCGACCCGGGCCCGACCGCCCGGCAGCTCGCGGCGGCGATGGAGGTGACGGCCCGGATCGGCGCGCTGCTCGCCAACGAGGCGCAGCACGGCGCCGACCTCAGCCGGGAGCTGCGGGCGGTGCTGACCGCCGAGCGCGACTGGCAGCGGGACATGGCCGTCGCCGAGCTGCGCACCGCCCTCGGGATCCGCGCCCAGGGCCCGCACACGGTGGTGTGCGTCACCCCCTGGCCCTCGGCCGGCCCCGACGAGGCGCCCTCGGTGCGTACGGTGCCGGGGGCGACCGCGCTGTGCACGGTGCCCTCCGGCTCGGCGGGCCTCTCCCTGGCGCTGCTGGTCCGGCTCCGCTCGGCGGAGGCGGCGGCCCCGGCCGTGTCGGCGGCGGGGCGGCTGCTGGAGCGGGCGCGCGGGGCGGGCGCCGGCGCGCCGGCGGCGGGGGTCGCCGCCGCGCGGACCGGGCTCGCGGAGCTGGGCGCGGCCTGGCGCGAGGCGTCGGCGGCGGCGCGCGCGGCGCTGGCCGAGCCGCGGCTCGGCCCGGTCGCCGAGTGGGCGTCGATCGGCCCGTTCCGGCTGCTGACCGCGCTCCCGGCGGGCGCCGCCCAGGACCCCGCCGTGCGGGCCCTGCTCTCCCCCGCCCACCGGGAGCTGGCCCGCACCGCCGAGGTCTACCTCGACCGGGCCGGCCAGGCCGGCCGCGCCGCCGCCGAGCTCGGCATCCACCGCCAGACCCTGTACTACCGCCTCTCCCGTATCGAGCAGCTCACCGGCCTGGACCTGGACGACGGGGAGGACCGGCTGCTGCTGCACATGGCGCTGAAGGGGGCGCGCCTGTAGCCGGGCGCCCGGGAGGCCGGCGGGTCCCGTCCCCGGCGTCCGACCGGGCGCGCTCGCAGCCGGGCGCCGGCGGGTCCGGACCCCGGCGTCATGAAAACGATTGTCATCATGCTACGGTCGTCGCACGCTCAACCTTTGACCGGCCCTTTACCCGGAGTGTCCCCGTGCGCGTCCCCGCCCGACTGCTGCCCCTCCCCGCGGCCCTCGCCGCCTGCGCCCTGCTCACCGGGTGCTTCTCGGCGACCGGTGACGGCGGGTCCGGTGAGGGCGAGCGCCTGCGCGTCGCGATGATGCAGCCCCCGCGCTCGGGCCTGTCGCCGCTGTCCGACGACGCGTTCAAGCTGTCGCGCTGGTCCACTGCCGAGACGCTGGTGAAGCTGGACGCCGACGGCGACGCCGTACCGGCGCTCGCCACGCGGTGGAAGCAGTCGGGCCGGGACTGGACGTTCACCCTCCGGGACGGCGTCACCTTCCACGACGGCACCGAGCTGGACGCCCGGGCCGTCGTCCGGTCGCTCACCCGGGCGGCCGGGGCCGCCCCCAAGCCCCGCATCCTGGACGGGGTCGAGCTGACGGCGAGGGCACGGGGCACCGGCACCGTCGTGGTCACCACCGCCGGCGAGGACCCCCTGCTCCCGCAGCGGCTGAGCTCCCCGCAGCTCTCCATCCTGGCGGCCAGGGCCTACCGGGGCAGGACCGTCGACCCGGTCGGCGCCGGCACCGGCCCCTTCGAGCTGACGAAGGTCCGCGGCACCTCCTCCGCGTCCCTCGACCGCTACGACGACTACTGGGGCGGCAAGGCCAAGGCCCCCGGCATCGACGTCACGTTCGTCCCCGACGGCACCGCCCGCGCCGCCGCCCTGCGCAGCGGCGAGGCCGACATCGTCGAGGCGGTGCCCGTCTCGCAGGCGGCGCTGCTGGACGAGGACCTGATCACCGAGGTCCCCATGCCGCGCACCAACACCCTGTACCTCAACACCCGCAAGGGCCCCTTCGCGGACCCCGGGCTGCGGGCCGCCGCCCGGGAGGCGATCGACGCGCAGTCGCTCGTGCAGGGCGTGTACGAGGGGCGCGCCGACGTGGCCGGGGGGCTGCTGGGCCCCGCGCTGCCGTGGGCCGCCGGCCTGCGCACCGAGGTGAAGCGGGCCGCCGCGAAGAAGCCGGACGGGCGGACCGTCACCATCGGCACCTTCACCGACCGGGCCGAGCTGCCGGAGGTGGCCGCCGCGCTCCAGCAGCAGCTCCGGAAGGCGGGGTTCGAGGTGCGGCTGGAGGTGCGCGAGTACGCGACCATCGAGTCGGACGCGCTGGCCGGCGAGTTCGACGCCTTCGTCCTGTCCCGGGCCACCGTCCTCGACTCCGGCGACCCGGCCGCCTACCTCTACAGCGACTTCGCCTCCGACGGCTCCTTCAACATCTCCCAGCTCGCCGATCCGGCCGTGGACCGGGCGCTGACGCGGGCCGGACAGACGCCGACCGGTGACGCCCGGCGCAAGGCGGTCGTCGAGGCCGAGGCCGCCGTGCTCGCCACCGACGCGGCCGTGCCGATGCTCCACGAGCGGGTGATCCAGGGCGACGCGGCGGATGTCGTCGGCGCCGCCCACGACCCGCGCGAGCGGGAGCTGGTCACGCTCGCCACGCACCGCAAGTGAGGCCGGGAATGGGGTCGGGAACGGGGTCGGCCGTGCGGCCGGGCGCGGCGGGGGCGACCCGCGCCCTGTCCCTCCTCGCGGTGCTGGCCGCCGTCGGCCTGCTGCCCTGGCTCTCCGGCCGGGACCCGGCGCTGACCGTGCTGCGCGCCCGCTCCGCCGAGCAGGAACCCACCGCGCAGGCCCTGGACGCCGTCCGCCGGGACCTCGGCCTGGACGCCGGGCCGCTCGCCCTGCTCGGCGACTGGGCCGCCGGGCTGCTCCGCGGGGACCTCGGCACCTCCTGGGTGTCGGGGAGCGAGGTGCTGCCGTCCGTCCTCTCCGGGCTCCAGGTGTCGCTGGGCCTGATGGCCGCCGCCCTCGGCGTGGCGCTGGTGCTGGCCGTCGCGCTGGTGGCGCCGGTGCTGGTGCGGGGCCGGGGCTCGGCCGGGGCGGGCGCCGCGATGCTGGCCGCCGTACCGGAGTTCCTGCTCGCCACGGTCGCGCTGCTGGTGTGCGGGGTGTGGCTGGGGTGGCTGCCCACGTCGGGCTGGCAGGGGCCTCGGTACGTGGTGCTGCCCGCCCTCGCGCTGGGCGTTCCGGCGGGCGGGCTGCTCGGCCGGCTGGTCGCGGACGCGCTGCCATCGGTGCTGGACGAGCGGTGGGTGGAGCTGTGGCGGGGCGCGGGCGTGAGCCGGGCCCGTGTCGCGGCCGCCGCGCTGCGCCGGGTACTGCCGCCGCTGGTCCCGCAGTTCGGGATGGTCGCCGTGGGGCTGACGGGTGGGGCGGTCGCGGTCGAGACGGTGTTCGCGGTGCCCGGCATCGGGCGAACGGCGCTGGGGGCCGCCAAGTCGCAGGACCTGCCGCTGCTCCAGGGCGCCGTCCTGGCCCTGCTCGTCCTGGGCCTGGTCACCGGCGCGCTGGCCGCGCTGGTACGGCGCCGGCTGCTGGGCCCCGCACTGCGCGACGCCGGGCTGGCGCTGCCCCCGGCCCGGCCGGTGCGCGCGCACCCGGCGGTGCCGGTGGTCCTCGCCGCGGTGCTGCTGACCGCGCTCGGCTGGGGCCTGCTGCGCGACCCGTACGCCGTCGACACCACCGCCCGCCTTGCGGCGCCCTCCTGGGCGTATCCGCTGGGCACCGACGGACTGGGCCGGGACGTGCTGGCGCGGCTCGGGCACGGGGCCGCCTCGACGGCCGGCACGGCGGCGGCGGTCTGCCTGCTGAGCCTGCTGGCCGGGCTGGCCCTCGGCTTCCTGCCGGGGGTCGCGGCGGGCGCGGCGGACATCGCCAACGCGCTGCCGCCGGTGATCGTCGGCATCCTGGTCGCCGCGGCGGCCGGGCCCGGCACCGGCGGGGCCGCCCTCGCCGTCGCGCTGATCTCCTGGCCGCCGCTGGCCGCGCACGCGGCGGCGCTGGTGCAGGAGGTGCGGGCGTCGGCGTTCCTCACCGCGCAGCGGGCCATCGGCGCGCCGCCGGTGTGGATCCTGACCCGGCACGTCCTGCCGTCGGTGGCCGCGCCGGTCGCCCGGCACGCCCTGCTGCGGCTGCCCGGCATCGCCCTCGCCCTGGCGTCCCTCGGCTTCCTGGGCCTGGGCGCCCAGCCGCCCGCACCGGAGTGGGGCCTGCTCCTCGACGAGTCCCGCGCCTACGTGGAACGCGCCCCCTGGGCCGCCCTCGCCCCCGCCGTCGCCCTGGCCCTGCTGGCCGGCCTCGCGGTCTCGGCGTCGTCGCTGTCCCGCGGCCGCGAGCGCCCTCGCCGCCGCGCCCCCGCGCGGGCCGGCCGGGGCGCGGAGCACCCCCCGGCCGCCC
>NZ_WYCT01000018.1 GCF_011008945.1 Streptomyces harenosi
CGGCCGGGCGGGGCGGTGTGGCCGGACCGGGCGGTGTGGCGCTCTGAGAGACTGGGGCACGATGAGTGAGACAGCAGCCCAGCGGACCGCGCCCCTGCGGGCCCGCGCCGAGATCGATCTGGCCGCCCTGCGGGCCAACGTGCGCGTGCTGCGCGAACGGGCGCGCGGCGCGGCCGTCATGGCCGTGGTGAAGGCGGACGCGTACGGACACGGCGCGCTGCCGTGCGCCCGCGCGGCCGTCGCGGCGGGCGCGACCTGGCTGGGCACGGCGACGCCGCAGGAAGCGCTCGCGCTGCGGGCGGCGGACGGCATCCCCGCCGACGTCAGGATCATGTGCTGGCTGTGGACGCCGGGCGGGCCCTGGCGGGAGGGCGTCGAGGCCGGTCTCGACATGTCCGTCAGCGCCCTGTGGGCCCTGGCGGAGGTCACCGAGGCCGCCCGGCTCGCGGGCCGCCCCGCGCGGGTGCAGCTCAAGGCCGACACCGGCCTCGGCCGGGGCGGCTGCCAGCCCGGCGAGGACTGGGCCGAACTCGTCGGGGAGGCCCTGCGGGCCGAGCGCGAGGGGCTGCTGCGGATCACGGGCCTGTGGTCCCACTTCGCCTGCGCCGACGAGCCCGGGCACCCCTCCATCGCCGCCCAGCTCACCCGCTTCCGGGAGATGGTGGCGTACGCCGAGGGCCAGGGCGTGCGCCCCGAGGTGCGGCACATCGCCAACTCGCCGGCCACGCTCACCCTGCCCGAGGCCCACTTCGACCTCGTACGGCCGGGCATCGCCATGTACGGCATCTCGCCCAGCCCCGAGATCGGCACCTCGGCCGACCTCGGGCTGCGTCCGGTGATGACGCTGACCGCCTCGGTCGCGCTGGTCAAGCAGGTGCCCGGCGGCCACGGCGTCAGCTACGGCCACCGCTACACCACGCCCGGCCGGACCACCCTCGGCCTGATCCCCCTGGGCTACGCCGACGGCATCCCGCGGCACGCCTCCTCCACCGGGCCGGTGCTGGTCGACGGCAAGTGGCGTACGGTCGCCGGCCGGATCGCGATGGACCAGTTCGTCGTGGACCTCGGCGGGGACGAGCCCGAACCCGGGGCCCAGGCCGTCCTGTTCGGGCCCGGCGACCGCGGTGAGCCCACCGCCGAGGACTGGGCGCAGGCCGCGGGCACCATCGCGTACGAGATCGTCACCCGGATCGGGCCGCGCGTCCCCCGCGTCCACCTGAACGACGCGGCCGCCGGCGACGCCCCCCGGTGAACGGGCGCCGGGCCGGGTAACCGACAAGGACGGCACGGCACTTCGGCACCACCCACGCACCAGACCCACCCGGCGAACGAGCCGAACACCAGTCCGGCGAGGAGGAGCGGCACGTGAGCGAGAGCAGCGGGGAGGCCGTCGCGGACGTCGCCGCGGCGGCCGTCGCCTCCGCCACGGAAGCGGCCGCCGGGGGCTGGCGCCGGGCCACCGGCATCGCCGGCGTCGCGATAGGCGTCGTGGCGGCGGGCGCGGCGGCCGGCGTCGCCCTGGAGCGGCTCACCGTCGGCCGGGGCATACGCCGCAAGGCGCGGCTCGTCCTGGACGCGGCCGGACCGTACGGCGCGCTGCGCGGCACGCCCGGCACGGCGTACGCCGAGGACGGCACCGAGCTGTACTACGAGGTCGACGAGACCGACGAGACCGGTGAGATCAACCCGATCGACGGGATCGACGGGATCGACGGGCTCGACGAGGCCGGGTCCGGGGGCGGCACCGCGGCACGTCGCCGCCGCCTCTTCGGCCACCGGGCGCCCGCCGCCGTCACCGTCGTCTTCTGCCACGGCTACTGCCTCAACCAGGACTCCTGGCACTTCCAGCGGGCGGCGCTGCGCGGCCTGGTGCGCACCGTGCACTGGGACCAGCGCAGCCACGGCCGCTCCGGGCGGGGCGTGGCGCAGGTCCGCGACGGCGCGCCGGTCACCATCGACGAGCTGGGCGGCGATCTGAAGGCCGTCCTGGACGCGGCCGTGCCCGAGGGGCCGATCGTGCTGGTGGGGCACTCCATGGGCGGTATGACGGTGATGGCGCTGGCCGACCGGTTCCCCGAGCTGATCCGTGAGCGGGTCGCCGCCGTGGCCCTGGTCGGCACCTCCTCCGGGCGGCTCGGCGAGGTCAACTTCGGGCTGCCGGTCGCCGGGGTCAACGCGGTGCGGCGGGTGCTGCCCGGGGTGCTGAGGGCGCTCGGGCAGCGGGCCGAGCTGGTGGAGAAGGGGCGCCGGGCGACCGCGGACCTGTTCGCCGGGATCATCAAGCGGTACTCGTTCGCGTCCCGGGAGGTCGATCCGGCCGTCGCCCGGTTCGCCGAGCGGATGATCGAGTCCACGCCGATCGACGTCGTCGCCGAGTACTACCCGGCCTTCGACGACCACGACAAGACCGGGGCGCTCGCCCACTTCGCGGGGGTGCCGGTGCTCGTGCTGGCCGGGACCCAGGACATGGTCACGCCCAGCGAGCACAGCGAGGCGATCGCCGGGCTGCTGCCGGACGCCGAACTGGTGCTGGTGCCGGACGCCGGGCACCTGGTGATGCTGGAGCATCCGGAGGTGGTCACCGACCGCCTCGCCGACCTGCTCGCCCGCGCGGGTGCGGTGCCCGCAGCGGCTACGGTTGAGGGCTATGGAAGCACCAGCAGCACCGCAGGGCCCGGCTGAGCCCCTGCCCGCCGTCGAGATCACCGTCACCTCTCCCGACCAGATGCGGGAATTGGGCCGCAGGCTCGCCAAGCTGCTGCGCGCGGGCGACCTCGTGATGCTCACCGGGGAGCTGGGCGCGGGCAAGACCACGCTCACCCGCGGGCTGGGCGAGGGGCTCGGCGTGCGCGGCGCCGTCACCTCCCCCACCTTCGTGATCGCCCGTGTGCACCCCTCCCTCGGCGACGGACCGCCGCTCGTCCACGTCGACGCGTACCGCCTGTCCGGCGGCCTGGACGAGATGGAGGACCTCGACCTCGACGTCTCGCTGCCCGAGTCCGTGATCGTGGTGGAGTGGGGCGAGGGCAAGGTCGAGGAGCTGACCGACGACCGGTTGCAGATCCTGATCCACCGCGCGGTGGGCGACACCACCGACGAGGTGCGGCACGTGACGCTGACGGGCATCGGGGAGCGCTGGGCCGAGGCCGACCTGGGCGTGCTCGCCGTCTGATCCGGGTGCCGCCGCCGGTGCCGGGTGCCGCCGCCCGCCCGGTGGCGGACCGGGCCGGTCCGGTCCGGCGTCCGCCCCGCGTGCAGAGGGTCCGCACGGGGTGCCTGTTCCGAGAGCGCTCGTCCTGGAACGCCCCGGACATCCGAACATTCCGACAGGTCGTCGGCAAGATGTTGCGTTCGGCGTCCGGCGCGTGGTCACATGGTATCCAGTCCGTAGTTAGGTCTACCTAACTACGTCCGCCCCCGGCCCCCAGGAGGCGTCCATGCCGGCTTCAGGAACCCACGCGCAGCCGCAGCCGCAGTCAGCACCACGACGGCCGAGTGCGCCCGCGATGTCCGGGGTGGCCGGGGCGGTGTCCATGCGCGATCTGCTGGCGGCCGGCGCCGCCGCGGCCGCCGTCTCCACCCCGCCGCGCCTGCCGGATCTCCCGGCGGTCCCGGCGGTCCCGGCACCTCCGGCCCGGCGGGCCGGGGAGCACCGCGAGGCCGCCTGAGCCCGCCCGCGGGCCGGGGCCGCGGTGCTGGTGACGTCGCCGGCCGCGGGCGCCCGGCCCCCGGCTCAGCGGATGACGACGATCCGCTGCCCGATCGTCGCGAAGTGCCACATCGCGTGGCCGTCCGCGCGGGTCTGGCGGATGCCGCCCGTGCGCACGTGCGGGTTGGGCGTCGGCATCGAGCCGTCCACGGCCGCGCTGAAGCCGATGACCACGCCGTCCACACCGGCGAAGCGCACCACGTGCTCCACCGGGATGCCGTCGGAGCCGGTGATCGCCTTGGAGCGGGAGGTGACCGCGTAGGTGCCCGGCGCCGGGTCCACCGAGCTGGGGACCACCTTGAACGTGCGCTGGACCCGGTCGTCCGGGCCGACCAGCCACACCCGGTCGTCGTCCAGCGAGTACACGACCCGTTCGCCCCGCCCGGAGCCGCTCGGCAGCGCGGCGGGGTTCCGCTGGTCGCGGGGGGCCTTGGGGGGACCCGGGGCGGGGGCGGCGGAGCGCGGCTCGCCCAGACCGGCCGGGACGGTGGCAGACGCCTGGTAGGCGAGGACGCCCACCGACACGAGGGCCGCCGCGGTGAGCCCGGCGACGATCCCGGCGCTGCTGCTTGCCACTGCGACCACCTCGTCGTCGTGCGTCGTGCTTCGTGCTTCATGCGTCGTGCTTCGTACGCCGTACGACGCGCTTCGTGCTTCGCTGGCGACGGTAGCAGGATGTGACCGTCCGACCCGGGCGGCCGTGCGCCCGGCGCGGGAGCCGTAGGCTGTTTGCGTGCTCTTGCTCGCTCTGGATACCGCCACTCCCGCCGTGACCGTCGCGCTGCACGACGGTACGGACGTCATCGCCTCGTCGAGCCAGGTGGACGCGCGCCGCCACGGTGAGCTGCTGCTTCCGGCCGTGGACCGGGTGCTCGCCGAGGCCGGCCTCACGCTCGACGCCGTCACCGGCATCGTCGCCGGCATCGGGCCCGGCCCGTACACCGGCCTGCGCGTCGGCCTGATGACCGCGGAGACCTTCTCCCTCGCGCTCGGCGTGCCCGTGCACGGGGTGTGCACGCTGGACGGCCTCGCCTACGCCGCCGACCTGCCGGGCCCCTTCGTCGTGGCGACCGACGCCCGCCGCAAGGAGGTCTACTGGGCCCGCTACGCCGACTCCCGCACCCGCCTGACCGACCCGGCCGTCGACCGCCCCGCCGACATCGCCGAGCAGGTCCGCGACCTGCCCGCGGTCGGCGCGGGCGCGCTGCTGTACCCGGACACCTTCCCCCGGGCGCACGAGCCCGAGCACGTCTCGGCCGCCGCCCTGGCCCGTCTGGCCGCCGAGAAGCTGGCGGCCGGCGAGGACCTGCCCGCGCCCCGGCCGCTGTACCTGCGCCGGCCCGACGCCCAGGTCCCCAAGAACTACAAGGTGGTCACGCCGAAGTGACCGGGCAAGTGACCGGGCCGGCGCCCGCCGCGCTGCGCGAGATGCGCTGGTGGGACATCGACCCCGTGCTGGAGCTGGAACGGGAGCTGTTCCCCGAGGACGCCTGGTCGCGCGGGATGTTCTGGTCCGAGCTGGCCCACGCGCGCGGGCCGGAGGCCACCCGCCGCTACCTCGTCGCGGAGCTGGACGGCCGGATCGCCGGCTACGCGGGCCTGGCCGCCTCCGGGGGCGTCGGCGACGTCCAGACCATCGCGGTCGCCCGCGACCAGTGGGGCACCGGCCTCGGCAGCCGGCTGCTGACCGAGCTGCTGCGCGCCGCGACCGCCTTCGAGTGCGCCGAGGTGCTCCTCGAATGCCGTGTCGACAACGTCCGCGCCCAGAAGCTCTACGAGCGCTTCGGCTTCGAGCCCATCGGCGTCAGGCGCGGCTACTACCAGCCGGGGAACGTGGACGCCCTGGTGATGCGCCTGACCGACCCCGCAACCTCCCTCAACGGCGTACAAGGAACCGAGATCAATGGCTGACTCACGCGACGAGCCGCTCGTCCTGGGTATCGAGACCTCCTGCGACGAGACCGGCGTCGGCATCGTCCGCGGCACCACCCTGCTGGCCGACGCCGTCGCCTCCAGCGTCGACGAGCACGCCCGCTTCGGCGGTGTCGTGCCGGAGGTGGCGAGCCGCGCCCACCTGGAGGCGATGGTCCCCACCATCGACCGCGCGCTGAAGGAGGCGGGGGTGAGCGCCAGGGACCTGGACGGCATCGCCGTCACCGCCGGTCCCGGGCTCGCCGGCGCCCTGCTGGTCGGCGTCTCGGCGGCGAAGGCGTACGCCTACGCGCTCGGCAAGCCGCTGTACGGCGTCAACCACCTCGCCTCGCACATCTGCGTCGACCAGCTCGAGCACGGCCCGCTGCCCGAGCCGACCATGGCGCTGCTGGTCTCCGGCGGCCACTCCTCGCTGCTGCTGTCGACGGACATCACCTCCGACGTCCGCCCGATGGGCGCCACCATCGACGACGCGGCCGGCGAGGCGTTCGACAAGATCGCCCGTGTGCTGGACCTGGGCTTCCCCGGCGGCCCGGTCATCGACCGGTACGCGCGCGAGGGCGACCCGGAGGCGATCGCCTTCCCGCGCGGGCTGACCGGGCCGCGGGACCCGGCGTACGACTTCTCCTTCTCCGGGCTGAAGACGGCCGTGGCCCGCTGGATCGAGGCCAAGCGGGCGGCGGGGGAGGAGGTGCCGGTGCGGGACGTGGCGGCCTCCTTCCAGGAGGCGGTCGTCGACGTGCTCACCCGCAAGGCCGTGCGCGCCTGCAAGGACGAGGGCGTCGACCACCTGATGATCGGGGGCGGGGTCGCCGCCAACTCCCGGCTGCGGGCGCTGGCCCAGGAACGCTGCGAGGCCGCCGGGATCCGGCTGCGCGTGCCCCGGCCCAAGCTGTGCACGGACAACGGCGCGATGGTCGCGGCGCTCGGCGCGGAGATGGTCGCCCGGGGCCGGGCCGCCTCCGACTGGGACCTGTCGGCGGACTCGTCGCTGCCCGTGACGGACCCGCACGTCCCGGGCCGCGCGCACGGCCACGACCACGTGCACGAGGTGAGCAAGGAGAACCTGTACTCATGACGGTGGCCCTGATGTGGGAGGCACGGGCCGTGACCGGGCGGGGCGGGGAACTGCTGGCCTGGGCCCGGGCGCAGGAGCTGCCGCGCGTCCCGCTGCGCCGGGAGACCCTCCGCGCCCCGCAGGACCGGGTCCTGGTCATCACCTGGTGGGACGCCCCGTACGGCGCCGACCTGCCCGAACTCCCCGAGCCGGACGCGGGGCTGGTCACGCGGGCGGTCCACCGGTGGCGGTTCGAGGCGGTGGACGGGGACTGACCGGGGCACGGGTGCGCGCCACCGGGGTACGGGTGTGCGCTGGGGGAATGACCGGCGTACGGGTGTGCGCTGGGGGGGACTGACCGGGGTACGGGCGCGCGCTGACGGGGACCGACCGGCGGACGGTCCGGGGCTTTTGGCGCGGGGGGCGCGGGACCTGCCCGTTCCCCCTGGTCCGGCCGGTGCTCCCCGCCCGCCGTGAGGGCCCGGGACCGGCCGGACGGCACCGCCGTCGCCCTCCCCGGGGCGAATGTTGCGGTCCATCGACCGAATGTTCCGGACGGCCGTGGTGCTCCGATGGCTTCATCCACGAGGGCAGCGGGGATACGATCGCCGCCATGACATCCCCGCAGCCCGCTGAAACCCGGACACAAGGGCGATCCACGCAGTCCGCGACCCTCGCCGAGATCGCCCGTGCGGCCGGTGTGTCGGCACCGACTGTTTCGAAAGTCCTCAACGGACGCGCCGACGTCGCCCCGGCCACCCGGAGCCGGGTGGAGGAGCTGCTGCGCGCCCACGGCTACCGCCGCCGACGGGCCGAGGCGACCCGCTCGCCCCTCATCGACCTGGTCTTCCACGAACTGGAGAGCGCCTGGGCGATGGAGGTCATCCGGGGCGTGGAGAACGTGGCGCGGGACGCGGGCCTGAGCGTCGTCCTCTCCGAGAGCGCGGGGCGGCTGACCCCCGGGCGGAGCTGGGCCGACCAGGTCGCCGCCCGCCGCCCGCACGGCGTGGTGCTGGTCCTGTCCGGCCTCGACGAGTCCCAGCGCGCCCTGCTGACCAGCCGGTCCATCCCGTTCGTGGTGATGGACCCGGCCGGTGACCCGGGCACCGACGTGCCGTCCATCGGCGCCACCAACTGGCAGGGCGGCCTGGCGGCCACCCGCCACCTGATCGAACTCGGGCACCGCAGGATCGGCGCGATCAGCGGCCCGTCGCGGATGATGTGCAGCCGCGCCCGCGTCGACGGCTACCGGGCCGCCCTGGAGACGGCCGGGCTGCCGGTGGACCCCGAGCTGATCACCGCCGGCGACTTCCACCACGAGGCCGGCTACCGCCAGGGCCTCACCCTGCTGCGCCGCCCCGACCGCCCCACCGCCGTCTTCGCCGGCAACGACCTCCAGGCGCTCGGGCTGTACGAGGCCGCGCGCGAGCTGGGACTGCGCATCCCGGAGGACCTCAGCGTGGTCGGTTTCGACGACCTGCCGGTGGCGCGCTGGGTGGGTCCGCCGCTGACGACCGTGCGGCAGCCGCTGACCGAGATGGCCGAGGCCGCCGCCCGCCTGGTCCTCGACCTCGGCCGCGCCGACGGCTCCGCTGCGGCCACCCGGGTGGAGCTGGCGACCAGCCTGGTGGTGCGCAGCAGCACGGCGGCCCCCGCGACGGCCCGGGCGGAGACCTCGGGGGACGGCTGAAAAGTCTGAGAAATTCCCTAGAAAGTCCGTCCCGGACATCCTGCTGCCATAAATCGGACGTACGTTCCTCCCTGTAGGGCATACGCGGTAGGGGACACGCGGCAGGGGATACGCGGGCGGTGCGCGCGGCGCGCCGGGGACGGGGGCGGGCCGATGGGCGGGCGGTCGAGGGTCGTGCGGTTCGCCGGCCTCGCCCTGACGGGCGCGCTGCTGCTGGGCGCCGCCGCGGCGGGATGGGCGTACCGGCACCTGAGCGGCAACATCACCAGCGTCGACATCGACCACGCCCTCGGTGACGACCGCCCGGCCCGGCCCGGGGCGGTGCCGTCCGCCGCGGCCGCGCTGCCCAGCGGGCCGCTGAACATCCTCGTCCTCGGCTCGGACTCGCGCAGCGGCGCGGAGAACCGGGAGCTGGGCGGCGGCGACAGCGAGGGCGCCCGCTCCGACACCGCCATGATCGTCCATCTCGACGCGGGCCGTACCGGCGCGACGGTCGTGAGCATCCCGCGCGACACGCTGGTCACGCGCCCCTCGTGCCCGCTGCCGTCGGGCGGTGCGACGCGCGAGGCGCGGAACGTGATGTTCAACAGCGCGTACGCGGTGGGCGGACCGGTGTGCGCGGTCAAGACGGCCGAGGCGCTCACGAACGCCCGGATGGACCACTACCTGGAGATCGACTTCGCGGGGTTCGCCCGGCTCGTGGACGCGCTCGGCGGGGTCACCGTCACGATCGACGAGGACATCGACGACGACAAGAGCCGTCTGCGCCTTCCGGCGGGCACCCACCACCTCGACGGCACCCGGGCCCTGGGCCTGGCCCGCACCCGGTACGGCCTGGCCCAGGGCAGCGACCTGGCCCGCATAGAGCTCCAGCACAAGCTGGTCAGGGCGCTGCTGGAACAGATCTCCTCGGCCGGTCTGCTCACCGACCCGGCCCGGCTGTACCGGATCGCCGACGCGGTCACCGGCAGCCTCACCACCGACACCGGCCTGGACTCCCTCGGCGAACTGGTCGGCCTCGGCCAGAGCCTGCGGGGCCTGTCCTCCTCCGGCGTGCGGACGGTGACGATGCCGGTGGTGCCGGCCCCCTGGGACGCCAACCGGGTGGTGGCCAGGCAGCCGGAGGCCGAGCGGCTCTGGGCCACACTGCGCTGACCGCACCGGGCCCGCGGCACCGGGCCCGCCCGCGCCGGGTCTGTCCGCGCCGGGCCTGTCCGTGTCCGCACGGGCTGCGCCGCCCGCCGGGGCCGTGCCCGTCCGGGGCCGTCCGTGCCGTCCGGGCCGTTCCGGCTTGGCCGCGCCCGCCCGAGCCTCCTCGCCCGCCCTGGCCGCGTCCGCTCGGCCTGCCCCGTCCGCCGCGTCCGCATCCGCTGCGGGGCCGCCGGATACGCCCTGGCCGCACCCGTCTGGGGCCGACGGGTCGCGTCCGCTCGGCCTGCCCCGTCCGCCGCGTCCGCATCCGCTCCGGGGTCGCCGGATACGGCCTGGCCGTACCCGTCTGGGGCCGACGGGCCGCGTCCGCTCGGCCTGCCCCGTCCGCCGCGTCCGCGTCCGCTCCGGGGTCGCCAGGTCCGCCCTGATCGCGCCCGTCCGGGCCCGCCCGGGTCAGCCCCGACCCCGCCCGTCAGGGCGGTGGCCGTCCCGGGCGCCTCGGGGCCGGGGGTGCGTGCCGGACCGCCTGAGGACCCTCAGGGCGTGTGCCGGTCGGGCCCGGGGGCCCTCAGGGCACGCCGGTCGGGCCGGGGCCCTCAGGGCGTGCCGGGGAGGCCCGGGGGCCCTCAGGGCGTGCTGACGGACTGGGCCGGGCGGGCCGGATGGCCGATGAGCATCGCCGGGGCCCCCGCCACCCGGGTCAGGAACACCGTCGCCGCGTTCGGGCCCTGTGGCTTGACCTTGCGTCGCAGCTCCTCCGGCTCGACCGCGGACCCCCGCTTCTTCACGGTCAGCGTCCCGACCCCCCGCTCCCGCAGCAGCGCCTTCAGCCTCTTGACGTTGAAGGGGAGGTGGTCGGTGATCTCGTACGCGGTGGCGTACGGCGTGGGGACCAGGCCGTCGGCCGTGACGTAGGCGATGGTCGCGTCGAGCAGCCCGCCGCCGACCTGCTCGGCGACCTCGGCGACCAGATGGGCGCGGATCACCGCCCCGTCGGGCTCGTACAAGTACCGCCCGACGGGCCGCACCGCCGGATCGGGCAGGCGCCGGGACAGCAGCGTGCGCGGCCCCGGCAGCAGGGTGGCCCGCACGGTTCCCGGCTCGGTGCCGAACCAGAGCACCGCCTCCTTCACGTCCCCGCCGTCGGAGATCCACTCCGCCTCGGCACCGGCGGGCACGGCCTCGTGGGGGATGCCGGGCGCGACCTTCAGCGCGGCGGCGCGGGGCGCCCTGCGGGCCGCCTCCACGGCCCAGGACAGGGGCGGCGAGTAGCTCTCCGGATCGAAGATGCGGCCCCGCCCCCCGCGCCGCGCCGGATCGACGAAGACGGCGTCGTATCCGGTCGTGTCCACCTCCGTGACGTCCGCCTCGCGGACCTCGATGAGCCCGGCGAGGCCGAGCGCGTCGGCGTTGGCGCGCGCCACCGCGGCCGTCAGCGGGTCCCGGTCCACGGCCAGCACCCGGATCCCCGCCCGGGCCAGCGCGATGGCGTCACCGCCGATTCCGCAGCACAGGTCGGCCACCGAGGTCACCCCCAGCGCCCTCATCCGCTCCGCCCGGTACGCCGCCACCGTCGTCCGCGTCGACTGCTCGACCCCGTTGGGCGTGAAGAACATCCGCCCGGCGTCCCCGGCGCCGAACTTCGCCACCGCCCGCTGCCGCAGTCGCGCCTGCCCGAGCGCGGCCGACACCAGCGCGGCGGGGTGGTCGCGCCGCAGCCGGGTGGCGACCGCCAGCTCCTGGGCGGGGTCGGTGCCGCGCACCTCGTCGAGGAGGGCGCGGCCCTCGGGGGTGAGCAGGGGCAGCAGGGCGTCGAGGTCGTTCACCGGCTCATTGTCGGCCAGTCGGTGGATGGTGTGCCCCCGGCCGCGGTGTCGGGCCGGGTTCCGGGGCCGCGGCTGCGAGGATCCGGCACCATGCGAGCAGTCGTACAAAATGACAAAACCGGGGTGCTGTCGAAGGTGTCGCCGGGGACGCGGATCCGCGGCGGCCTCGCCGTGCTCGCCGTCGCCTCCCTGGCCGCGGGCTGTGCGCACGACGCCTCCGAGGTGGGGCCCGCCGCCGGCCAGCCGCTCCAGGCGCCCCCGGCCCGCGCGCTCGACTCCTACGCCTCCAAGCTGAGCGCGGCGCACGCCGCCCGGGCCGCCGCCGCCCGGCGCTGGGGCCTGAAGCGGGTGCCGCTGACGGCCCCGCCGCCGCCCGCGCGCAAGCCGGTGATCACCACCCGCCCCGGCTTCGAGGTGGACGGCCACGAGGAACAGGGCCTGCCGCCGGTCTTCACCACCGTCCCCACCGAGGAGAAGATCGTCTTCCTCACCATCGACGACGGCGCCGAGAAGGACCCGGCGTTCCTGCGGATGATGAGCGAGCTGGAGGTGCCGTACACCGCCTTCCTCAGCGACTACCTGGTCAAGGAGGACTACGGCTACTTCAAGGAGATGCAGGACCGGGGCGTCACCCTCAACAACCACACCCTGCACCACCCGTATCTGCCCGCCCTGTCCTACAGCAGCCAGGAACACGAGATCTGCGGCATGCAGCAGGTGATCCGCGAGCGGTACGGCAAGCGCCCCACCGTCTTCCGCCCGCCGTACGGCAACTACGACGGGGACACCCTGCGCGCCGCCAGGAACTGCGGCATCGACCACGTGCCCCTGTGGAGCGAGGAGGTCTTCGCCGACCACTGGGAGTACCGCGAGTGGGACCGCTCGCTGCACCCCGGCGACATCGTCCTCAGCCACTTCCGCGGCCGCAACGACTGGGACGGCACGATGCCCGACATGGTGCGCCGGTTCCTGGACAAGGTCACCGCCGAGGGATACGCGGTGGCCCGGCTGGAGGACTACCTGTGAGGCGGCGGCGGACCCGGCTGGCCGGGGCCGCCCTGACGGCGGTCCTGCTCACCGCCTGCGCGCACGCCACCGGCCCCGCCCCGCTCGCCCAGCGGCCCGGCGGCAAGGGGACGCGCGAGACCGGGCAGGGGCGTGCGCTGCCCACCGTCATCGACCACGTCCGCACCCGGGACCCGGTCGTCTTCCTCACCTACGACGACGGTGCCGAACGCGACCGGCGGTTCATCGAGCTGGTCCGCGCCCGGCGGCTGCCGGTCACCATGTTCCTCACCGACCGCGTCGCCGGTCCGGGCTACGGCCACTTCGCCCGGCTGCGCGCGGTCGGCGCGAGCCTGCAGAACCACACCCTGGACCACCGCTCGCTGCGCGGCCTGCCCTACGCCGGGCAGCGCGCCGAGATCTGCGGCCAGCAGCACAAGCTGAAGGCCCGGTTCGGCGTCCGCCCGCGCCTGTTCCGCCCGCCCTACGGCACGTACGACACCGCCACCCTGCGCGCCGCCGCCGACTGCGGCCTCGCGGCGGTCGTCCTGTGGCGGGCCGCGGCCGACGACGACGGCGGCCTGACGTTCACCCGGGGCGCCCGCCGGCTGCACCCCGGCGACATCGTCGCCGTGGACCCGGACCGCCCGGCGGGCCGTCCGCTGAGCGAGCGCACCGAACGGGTGCTGCGGGAGATCGAGCGACGGGGGCTGCGGGTGGGGCGCCTGGAGGACTACCTCTGAGCCCTCCGGCCCCCGGGGCCCCCTAAGGGGCCAGCCTCTCCGAGTGTCCGGCCCCGCGGGCCCGCCGACTCCCCGAACGGGCGGACTCCGGCCCCCCGCCCGCACCGGCCCAGACCCGTCGCACACACGGGCGAGCGCCCCGGCTCGCACCCGACGCGCCGTCCGCAATTGGCACTCCGCTTGACCGAGTGCTAACGACGGTCATAGTCTCGGCTCTGGCACTCCCCCCGGGAGAGTGCCAACAACGCGACGGGCAGGTCCGGCACCCGCGACGACGGATCGACCTGGTCGCCACCTCAGACAGTTAACCCCGTGAGATCTCCGAAGGGGGAGGTCGGATCGTGACGACCGCCAGCTCCAAGGTTGCCATCAAGCCGCTCGAGGACCGCATCGTGGTCCAGCCGCTGGACGCCGAGCAGACCACGGCCTCGGGCCTGGTCATTCCGGACACCGCCAAGGAGAAGCCCCAGGAGGGCGTCGTCCTGGCCGTGGGCCCGGGCCGCATCGAGGACGGCAAGCGCGTCGAGCTCGACGTGAAGGTCGGTGACGTCGTGCTCTACAGCAAGTACGGCGGCACCGAGGTGAAGTACAACAACGAGGAGTACCTCGTTCTCTCGGCCCGCGACGTGCTCGCGATCGTCGAGAAGTAAGTCGACCTCACCTCGGCTTCTGCTCAACGCTGCGCCCCTGGCCCCTGCGACCGACAACGAAGCCGGGCGCCGGGGCGCAGTCGCTTTTCATCCCAGATTTCCGAGAGGGCTCCCGCTGCCATGGCGAAGATCCTGAAGTTCGACGAGGACGCCCGTCGCGCCCTCGAGCGCGGCGTCAACAAGCTTGCCGACACGGTGAAGGTGACGATCGGCCCCAAGGGCCGCAACGTCGTCATCGACAAGAAGTTCGGCGCCCCCACCATCACCAACGACGGTGTCACGATCGCCCGTGAGGTCGAGATCGAGGACCCGTACGAGAACCTCGGCGCGCAGTTGGTGAAGGAGGTGGCGACCAAGACCAACGACATCGCGGGTGACGGCACCACCACCGCCACGGTCCTCGCCCAGGCGCTGGTCCGCGAGGGTCTGAAGAACGTCGCCGCCGGTGCCTCCCCGGCGCTGCTGAAGAAGGGCATCGACGCGGCCGTCGCCGCCGTCTCCGAGGACCTCCTCGCCACGGCCCGCCCGATCGACGAGAAGTCCGACATCGCCGCCGTCGCCGCGCTGTCCGCCCAGGACCAGCAGGTCGGCGAGCTCATCGCCGAGGCGATGGACAAGGTCGGCAAGGACGGTGTCATCACCGTCGAGGAGTCCAACACCTTCGGTCTGGAGCTGGACTTCACCGAGGGCATGGCCTTCGACAAGGGCTACCTGTCGCCGTACTTCGTGACGGACCAGGAGCGCATGGAGGCCGTCCTGGAGGACCCGTACATCCTCATCCACCAGGGCAAGATCTCCGCCATCGCGGACCTGCTGCCGCTGCTGGAGAAGGTCATCCAGGCCAACTCCTCCAAGCCGCTGCTGATCATCGCCGAGGACGTCGAGGGCGAGGCCCTGTCCACCCTCGTCGTGAACAAGATCCGCGGCACCTTCAACGCCGTCGCCGTCAAGGCCCCGGGCTTCGGCGACCGCCGCAAGGCGATGCTCCAGGACATGGCGGTCCTCACCGGCGCCACCGTGATCTCCGAGGAGGTCGGCCTCAAGCTCGACCAGGTCGGCCTGGACGTGCTCGGCTCCGCCCGCCGCGTCACCGTCACCAAGGACGACACCACGATCGTCGACGGCGCCGGCAAGTCCGAGGACGTGCAGGGCCGCGTCGCGCAGATCAAGGCCGAGATCGAGACCACCGACTCCGACTGGGACCGCGAGAAGCTCCAGGAGCGCCTCGCGAAGCTGGCCGGCGGCGTGTGCGTGATCAAGGTCGGCGCCGCCACCGAGGTGGAGCTGAAGGAGCGCAAGCACCGTCTGGAGGACGCCATCTCCGCGACCCGCGCCGCGGTCGAGGAGGGCATCGTCTCCGGTGGTGGCTCGTCCCTGGTCCACGCCTCCAAGGTCCTCGAGGGCAACCTCGACAAGACCGGCGACGAGGCCACCGGTGTCTCCGTCGTCGCGCGCGCCGTCGTCGAGCCGCTGCGCTGGATCGCGGAGAACGCGGGCCTGGAGGGCTACGTCATCGTCTCCAAGGTCAAGGAGCTGGAGAAGGGCAGCGGTTACAACGCCGCCACCGGCGAGTACGGCGACCTGATCAAGCAGGGCGTCATCGACCCGGTCAAGGTCACCCGCTCCGCCCTGGAGAACGCCGCCTCCATCGCCTCCCTGCTGCTCACGACCGAGACCCTGGTCGTCGAGAAGAAGGAAGAGGAAGAGGCCGCCGCGGGCCACGGCCACGGCCACGGCCACGCCCACTGAGCCGACACGCTCGAAGGAGGGCCCCGTTCCGCCACGGCGCGGACGGGGCCTTCCCGCTGTCCGGGGCCGGACAGCGGTCGGCCGTCGTTGCAGGGGGAAGGCGGCGACCTCCGTCTCGCCGATGCCGAGGAGCCGTTCAGCACGACTAGCACGGTGTTGGCGCCGCTCTGGCCATCAGCAGCTCCCGTCGCCGCAGCCTCCGCGTGTCCGCCTTGTCCTGCCGGGCCGTACGCGAGAGGGCGGGACGGGGGCCGAGACCGGCGGCACGGCGCGGCCACGGGGGTTCGGCAGAAAGCCCTGCGGCCTGGCTGTCCCGGAAGAAGCGGTGCCGTTCAGGTGATTCGCGCTTTAAGATCCTGCGCGTGCCGGTGAATTCAGCAGAGCACCACTACGCTCACGCAGCCCTGCGCCACTACGAGGATGCCGTCCTCCTCCACGATGCGGCACGGCTGCCCAACGCCGATCACCACTTCGGTTTTGCCGTGGAGTGCGCTCTCAAGAGCCTGCTGCTCCGCTTCACCGCCGTGCGCGCCCCCATGGGCCCCGACGGGCGGCCCGGAAGGCCCTCGTGGAGAGACCCGGTGACCAACCGGGCACACCGGTACGGACATCTGCCCTGGGCGGCCACCGAGGTGGCACTCCTGACGCACGGCAGGTCGGCGACCCGGCTGACCGCGGCGCTCGGTGGCCTGTCGGCTTTCGCCACCTGGTCGGAACAGGACCGCTACCTCGACGGCAGCGGCGTCGTCGAGGCGGACGTGCGCCGACGGCGTACCGTGGCCGAGAACGTACTCGCCCTGCACGAACAGGCACTGATCACCGGAAGGCTGCCGTGATTTTCGCCCCTGGCCCGGCCGACGGCCCCGTCCGCTTCGCCGAGGCACGTCCCCGCGCCCTGGACCTCGCCCACGAACTGGCGGACATCGGGGTGGACATCCTGGTCGTCCGGGACGTGCTGGGCCGGTTCACCTTCGTCGTCGACGATCGTACGCGGCCGGTTCCACCGGCCCTGGAAAATCTGGAGACCGACCACGGCCCCCGTCTTACACGGGCGCTCGGCGCGTACGCCGCCGACCGCCCGCTGGTTCGGGCGTCGGGCCTCTTCTCGGCCGACGGTCTGCTGGATTCCGAGCGGGCTGTGCCGGACTCGCAGCGGCCCGCCGGCCGGGTCCGTGTCCTCGACAACACCGTGGTGGGCGAGGACTGGGCGCACGTGTCCACCCCCGCACCGGAGTCGGATGGCTCCCGCACCCACCGCACCGCCCTCTACGGATTCAAGGGCGGCGTCGGCCGCAGCACGGCCACCGCCGTTCTCGCCCGTCACCTGGCCGACCAAGGGCACCTCGTGCTCGTCGTCGACCTGGACCTGGAGTCGCCGGGCGTAGGCCCGCTGGTGGCCGCCGGGGCGGACCTGCCCTCGCACGGCGTCATCGACCAGCTCGTCGAGTCGGCCGTGGACAACGCCGAAGGGCTGGAGCACGTGGTCCGCTCGGGCTACACACCGCGCGGCGGCCGGGGCGAGCTGTGGGTGGCGCCCGCTCGCGGCCGCGGCACGCCCGGGGTACCGTACGCCTATGTCGACAAACTGAACCGAGCCTACGCGGACGTCCCCGGGGCCGACTTCGCCGACCGTCTGGAGCGGGCCGTGCGCGCCTGCGAGGAAGCGGTGGCGAGGGACGGGGACAGCGGTCGGCGTCCCGACGTCGTCCTGCTGGACAGCCGGGCCGGCATCCACGACATCGCCGCCGTCACCATCTCCCGTCTGTGTGACCTCGCCCTGCTGTTCGGCACGGACAACACACAAACCTGGGAGGGATACGGGAGTCTCTTCGAAGCGTGGCTCGCCTCAGGGCAAGCGCGTGCGATCCGGGAGAAGCTGCGCATGGTGGCCGCGATGGTCCCCGACTCGTCCCAGGACGCGTACCTCCAGTCGTTCCGCGAGCACGCCTGGGAATGCTTCGCACAGCTCTATGACGACGTTCCCGCCGGCGCCGACGAACTGGACTCCGGGACCTTCTCCCCTTCTCTGGAGGACGACGCGGCCCCGCACTATCCCGTGCCGATCCTGTTCGAGCCGGGACTCGTCGGCCTGGATTTGGCCGCGGCTCCCGGTTGGCAGGACCGGGCCTACGTGCAGGCGGCGTACCAGGAATTCCTGCCCACGGCTACCCTCCTGATCACGGCAGACCCGCAGAGCAGCGAAGGACCGCGATGACCACCCCATTGAGCGTGCAGGAGTACCGCGAGCTTCTGGACGCCGCTCTTCCGGAGGCCACGGACGCCGACACGGCCGAGCCGAGGGTGCAGAGCCTGTTCACCCCGGACACCCACCGTGCGGCTCTGTACGTCGACAGCACGGTGGTGCGCGGCGGGCGGGGAGTCGGTAAGACGTTCTGGTATCGCTCGCTGCTCGATGGGACTCTGCGTGAGATCGCCGCGCAGGAGTACAGCATCGAGAGGCTGCGCCGGGTGAAGGTGTCCCAGGGGTTCGGGGCCGCGCTGAAACACGATCTCTACCCGGGCCCGGCCACCCTTCGGCAACTGGTGGAGGAGAGCGTCCGCCCCTACGAGCTCTGGTACGCCGTTCTGCTGACCGCGTTCGGACAGCCCGAGTTGCGCAAGCTGCCCGAGTGGCGGGACAAGGCCGAATGGGTGCGCAACAACCCCGGCGCCGTTGAGCGGACCGTGCAAACCGCCGACCAGGAGGCACAACAGCAGGGCGTCACGCACCTGATCCTCTTCGACGCGCTGGAGCACCTGCACCGGGTCCGCGCTCAGGCCGACAGGCTCGTGGCCGGCATCCTGGAGCTGGCACTCGCCATGCGTCTGGGCACGCGCAGTATCCGGTTCAAGGTGTTCATCCGCCCGGACATGTACGACGGTGCCCTGCTGCACTTTCCGGACGCCTCCAAACTGTCCTCAAACGCGGCGGCCCTCACCTGGTCCCGTGCCAACCTCTACGGGTTGCTCTTCCACACCATGGGAAACGCCGACAGCGAGCTGGCTGCCCGTTTCCGGCAGTTGACAGGCGGCTGGCAGGCTGAGGCAGACGGGCAGCGCCATCTCCCACCGCCGCTGCTCCGAGGTGACGAGCAGTTCCAAACCGATCAGTTCACCCAGATCGCCGGACCCTACATGGGGTCCAACTTCCGCAAGGGCCACACCTTCACCTGGCTGCCCAACCACCTGATGGACGGTGTCGAGCAGGTCAGCCCGCGCAGCTTCCTCAGTGCCTTGCGCAAGGCACTGGCGGAGACCAGCGATCAGTACGCGGGTCACGAGTTCGCCCTGCACCACGAAGGCATTCGCCGCGGGGTCCAGAAGGCATCGGAGACACGGGTCGCTGAGGTCAGCGAGGACATGCCGTGGGTGGGCGATGCCATCGAGCCGCTGGCGGGACACCAGGTGCCGATCGAGCAAGCGAAGGTCGAAGCCTTGTGGGAGGAGTACCGGCTGGTGGACGCCCTGAGCAAGCGGGCCGAGCGGTACGAACCCCAGAACGACGAGGACGAGACCAAGGTGCGGACCGGCCCTCGGCACCCGGAGGACCCCGAGCTGCTGATCGAGGAGCTGATCTCCCTCGGCGTGATGCGCCGCCGTCGTGACGGCCGCATCGACTTGCCGGACGTCTATCGGATCGCCTTCGGAGTGGGACGCAAGGGCGGCGTTCCCCGGGTGGCGAACTGATTGCGGTCGTCACGCCCGGTGAGGTGATCTCGCCGTACAGCTTGGTACGTTTCCGGTGATCGTTACCGTGAGGGGAACCCCTCGCTCGTTGCGGCGAGCAGCCGCGAGGCCCGCCGACGGCTTACGGCGGGCCTCTGCCCGTGCCGGGTTCTCGCCCGGGGCCACTCCTCAGGGGGCGGACTTCCTCGCCCCTTCGCCCAGCGGCACGGGGCCGGGCAGATGAGAGGTGGGGCGGTTCAGCGCGGCCCGTATTTCCGCCCCGTCTTCGACGTGATACCGCCGAGCAGCCCGCGCGGCGCCAGCTTGGCCGCCCCCATCAGCGCCTTGTAGCGCGGGTCCGGGACGGACACGGTCTTGCCCCGGGCGAGGTCCGCGAGGGCCGCCGCGACCACCTTGTCCGCGTCCAGCCACAGCCAGCCGGGGATGTTGTCCGTGCCCATCCCGGCCCGCTGGTGGAACTCGGTGCGCACGAAGCCGGGGCACAGCGCCATCAGCCGCACGCCGCTGCCCGCCAGGTCGCGCGCAGCGCCCTGGGTGAACTGCACCACCCACGCCTTGGAGGCCCCGTAGGTGCCGCGCGGCACGAAGGCGGCGACCGAGGCGACGTTGACGACGCCGCCGCGCCCGCGCTCCCGCATCGCCGCCACCGCCGCCGAGGTCAGCCGCAGCACCGCCTCGACGTGCACCTTGAGCATCCGCAGCTCGTCGGCCATGGGGGCCTCCAGATAGCGGCCCTTGTTGCCGAAACCGGCGTTGTTGACCAGCAGGTCGACCGGGTTCCTGCGGTCGCCGAGGCGGGTGGCCACCGCCTCGATGCCCTCGTCGGTCGCCAGGTCGGCCGTCAGGACCTCCGCCTCGATGCCGTGCCGGTCGTGCAGCTCGGTCGCCTGCACCCGCAGCCGGCCGGTGTCGCGGGCCACCAGCACCAGGTCGTGCCCGTCGGCGGCCAGCCGCCGGGCGAACGCGGCCCCGATGCCTGCCGTCGATCCCGTAATCAATGCCGTTGTCATGACGCAAGATTAGTGACCCGGACCGTGCTCGTCCGTTCGCTCACGAGCCCTCCCGATCGGTGAAGCGCGGGTGAAGCCCCGCGCGGTGAGCCGGCGTCAGGCGCCGTACCGCTCCACGTACGCGCGGGCCGCCTCCAGCGACTCCGGGTGCAGGGCCGCGCCCGCCGCCAGCAGCCGCGGCAGCAGCTCCCGCTCGGTGGTCACCGCCCGGAACTGCAGCGCCACCGTGACGTCGTGGTCCGGCCGGTGCACGATCTCCACCGCGTCGCCCGCCCGTATCGCACCGGGCTCCACCACCCGCAGATACGCGCCGGGCGCCCCCTTGCGCGTGAAGCGCCGCACCCACTGCTTCTCCCCCAGATGGTCCTGGAAGGTGCGGCAGGGAATCCGCCCGCAGGTGACCTCCAGCACCACCTCGGGCCCGACGCGCCAGCGCTCGCCGATCCGCGCCCCGGAGACGTCCAGGCCGGCCGTGGTGAGGTTCTCGCCGAACGAGCCGTTCGGCAGCGGGCGGCCCAGCTCGCGCTCCCAGTCGTCCAGGTCCTCGCGGGCCATCGCGTACACCGCCTGGTCGTCGCCGCCGTGGTGGCGGGTGTCGCACACGTCGTCCCCGGCCAGCCCGCTCCCGCCGACCCCCTTCGGCCCCGGCGCCGCCACCCGTACCGGCCCGTCGGCCGGCCGCTTGTCGATCCCCGTCAGGCCCTCCGGCTGGTCGGTGTAGGGCACGGCCCGCGCGCGGCCGGTGTTCACAGACAGAAGCTTCATGGCGGCACGGTAAGGGAGCGGGAGCCAAAGCGTCGACGCAATATTCGCGGTCGTACCAAAGGACCCCTTATCCTTTGCTGTGTGATCGAAGCCCGTCATCTCCGTGTGCTCCGCGCCGTGGCCGCCACCGGCTCCTTCTCGGCCGCCGGGCGCGAGCTGGGCTGCACCCAGCCCGCCGTCAGCCAGCAGATGAAGGCCCTGGAGGCGTCCGTGGGCACCCCCCTGCTGGTGCGCAGCGGACGCGAGATGCGGCTGACCCAGGCCGGTGAGGCGCTCGTCCGGCACGCCGCCGGGATCCTCGCCGGGCTGACGGCGGCCGAGGAGGAGGTCGCCGCCATCGCCGGGCTGCGCGCGGGCCGGGTCCGGCTGGTCTCCTTCCCCAGCGGCAGCTCCACCCTGGTCCCCACCGCCCTGGCCGCCCTGCGCGCCGCCCATCCCGGCACCCGCGTCTTCCTGGAGGAGGCCGAGCCGCCCCGGTCGGTCGAGCTGCTGCGCGAGGGCGACTGCGACGTGGCGCTCGCCTTCCGCTACGAGGGCGCGGCGGGCGCCGAGGAGTGGGACGACCTCGTGGTACGGCCGCTGCTGACCGACCGGCTCGTGGCGCTCGTACCGGAGCGGCACCCCCTCGCGCGCGCGGAGTCCGTCGCCATCGGGGAGCTCGCCCGGGAGCCGTGGATCGCGGGCTGCCCGCGCTGCCGGGGCCAGCTCGTGGAGGTGTGCGAGGGGGCGGGCTTCACCCCGCGCATCGACTTCGCCACCGACGACTACCCGGCCGTGGTCGGCCTGGTCGGGGCCGGTCTCGGTGTGGCCGTCCTGCCCCAGCTCGCCGTCGAGTCGGTACGGCCGCGCGGCGCGCGCACGGTGACCCTGGAGCCGGCGGTCGAGCGGCAGATCGTCGCGCTCACCCTGCCCGACCTGGCGCAGGTCCCGGCGGTGGCGGCGACGCTGGAGGAACTCGCGCGGGCGGCGGCGCGGTGACCCCCAGGCAGAGACAGGGCACGCGTACGCGTGCCCGGGGGGATTGAAGAAACGTTCTTTCAGTTGTCCGAGGAGGCGTCCCCGCCGGTTGCCGACGCCGGTACCAGCCGGTGGCGCGCTCGGCCCATGAGCTCTTCGCGCTCGTCCTCGGTCAGCCCGCCCCACACGCCGTACGGCTCTCTGACCGCCAGCGCGTGCGCCGCGCACTCGGCGCGGACCGGGCACCTCATGCAGACCTCCTTGGCCGAGTTCTCGCGAGCGCTTCGAGCCGCACCGCGCTCGCCCTCCGGGTGGAAGAAGAGCGAGCTGTCCACCCCGCGGCAGGCAGCCAGGAGCTGCCAGTCCCACAGGTCCGCGTTCGGTCCGGGAAGGCGGGAGAAATCTGCCATTGCGTGACCCCTTGTAGCCGATCTGGGCGGATACGGTGTCCACGACCGTACAACTACGGTCTAAGGAGATGAAAATATGACTCATTGCGAATCTAGCCGCAGACACTGGCAAAGCGGAAGAAAAGGGTCTAAATGGGGCATAGCTTGTGATGAAAGCTTGTGGGTCTGCCGCTCATGTCTGCACCGTGTCCGTCCCCTCACATAGAGTGCCGAAGATGACACTCGGCCCCGTAACTCTTTCGAGTGACCGTCGTTGAGAGTGCGGAGGCGGTTGAAGGAAAGGCGCTCGGGCGGGCGTCCGAGACGGTCGACCGCACAGGTGATATTTCGTACCAGCCTGGAGGCTCAAGGTGACGCGCACTAGCTGCGGAGGACGGCCATGACATCCGTCCTCGTCTGCGACGACTCCCCGCTTGCCCGAGAGGCGCTCCGCCGCGCGGTGGCCACCGTGCCCGGCGTCGAGCGCGTGACGACGGCGGCCAACGGCGAGGAAGTCCTCCGCCGCTGGGGTGCCGACCGCTCGGACCTGATCCTGATGGATGTGCGCATGCCCGGTCTGGGCGGCGTCGAGACCGTCCGGCGGCTGCTGTCCGCCGACCCCGGTGCGCGCATCATCATGCTCACCGTCGCCGAGGACCTGGACGGCGTGGCCCTCGCCGTCGCCGCCGGCGCCCGCGGTTACCTGCACAAGGACGCCTCGCGCGCCGAGCTGCGCGCCACGGTCACGCAGGCCCTGGCCGACCCGACCTGGCGGCTGGCCCCGCGCCGGCTGCGCTCCGCCGAGATGGGCGCCGCGCCCACGCTCACGGCGCGGGAGATCCAGGTGCTCGAAGGCATGAGCCACGGCCGCTCCAACGCGGAGATCGGCCGCGAGCTGTTCCTCTCCGAGGACACCGTCAAGACGCACGCCCGCCGGCTCTTCAAGAAGCTCGGCGCCTCGGACCGGGCACACGCCGTGGCGCTCGGCTTCCGGTGGGGCCTGGTCCGCTAGGCCCTGTCGTCACCCTCCCGTCCGCCCCGCGACGCCGGGCACGCTCCCCCAGGCTCTCCGAGCGGGGGGCGCTCCCACTCGCCGCACCGGGCCCCGGCCCGCGTCCGTCCAGTACGGGGGCCGGGGCCCGGCACGCCGAGCGCGCGCACCCGGCGCGGCGGGACCGCCCCCGGGGCGGTGACGGGAGTCCGACGACAGGGCCGGGCATCCCCGCGCGGCCGGGCGGCCGGACCCCGGCCCGCCCCGGGACCGGCCGGCGGGCCCACCGGACGCCCGATGCTCGTTTCGGCGCCGATGCCGCATCCTTGAGGTGTGGAGTTCCTCGGGGACGAGTCGGTCGAGCGGAAGGGGAGGGCGCAGGGGATGAGTTCCGGCGCACCTGCTCATAACGCTTCGGTGCACAACAACGGGCGCGGTGCCGCGGACCGGACGGCCGCAGGGCACCATGGACCGATGCGCGACGACGATGCGGTTCCCGCGGAAGGGGCCATCGGCGCGCTCGTCCATCGCGCCGTCGACGGGGACGAGCAGGCCACGCACGATCTGCTCGCCCATGTCCACCCCCTCGCGCTGCGCTACTGCCGCACCCGTCTGTCGCGCCTTCCGGGCGACGCCCGGCACTTCGTCGAGGACCTCGCCCAGGAGGTCTGCGTCGCGGTGCTGCTCGCGCTGCCCCGGTACAAGGACACCGGGCGCCCCTTCGAGGCGTTCGTCTTCGCCATCGCCGCCCACAAGGTCGCCGACCTCCAGCGCGCGGCGATGCGGCATCCCGGCTCGACGGCCGTCCCGTCCGACGAGATGCCCGAGCGGCCGGACGACTCCCTCGGCCCCGAGGAGCGGGCGCTGCTCAGCAGCGACGCCGAGTGGGCCAAGAAACTCCTGGCCAACCTGCCCGAGAGCCAGCGCGAGCTGCTGCTGCTGCGCATCGCCGTGGGGCTCACGGCCGAGGAGACGGGCCGGATGTTGGGAATGTCACCCGGGGCGGTCCGGGTGGCCCAGCACCGGGCGCTGAGCCGGCTGCGGGCCCTGGCCGAACAGTAGGCGGGCCACGGGCCCGGACCCTCCCGGCCGGGGCGCGCCGCACCGATGTGGTGCGATCGTACGAAGCCGGTGCGCGGCCATGATCGTGGAATGAGACACCTTCACTTCCCGTTAGCATGGACATCCGCACCGATCAAGGCCATTTGGGGAAGGTGTCATGACTGCCAACGTCGACGGAGTGCCCGGAAAATTCGCGACACTCGGGCTGACCTACGACGACGTGCTGCTGCTGCCGGGCCCGTCGGACATGGCACCCGACGAGATCGACACCGCCTCGTACGTCTCCAGGAACGTGCGGGTGAACATCCCGCTGCTCTCCGCCGCCATGGACAAGGTCACCGAGTCGCGCATGGCGATCGCGATGGCCCGCCAGGGCGGCGTGGGCGTGCTCCACCGCAACCTGTCCATCGAGGACCAGGCCAACCAGGTCGACCTGGTCAAGCGCTCCGAGTCCGGCATGGTGGCGAACCCGATCACCATCCACCCGGACGCCACCCTGGCCGAGGCCGACGCGCTGTGCGCCAGGTTCCGCATCAGCGGCGTCCCGGTCACCGACGGCGCCGGCAAGCTGCTCGGCATCGTCACCAACCGTGACATGGCCTTCGAGACCGACCGCTCCCGCCGGGTGCGCGAGGTCATGACGCCGATGCCGCTGGTCACCGGCAAGGTGGGCATCTCCGGCGTGGAGGCCGTGGAGCTGCTGCGCCGCCACAAGATCGAGAAGCTGCCGCTGGTCGACGACGACGGCGTCCTCAAGGGCCTGATCACGGTCAAGGACTTCGTGAAGGCGGAGAAGTACCCGAACGCGGCCAAGGACGCCGAGGGCCGCCTGCTGGTCGGTGCCGCGGTCGGTGTCGCCGGGGACGCCTTCGAGCGCGCCCAGGCGCTGATCGAGAAGGGTGTCGACTTCATCGTCGTCGACACCGCCCACGGCCACTCCCGCCTGGTCGGCGACATGGTCGCCAAGATCAAGTCGAACTCCTCCGGCGTCGACGTCATCGGCGGCAACATCGCCACCCGCGACGGCGCCCAGGCCCTGGTCGACGCGGGCGCCGACGGCATCAAGGTCGGTGTCGGCCCCGGCTCCATCTGCACCACCCGCGTCGTCGCCGGCGTCGGCGTCCCGCAGGTCACCGCGATCTACGAGGCCGCGCTGGCCGCCAAGGAGGCCGGCGTCCCGGTGATCGGCGACGGCGGTCTGCAGTACTCCGGCGACATCGCCAAGGCCCTGGTCGCCGGCGCCGACACGGTGATGCTGGGCTCGCTGCTCGCGGGCTGCGAGGAGTCGCCGGGCGAGCTGATGTTCATCAACGGCAAGCAGTTCAAGTCCTACCGCGGCATGGGCTCGCTGGGCGCCATGCAGACCCGCGGCGACCGCAAGTCGTTCTCCAAGGACCGCTACTTCCAGGAGGGCGTCGCCTCCGACGAGCAGCTCGTCCCCGAGGGCATCGAGGGCCAGGTGCCCTACCGCGGCCCGCTCTCCTCGGTCGTCCACCAGCTCGTCGGCGGCCTGCGCCAGTCGATGTTCTACGTCGGCGGCCGGACCATCCCGCAGCTCCAGGAGCGGGGCCGGTTCGTCCGGATCACCTCGGCGGGCCTGAAGGAGAGCCACCCGCACGACATCCAGATGACCGTCGAGGCGCCGAACTACAGCGCCAAGCGGTGACCCGGGCGCGCGGGGCGCGCACGCGGTGACGGCCACAGGCGGCCCCGGCACGGTCCGGGGCCGCCTTCGCCGTGCCCGTCGGGGATACTGGAAGGCGCTGAAACGCATCAGGGAAAGGCCACACATCGTGACTGAGATCGAGATCGGGCGCGGCAAGCGCGGCCGCCGGGCGTACGCCTTCGACGACATCGCCGTCGTCCCCAGCCGCCGTACGCGGGACCCGAAGGAGGTCTCGATCGCCTGGCAGATCGACGCCTACCGCTTCGAGCTGCCGTTCCTGGCCGCCCCCATGGACTCGGTCGTCTCCCCGGCCACCGCGATCCGCATCGGTGAGCTCGGCGGCCTCGGCGTGCTCAACCTGGAAGGGCTGTGGACGCGGTACGAGGACCCGCAGCCGCTGCTGGACGAGATCGCGGAGCTGGACGCGCCGACCGCGACCCGCCGGCTGCAGGAGATCTACGCCGCCCCGATCAAGGAGGAGCTGATCGGGCAGCGGATCAAGGAGGTGCGCGACTCGGGCGTGGTCACCGCCGCCGCGCTCTCCCCGCAGCGCACGGCCCAGTTCTCCAAGGCCGTCGTCGACGCGGGCGTGGACATCTTCGTCATCCGCGGCACGACGGTCTCGGCCGAGCACGTCTCGTCCTCGCACGAGCCGCTGAACCTGAAGCAGTTCATCTACGAGCTGGACGTCCCGGTGATCGTCGGCGGCTGCGCCACCTACACCGCCGCCCTGCACCTGATGCGCACCGGTGCGGCCGGCGTGCTCGTCGGCTTCGGCGGCGGCGCCGCCCACACCACGCGCAACGTCCTGGGCATCCAGGTGCCCATGGCGACCGCGGTCGCCGACGTGGCCGCGGCCCGCCGGGACTACATGGACGAGTCCGGCGGCCGGTACGTGCACGTGATCGCGGACGGCGGCGTCGGCTGGTCCGGCGACCTGCCCAAGGCGATCGCCTGCGGCGCCGACGCGGTGATGATGGGCTCCCCGCTCGCGCGCGCGACCGACGCGCCGGGCAAGGGCCACCACTGGGGCATGGAGGCCGTCAACGAGGAGCTGCCGCGCGGCCAGAAGGTCGGCCTCGGCACGGTCGGCACGATCGAGGAGATCCTCACCGGCCCGTCCCACAGCCCCGACGGCTCCATGAACTTCTTCGGCGCCCTGCGCCGCGCCATGGCCACCACCGGCTACAGCGAGCTCAAGGAGTTCCAGCGGGTCGAGGTCACGGTCGCGGACTCGCAGCACCGGCGGTAGCCGCCTCCCGCGGCAGTACGAAGGGCCGGTCGCCCCCCGGAGGGGAGCGGCCGGCCCTTTCGCGTGGCCGTCACAGCCGGTGCGCCGCCCCCGTGGGCGTGGCGCCCCGGGTGTCCAGCAGGAGCTGGGCCTTGACGGACAGGCCCTGGAGATCGTAGGTGCGGTGCTGCTGGAGCAGGATGGTCAGGTCCGCCTCGGCGGCGGCCTCGTAGAGGGAGTCGACGCGGGGGACGGGACGGTCCAGGACGGTCCAGGCCGGGATGTGCGGGTCGTGGTAGCTCACCGAGGCGCCCAGCTCCATCAGGCGCACGGCGATCTCCTGGGCGGGGGCCGCCTGCTGGTCGGCGAGGTCCGCCTTGTAGGTGACACCGAGGAGCAGGACCCGGGCGCCGCGCGCGGACTTGCCGTGCTCGTTGAGGAGGGCGGCGGCGCGCTGGACGACGTACCGGGGCATCTGGTCGTTGACCTGCTGGGCCAGTTCGACCATGCGCAGGACGCGGCTGGCCCGGCCGGTCAGGTCCTGGGGGACGGAGTGGCCGCCGACGCCGGGGCCGGGGCGGAAGGCGTGGAAACCGAACGGCTTGGTCTCCGCGCAGCGGATGACGTCCCACAGGTCGACGCCCAGGTCGTGGCAGAGGACCGCCATCTCGTTCACGAGTGCGATGTTGACATGGCGGAAGTTGGTCTCCAGGAGCTGGACCGTCTCCGCCTCGCGGGGCCCGCGGGCGCGGACCACCTTGTCGGTGAGGCGGCCGTAGAAGGCGGCGGCCGACTCGGTGCAGGCGGGGGTGAGGCCGCCGATGACCTGGGGAGTGTTGGCGGGAGTGAAGTCGCGGTTGCCGGGATCGACCCGGCTCGGCGAGTAGGCGAGGTGGAAATCGCGTCCGGCGCGCAGCCCCGAGCCCTTCTCCAGGACCGGGCGGAGGAAGTCCTCCGTGGTGCCCGGCTGCACCGGTGACTCCAGGATCACGGTGGTGTGCGGCCGCAGGTGGCCGGCGAGGGTGCGGGCCGCCGCCCCGACCTGGGCGAGGTCCGGGCCGCCGTCCGGGCCCGGCGGCGTCGGCGCGCAGATGACCGCGGTGCGCACCCGGCCGAGCTCGGCCGGGGACGCGGTCGTCCGGAAGCCCCCCGAGAGCATCCGGCGCAGTTCGGCGGGGGTGAGCGGGTCGGGCTCTGGACCGGTCCGGTAGCCCAGGGTGGGGATGCCGGCGGCGACGGCGGCCTGGGCCAGGGGCAGGCCGTACGGGCCGAGTCCGATGACGGCGAGATCTGCGGGCATGGCGTGGGCCGTCCTTCCCAGTAACCGAAGCGGGGCAGGTGCGCAAGCCCGGTGGACAGGATGGGCGAGCGCACTGTCAGACTAGGAGTAAATATGACCGATTTGCGGCATTGAGTGGCCGAGTCTCGCCGGGTGTTTCCTCGAGCGCCGTCCACGGGCCGGGGCCGCGTGGTGGCTGAAGTCGGGCATCCCGGTCAGAATTCGGTCAGGGGGGTACCAGGAACCGGGCTACGCCCGACGGGTGCGGCCGACGCGACGGACAGCGGGAGGCAGCGGTGAGGACAGCGGCACTGGGGCCGGCGCAGCGCGCCGAGTCGCTCGCGGCGATGGCCGAGCGGGAACTGGACGTACTCGTCGTGGGCGCGGGGGTGGTCGGCGCCGGCACCGCCCTCGACGCCGCCACCCGGGGCCTGGCCACCGGCCTGGTCGAGGCGCGGGACTGGGCGTCGGGCACCTCCAGCCGGTCCAGCAAGCTCATCCACGGCGGCCTGCGCTATCTGGAAATGCTCGACTTCGCCCTCGTCCGGGAGGCGCTCAAGGAGCGCGGCCTGCTGCTGGAACGGCTCGCGCCGCACCTGGTCAAGCCGGTGCCGTTCCTGTACCCGCTGCGGCACAAGGGCTGGGAGCGGCTGTACGCCGGTTCGGGCGTGGCGCTCTACGACGCGATGTCGATGGCGCGCGGGCACGGCCGCGGCCTGCCCCTGCACCGGCACCTGACCCGGCGTCACGCCCTGCGGGTGGCGCCCTGCTTGAAGAAGGACGCGCTGGTCGGCGCGCTCCAGTACTACGACGCCCAGATGGACGACGCCCGGTTCGTGGCGACCCTGGTGCGCACGGCGGCGGCGTACGGCGCCCTGGCCGCCAACCGCGCCCGCGTCACCGGGTTCCTGCGCGAGGGCGAGCGGGTGGTCGGCGCCCGGGTGCAGGACGTCGAGGCGGGCGGCGAGTACGAGATCCGGGCCAAGCAGGTCGTCAACGCCACCGGGGTGTGGACCGACGACACCCAGGCGATGGTGGGGGAGCGCGGGCAGTTCCACGTCCGCGCCTCCAAGGGCATCCACCTGGTCGTCCCCAAGGACCGCATCCACTCCACGACCGGGCTGATCCTGCGCACCGAGAAGTCGGTGCTCTTCGTCATCCCCTGGGGCCGGCACTGGATCGTCGGCACCACCGACACCGACTGGGACCTGGACAAGGCGCACCCGGCCGCCTCCAGCGCGGACATCGACTATCTGCTCGAACACGTGAACGCGGTCCTCGCCGTGCCGCTCACCCGCGACGACGTCGAGGGCGTGTACGCGGGCCTGCGCCCGCTGCTGGCCGGCGAGTCGGACGCCACCAGCAAGCTGTCGCGCGAGCACACCGTGGCCCACCCCGTGCCGGGGCTGGTCGTCATCGCGGGCGGCAAGTACACGACGTACCGGGTGATGGCCAAGGACGCCGTGGACGAGGCGGTGCACGGGCTGGACCTGCGGGTCGCCGACTGCGTCACCGAGGACGTCCCGCTGCTCGGCGCCGAGGGCTACCGGGCCATGTGGAACGCCCGCGCGCGCATCGCCGCCCGCGCCGGGCTGCACGTCGTGCGCGTGGAGCACCTGCTGAACCGCTACGGCTCGATGGCCGAGGAGGTGCTGGCCCTCATCGCCGCCGACCCCTCCCTGGGCGCACCGCTCCACTGCGCCGACGACTATCTGCGCGCCGAGATCGTCTACGCCGCCTCGCACGAGGGCGCCCGCCACCTGGACGACGTGCTGACCCGCCGCACCCGCATCTCCATCGAGACCTTCGACCGGGGCACCCGCAGTGCCCGCGAGGCCGCCGAGCTGATGGCGCCGGTGCTGGGCTGGGACGAGGGCCAGATCGAACGGGAGGTCGAGCACTACGAGAAGCGGGTGGAGGCCGAGCGGGAGTCGCAGCTCCAGCCGGACGACCTGACGGCGGACGCGGCACGGCTCGGGGCGCCGGACATCGTGCCGCTGTAGGCCGGGCGGGCGCGGGACCTGACGCCGGTTCAGCGCCGCCCCGTGCCAGGCGCCGCCGCGCACCGGGCGCGCCCCCGCCCGGCCCGGGCGCGGCGGGACCGCCGGGGCACCGCCGCCGCGCGACCCGGCGGAACCCGTCGCTCCACGGCGGGCGCGGCGACCGGGGCCTGGCACGCCGTCAGGGGAGACCCTGGGCGTCGAGCACTTGTCGGGTGAGAGACAATAAAGGCTCTGTCAGGGCGGGTTGCATGAGGGGACGCATGTCGGAGGCGGAGCGGGCGGGGACACCCCGTCAGGACAAGAGCGCACGTCTCCTCGCCGGGCGGTACCGGCTGGGAGACGTGCTCGGCCGCGGCGGCATGGGCACGGTGTGGCGGGCCGAGGACGAGACCCTGGGGCGCACGGTCGCCGTCAAGGAGCTGCGGTTCCCGTCGAACATCGACGAGGAGGAGAAGCGCCGCCTGATCACGCGCACGCTGCGCGAGGCCAAGGCGATCGCGCGGATCCGCAACAACAGCGCCGTGACGGTCTTCGACGTGGTCCAGGAGGACGACCGGCCCTGGATCGTCATGGAACTGGTCGAGGGCAAGTCCCTGGCCGAGGTGATCCGCGAGGACGGCGTGCTGGAGCCCAGGCGCGCGGCGGAGGTCGGCCTCGCCGTCCTCGACGTGCTGCGCTCCGCGCACCGCGAGGGCATCCTGCACCGCGACGTGAAGCCGTCGAACGTGCTCATCGCCGAGGACGGCCGGGTCGTGCTCACCGACTTCGGCATCGCCCAGGTCGAGGGCGACCCGTCCATCACCTCCACCGGCATGCTCGTCGGCGCGCCCTCCTACATCTCCCCCGAGCGGGCGCGCGGGCACAAGCCGGGCCCGGCGGCCGACCTGTGGTCGCTCGGCGGCCTGCTGTACGCGGCGGTGGAGGGGGTGCCGCCGTACGACAAGGGGTCGGCGATCGCGACGCTCACCGCGGTGATGACCGAGCCGCTGGAGGAGCCGAAGAACGCCGGGCCGCTGCGCGACGTCATCTACGGTCTGCTCACCAAGGACCCCGCCCAGCGCCTGGACGACGCCGGGGCCCGCGCCCTGCTGAACGCGGTCGTCCACGGGCCGGGCCCGCGCGGGGCCCAGCCGGAGCCGGCGGACGCCACGAAGGTGGTCCCGCTGCCGGTGCAGCCGGGGCGGGGCGCCGGCGGGACCGGTGCCGACACCGGGGGCAGGCGGGGCGAGGAGCCCGGGGAGCGGCTGCGCGGGGCGCTGCGCTCGGTGCGCAAGGCCGCCGTCGCGGCGGGGGCGTCCGGCGCGGCGGCCTCCGGGACCGCCGGGACGCGCGGGGCCGGTGCCGGTCCGGCCGGTACCGCCGCCACCCCGGCGGCGGCCGGTGCCCGGGGCGCCCGCACCGCGGCGCCTGCCGCCGGCGCGGCCGCCGGCGCAGGCGGCCGCGCCGGTTCGGGATGGCCGGTGATGTCCCCGCCGGACCTGCCGCCCCGGCCCGTGCCCAAGGCGTCGCTGACCGACGTGGTGCCGCGGCGGACGCTGGTGATCATCGCGGTCGTCGTGGTGCTCGCCGTCGTCGGTGCCGTCCTGGCCCTCACGCTCGGCGGCGACGACGAGGGCACGCAGGGCGCCGGGAGCGGCACGGGCGGCACGGCCCTCGCGAGCGCCACCTCCAGCGGCGACACCGGCCAGGACGGCGGCGGCGCCCACACCGACGGCGCGGCCGGGGAGTCGGCGACCTCGACGTCGAAGCCGGGCGGCGCCGCCCCGGGCACCGGAGCGGCCACGGCCACCTCCGCCGGCCCGGACGAGGAGAAGGACTCCGCCGGCGACGGCGCCGCGGCCACCCACCGGGGCAGGCAGGGCTACACGATCGGCCTGCCCGAGGGCTGGTCCTACCGCTCCAGCGACGCCGCCGGGGACCGGTTCACCGGCCCCCGCGGGCAGAAGCTGCTCATCGGCTGGACCTCCACGCCGAAGGACGACCCGGTGGCCGACTGGAAGAACCAGGAGCGCTCCATGGTGCGCTCCCAGTACCAGAGGATCCGCATCGAGAAGGTCGACTACCGCGACTGGAACACCGCCGACTGGGAGTTCACCTACGTCCAGGGCGGGACCACGTACCGGTCGGTCGACCGGGGCTTCGTCGTCAACGACCACCAGGGCTACGGGCTGATGTACACGGCCAGGGCCGCCGACTGGGACAGCGACCTGCGCAAGGACACCTGGCGCACGCTGACGCGCACCTTCCGGCCCAAGGCGTGAGCCGGGGACTTCCGGGTTCACCGATCTGATATCCGGCATCCCCTCTTTGCGGGTTGCCTGCGGCACGTATCGTGAAGGACTGCGGACCGTGCGCAGCGGGAACGGGACGCGGGGCGAACGGAATCGACCGACCGGGCTGCCGGGGGAGGCAACGTGGACGACTACGCGGGCCGGGTGCTCGCCGACCGCTACCGCCTGCCGCTGCCGCCCGCGGATGCGTACGAATTCACCGAGACCCGCGCCTTCGACACCTACAGCGGGCAGGAAGTCCTCATCCGGCAGGTGCCGTTGCCCGAGGTCGTCGAGGCGGAGGTGCTCGACGCGGAGGGCCTGCCCGAGGGATTCACCGCCCGGGACGGGGCAGCGCGCCCCGGCGGGCGGCCGCCCCTGGGCCGGGGCGGCACGCGCCGGCCCGCCGACCCGCTGGTGCGGCACGCCATCGAGGCCGCCCAGGCCGCCGCGCGCATCCCCGACCACCCGCGGCTCGACCAGGTCTTCGACGTGTTCGCCGAGGACGGCTCCCTGTGGGTCGTCAGCGAGTTCGTCGCCGCCCGGCCGCTGGCGGCCCTGCTCGCCGAGGAGCAGCTGAGCCCGTACCGGGCCGCCGAGGTCGCCTCCGACGTCCTCATGGCGCTGCGGGTCCTGCACGGCCACGGCTGGGTGCACCGCAACCTCACCGCCCGTACGGTGCTCGTCTGCGACGACGGACGGGTCATGCTGACCGGCCTCGCGGTCGGCGCGGCGGAGGAGGCCCTGTGCGGGTACGACCCGGTCCCCGGGCCGCAGGAGCTGCCGGGCGGTGACGACGGCGCGGGCGGCCACGGCTTCGGCGCGCCCGACGGTCCGGCCGCCCCGGACGTGCTCGCTCCGGACGTGCTCGCCCCGGACGCTTTCGCCGACCCGGAGGCCGCCCGCCGGGCCGCCATCCGGGCGCGGTCCGCCGAGGGGAGCGCGGCCCTCGCGGCCGAGCCGCCCCGCGGACTGCCCGCCGGGCGGACGCCCGGACCCGGGCAGCTCCCCGCACCGGGGCGGGCGCCCGGCGCCCCCGGCACCAGCGGGGACGTCCGCGCGGCGCGCGCCGGGGCGATCGCCGCGTACCGCGAGGGAGCGCGGGCCGCGGCCCGCGTCCAGGAGGCGCGCGACGGCCGGGCCGCCCTGCCCGGCGCCCGCCCGGCGCCCGGGCCGTACGACGGCGAGGCGGCCCGCCCGGTGCCCGGCGCCCGTCCGGCCCCCGAGAACGACCCCGTGCCGGGCCGGATCGCCGACCCCTACGGCGTCGGGACGGACTCCTGGCACGGCGCCGCCCCCCGCACCCCGGCCGGCGGACCGGACCCGGCCGGCCGTCCCGCCCCGCCCTCCGGCGGCTGGGACGAACCGGCCGCCCCCGGACGCCGCGGCCCGGCCACCGCGCTCGCCGCCGAGCGGGCCCGGCAGACGCGGATGGCGGTGGTCGGCCCGGTGACCGAGCGCTGGGCCCCCGAGCAGGCCGGTCCCGTGCACGAGAACTGGCGGCTGGCGCCGCCCATCGGCCCCGCCACCGATCTGTGGGCGCTGGGCGCCCTCCTGTTCCGGGCCGTGCAGGGGCACGCGCCCTACCCGGAGGAGTCCACCGCCGAGCTGGTGCAGATGGTGTGCGCGGAGCCGCCCGCGTTCGCCGAGGAGTGCGGGCCGCTCAGGCCGGTCGTGGAGTCGCTGCTGCGCCAGGACCCGACCGAGCGCATCGACTTCGAGGAGCTGAGCGGCTGGCTGCGCTCCCTGGTGCGCTCCGCGCCCGAGCCGGACGCCGGACTGCACGTCGTCGCCGCACCGCCTGCCGACACCGGCCGGCTGCCCGTCGTACGCCGCCGGGGCGAGCTGGTGCGCAGGCGGCGGGCCGGGCTGCCCGCGCACCACGGGCGCCACAAGCGGGCCCGGCAGGAGACGCGCTCCCCGGGCAGCCTGGGCCGCCTGCTGCTCGGGCTGGTCCTGCTCGGCATGGCCGCGGCCATCACCTACGCCGTGCTCTTCCTGCCGAAGGCCGGGACGGACGGCGCCGCCCCGGCGGACCGTACCGGCGCGGTGGGCGGGGTGAGCCAGGCGCCGCCGCCGGCCACGGGCACCGGCAGCGACCCCCGGCCCGACCAGAAGACCTCCACGGGCGAGGGGGCGCCCACCGAGTCGGCGGCGTCCACCGAGCCGCAGAGCACCGACCCCAGGACCGCCGAGGGCTTCACCCTGCGCAAGGACGCCGAGGGCTTCCGCGTCGCCGTCGCGGACGGCTGGAACCGCGTGCCCGCCAACGGCCGCGGCCAGGTCGTCTACTCCCGCGGCGACTTCGAGCTGATCGTCGTGCCGGGCCGGGACAGCGCCCGGGACTACGGCACCGATCCGATGGCCTACCAGCGCGACAGCGAACGCGAGTTGCAGCCCTACCGCGACTCGTCCTGGGCCACCTCCACCGGTCTGAAGAGCATCGAGGTCGGCGGCCGCACCATGGCCGAGGGGCAGTTCACCTGGACCGACCCCCGGGGACGCGAGCTGTACGTGCGCAATCTGGCCATGCTGATCGACGGCCGGTACCACGTGGTGCAGGTGCGCGGCCCGGAGGCCGAGCGGGACGAGGTGACCCGGGTGTTCGAGCAGGCGTCGGCGACCTACACGCCCACCGGCTGACCCGCGCTGACGGCGGCTCAGAGGACGCGGGAGCCACCGGGGTTCACTCCCGGCCCGGGAAGCGACAACCGTCACAGTGCTGTCCCGGGGGCACCCCACCGGTTCCCCGCACGGGAGCCGGTCCTTACGCTGACCCTGTCAAAACCATTGCGGGGCAACGTGAATCAGATGCAGGGCCGGCTTCTTGCGGGCCGCTACCGGCTCGGCGACTCCATCGGCAGCGGCGGCATGGGCCGGGTATGGCGCGCCCATGACGAGGTGCTGCACCGGACCGTGGCGATCAAGGAGCTGACCGCCGCCCTCTACGTGTCCGACAGCGACCGGGCGGTGCTGCTGGCCCGCACCCGGGCCGAGGCGCGCGCCGCCGCGCGGATCAACCACTCCGCCGTCGTCACCGTGCACGACGTGCTCGAACACGACGGCCGGCCATGGATCGTGATGGAGCTGGTCGAGGGCCGCTCGCTGGCCGACGCGGTCAAGGAGGAGGGGCGCGTGGAGCCGCGGGAGGCGGCCCGGGTCGGCCTGTGGGTGCTGCGCGCCCTGCGCGCCGCGCACACCGCCGGGGTCCTGCACCGCGACATCAAGCCCGGCAACGTCCTCCTCGGCCACGACGGGCGCGTCCTGCTCACCGACTTCGGCATCGCGCAGATCGAGGGCGACAGCACGATCACCCGGACCGGAGAGGTCGTCGGCTCGGTCGACTACCTGGCGCCCGAGCGGATCCGCGGCCACGATCCCGGGCCCGCTTCCGATCTGTGGGCGCTCGGCGCGACGCTGTACACGGCGGTGGAGGGCAGATCGCCGTTCCGCCGCACCTCGCCGCTGTCCACCATGCAGGCGGTGGTCCAGGAGGAACCCGAGCCGCCGCGCCACGCCGGCCCGCTGGAGCCCGTCATCGGCGCCCTGCTGCGCAAGGACCCGGAGCTGCGGCCGGGCAGCGCCGCGGCGGAGCAGATGCTGGCCGAGGCGGCGGAGGGACGGCGGCCGAGCGCCGCGCAGGCGTATGTGGCGACGGCGCGGTACGGTCCCGGCGGCGGGCGGCCGTACGCCCGCGACGCCCGGGCGGCCGGGGCCGGCGAGGCGGTCCACGGGGACGGGCACGCCGGTGCGGCCGGGCTCCCGGGGCCGGTGACGGCGGCCGGGACCACCGCCACCCCGTACACCACGGCGGCCGGGACCACCGCCACGCCGTACACCACGGCGGCCGGGACCGCCGCCACGCCGTACACCACGGCGGTCGGGCCCACCGCGATGCCCGCGCACCCGGCGGCCGCCACCGCGCTCAGGCCCCGGCGCCGCCGCCGCACCCTCGCCGCGCTGGCCCTGCTCGCCGCGCTCGCCGGGGGCGGCACGGCCGTGCTGCTGCACCAGTGGGACGCCGGCCGGCAGCCGGGCGACGGCGTGTCCGCCTCCCGGGACACCCTGGCCACGACCGGTGACCCCGAACCGGGGGGAGCCGTTCCGGCCGGCTGGACCCGGCGTGAGGACCCGGTGGGTTTCAGCCTCTACCTGCCCGCGGGCTGGAAGCGCGAGGAGTTCATGAGCGAAGGCGGTCTGACGCAGGTCGACTACACCCCCGACGGCGGCGAGCACTTCCTGCGCGTGGCCGTCGACACCTCGCCCGACTTCAACGACCCCTACGCCCACCAGCTCGACCTGGAGCAGCAGCTCCAGCGGCTGGCCGACTACCGCCGCGTCACCCTGGAGAAGGGCCTGTACCGCGATCGCAGCAGCTCCCGCTGGGAGTACACCTGGACCGCCCTGGCCAAGGACACCTCCTTCCCCGGGCCGCGCCGCGCCGTCGAGGAGACGTACATGTCCCGGGACGGCGTCGAGTACGCCCTCTACATGTCCGGGCCCGCCGAGGACTGGGAGACCACGCGGCGGCAGTTCCGGGCCGTCCTCCAGGGGTGGCAGGAGAGGACCGGCTGACCGGCCGGGGCCGCCGTGCGGCCCGGCGCCCGCCCGGCGGCCGTCGTTTGTCGGCCACCCGCGCTCCGGCCTCCCGGAGCCGTCGCCTCCGGTGGGGCATCATGGCCGCATGGTGACCGAGGGGGAGACCGGGCGTGTCATCGCGGGCCGCTACCGGCTTCAGGACCGGCTCGGCCGCGGCGGCATGGGTGTCGTATGGCGCGCCACCGACCAGTTGCTCGGGCGGCAGGTGGCCGTCAAGGAGCTCCCCTCCGACGACAGCCTCTCCGCGGCCCAGGCCAGACGGCGGCGCGACCGCACCCTGCGCGAGGCCCGCGCGGTCGCCCAGTTGCGCCATCCCAACGTCATCGTCGTGCACGACGTCGTCGAGCACGACGAACGGCCCTACATCGTCATGGAGCTGGTCGACGGCGGCTCGCTCGCCGACCGGGTCGCCGGGCGCGGGCCGGTCGACGCGCGGGAGGCGGCCCGCATCGGTGTCGCCCTGCTCGGCGCGCTGCGCACCGCGCACGCGGCGGGCGTGCTCCACCGTGACGTGAAGCCCTCCAACGTGCTGGTCGCCGAGGACGGCCGGGTCGTCCTCACCGACTTCGGCGTCGCCCACGTCGCGGGCACCAGCACGCTCACCGAGAGCGGCACGCTCGTCGGCTCCCCCGAGTACACCGCGCCCGAGCGGATGGCCGGCTCCCGGACCGGGCCCGAGTCCGACCTGTGGTCGCTGGGCGCGCTGCTGTGCGCGGTGCTCAGCGGCGAGTCGCCGTTCCACCGCGACTCGCTGGGCGGCATCCTGCACGCCGTCGTCTCCGAGGAGATCCGGCCGCCGGCCCAGGCCGGCCCCCTCCTCCCCGTCATCCGGGGCCTGCTCGAACGCGACCCGGACCGGCGGCTGGACGCGGCCCGGGCGGAGGCGATGCTGCGGGCCTACCTGGAGACGGGCCGGACGTTCCCGCCCGCCGGCACCACCGACCCGCGCCGCTCCACACGGACCGTGCTGCTGGCGGCTCTGCTCGCGGCCGCGACCGCGGGCGCGGGCATCTCGGCGGTGGCGCTGATCACCGACCGGGACGGCGGCGGGGACGGCGCACCGGCGAGCCCGGCGCCGCGGACCCCGCCGCCCGGTTCGGCGCCCCCGCCGGCCTCCCCGCCCGCGGAGCCCTCCCCGGAGCCGTCCGCGGACCGTTCCGCGGGGCGGCCCTCGGCCCCGGAGCCGGGCGGCCCCGTGTCGACGGTCACGGTGACCGTGTCCCAGGGGGCGGGACCGACCTAGGCGCGCGCCCCTTCCGGGCCACCTGCCCGGAAGGGACCGTCAACGCCCTGATCAGCGCGTTTGTTGCCAGCGAACGCTGGCAGGGTGTGAGCGCTGCGTGAATCCCCGTTACCGACGGGTACACAAACCGTTCGGCGCCGCATACCCTGCGGCTCATGACGGACGCGCAGGCCCCGCAGAAGACCGGCACCAATCCCCTCGCCCCCGCCCCGGCGGGCGCCCGCACCGCCGCCGACGTGGTCACCCCGGAGCTGGTCGCCCAGCTCACCAAGGGCGTGGCCGGCTCCGGGCGCACCGCCAACCACACCCCGCTCACCGGGGAGAAGCTGGCCGACCTGCCGGAATCGACGCCCGAGGACGTGGCCAGGGCGTACGAACTGGCCCGCGCCGCTCAGCAGGTCTGGGCGCGCACGCCCGTGCGCCGGCGCGCGGCGGTGCTGCTGCGCTTCCACGACCTGGTGCTGGAACGCCAGGCCGAGGTGCTCGACCTGATCCAGGTGGAGACGGGCAAGGCCCGCCTGCACGCCCACGAGGAGGTGCAGGCCGTCGCGGTGGCCGCCCGGCACTACGGCCGCCGGGCCGCCGCCTACCTGAGGGAACGGCGGCACACGGGTGCCGTACCGGTGCTGACGCAGGTCACCGAGGTGCGCCACCCGCGCGGGGTGGTCGGCCAGATCGCGCCCTGGAACTACCCCCTGGAGCTGTCCGTCGGCGACGCGCTGCCGGCCTTCGTCGCGGGCAACGCGGTGGTGATGAAGCCGGACACCGAGACCTGCCTGACCGCGCTGTGGGCCCGCGACCTGCTCATCGAGGCCGGCCTGCCCGCCGACGTCTTCCAGGTCGTCCTCGGCGAGGGCCCGGTGATCGGCCCGGAGGTGGTGCGCCACGCCGACTACGTGTCGTTCACCGGCTCCACCCGCACCGGCCGCGAGGTCGCCCAGGGCGCGGCCGCCCGCCTGGTCGGCGTCTCCCTCGAACTCGGCGGCAAGAACGCCATGCTGGTGCTGGAGGACGCCGACGTGGAGAAGGCGGCGGCGGGCGCCGTCCGCGCCTGCTTCTCCTCCGCGGGCCAGTTGTGCATCTCCATCGAGCGGCTGTACGTCCACGCGTCGGTCGCGGACGCCTTCCTGGAGCGCTTCGCCGCGCGCACCCGGGCGATGCGGCTGGGCGGTGCGCTGGCCTACGGCGCCGACATGGGCTCGCTGGCCGGGGCCCGCCAGCTGGAGGCGGTCGAGCGGCACGTGGCGGACGCCGTGGCCAAGGGCGCGAGGGTCCTGGCCGGCGGGGTCGCCCGCCCGGACATCGGCCCGTACTTCTACGAGCCGACCATCCTCGACGGCGTGGCGCGGCCCATGGCCGTGTGCACCGAGGAGACCTTCGGACCGGTCGTGTCGGTCTACCGCTTCACCACCGAGGAGGAGGCGGTCGAGCACGCCAACTCCACGCCGTACGGACTGAACTCCTCGGTGTGGACCACGAACGCCCGCCGCGGCCGGGAGATCGCCGCCCGGCTGCGCACCGGCACCGTCAACATCAACGAGGGCTACGCGCCCGCGTACGGCAGCGTCCAGTCACCCATGGGCGGTATGAAGGACTCCGGACTCGGCCGCCGCCACGGCTCCGAGGGGATCCTCAAGTACACCGAGGCCCAGACGATCGCCCGGCAGCGCCTGCTGCCGATGGCGCCCTCGCTCGGCATGGACGACGAGAAGTACGCGGCGTTCATGAGCCGGAGCCTGCGCCTGATGAAGGCGTTCCGTTTCCGCTAGCCTCCGGCCCCGCACCCGTTCTCGACGAGGAGAGCACGTGTCACAGGAGAACTCGCAGGAGAGCCCCGGCCCCCACCGGGACGACGACCGGAGCGGCCACCGCGACGGCGACCGGGACGAGCACCGCGACGGCGGCCGGGACGACCACCGGGGCGGCCACCGCGACGGCGACCGGGACGACCACCGGGGCGGCCACGGGGCGGACGACGGGTACGACTACGACGTCATCGTCGTCGGCTCCGGCTTCGGCGGTTCCGTCTCGGCGCTCCGCCTCACCGAGAAGGGCTACCGCGTCGGTGTGCTGGAGGCGGGCCGCCGCTTCACCCCCGCCACCCTGCCGAAGACCTCCTGGGACCTGAAGAACTACCTGTGGGCCCCCCGGCTGGGCATGTACGGCCTCCAGCGCATCCACCTGCTCGGAAACGTCATGGTCCTGGCCGGAGCCGGGGTCGGCGGCGGTTCCCTCAACTACGCCAACACCCTCTACGTGCCGCCGAAGGCGTTCTTCGAGGACCCCCAGTGGCGGGACATCACCGACTGGGCGCAGGAGCTGAAGCCGTACTACGACCAGGCGCGCCGCATGCTCGGGGTCCGGCTCAACCCGACGATGACGCCGTCCGACGTCCATCTGAAGGCCGCCGCCGAGCGCATGGGCGTCGGCGACACCTTCCACATGGCACCGGTGGGCGTCTTCTTCGGCGACGGCAAGGACGCCGACGGCACGGTGACCGCCGCGCCGGGACAGCGGGTGCCGGACCCCTACTTCGGCGGTGCGGGCCCGGCCCGCCGGGCGTGCAGCGAGTGCGGCTCGTGCATGACCGGCTGCCGGCACGGCGCGAAGAACACCCTCAACGAGAACTACCTGTACCTCGCCGAGAAGGCGGGCGCGGTCGTGCACCCCATGACGACGGTCGTGTCCGTCACGGACGACTCCCGCGGCGGCTACGCGGTCACCACGCTCCCCACCGACCGCGGGAGGAAGGGCGGGGGCCGCGTCTTCCGGGCCCGCCGGGTCGTCCTCGCCGCCGGTACCTACGGCACCCAGACCCTGCTGCACCGGATGAAGGCCACCGGCCGGCTGCCGCACATCTCCGGCCGGCTGGGCGAGCTGACCCGCACCAACTCCGAGGCCCTGGTCGGCGCCCAGACCGACGACCGGCGCTACCGCAAGGTCACCGGGCAGCCGAAGGTCGACTTCACGCGCGGCGTCGCCATCACGTCCTCCATCCACCCGGACGCCAGCACCCACATCGAGCCCGTCCGCTACGGCAAGGGCTCCAACTCGATGGGCAGCCTGTCCATCCTCCAGGTGCCGTACGCCGCGGACGGCAGGGGCACCTCCCGCGTCCTGGGCTTCCTGGCCCACGCGGCCAGGCACCCGGTGCAGGTCCTGCGCTCCCTGTCCAACCGCCGCTGGTCCGAGCGGACCATCATCGGCCTGGTGATGCAGTCGCTGGACAACTCCCTGACGACGTATCTGAAACCGGCGGGCGTCGGCAAGGGACTGCTCACCGCCCGGCAGGGCCACGGCTCGCCCAACCCGAAGCAGATCAGGGCCGCCACCGAGGGGGCCCGCGCCCTCGCCGCGGAGATCAACGGCTTCGCCGGCTCCAACGTCGGTGAGCTGATGGGCACCCCGCTGACCGCGCACTTCCTCGGGGGCTGCCCGATCGGCGCCTCCCCCGAGACCGGCGTGATCGACCCCTACCACCGCCTGTACGGCCACCCCGGCATCTCGGTCGTGGACGGCGCGGCCGTCTCGGCCAACCTGGGCGTGAACCCGTCGCTGACCATCACGGCCCAGGCGGAGCGGGCGATGTCGTACTGGCCCAACAAGGGGGAGCCCGACCCCCGCCCGGCGCAGGGCGCGGCGTACGAGCGGCTGAACCCGGTTCAGCCGAAGTACCCGGCGGTCCCGGCGGACGCGTTCGGCGCGCTGCGGCTGCCGTTCCTGGGGATGCCGGCGGTGCCGCCGAAGCAGTAGGCGGCCCTCCGCCGCCCCGGACATGACGAAGGACCTGCGCCCCCCTCCGAGCGCAGGTCCTCCGGGTTTGCGACGAGCCTCGTGGTCGGGCCGGTCACGTCTGGCGGCCGGACCGGCCACGAGTTCCGTGGTCACGGGGTGACGGGCTTCGCGCGCAAGCCCGCCGTCCGCCGTGCGCCGGGCCCGGCCGGTACGGAATACGGGTGGTTACGCCCCGGCCCCGGCCTTGCGTCGCCGGACCGCGAACACGGCACCGGCACCGGCGACGACGGCGACGCCGCCGACGAGACCGATCACGGGCAGGGCGGAGCTGGAGCCGGTCGCGGCGAGGGTGCCGGTGACCTGGGGGCTGGTGGTGACGGCGGGCTTCGTCTTGCTGTCCGCGACGGGTGCCCTGCCGCCCTCGGCCGGCCTGGTGCCCTCGGTGTCCGTGCCCGCGGCCACGATCTGGAACTCGTAGGAGACGTCACCGTAGCCGGTGCACGCGCCGTCGGAGTCGCCGTAGATGGTCGCGCCGAGCGAGAAGCCGGCGCCCACCGGGGCCTTGGACGTCACGTTGATGCGCAGCGGGATGTCGACCTCGTAGCCGGCCTCCAGCTCGGGGGTGTGGCCGACGTAGCCGATCGCGTAGCCGACCACGTTGAGGTCCTGCCAGACCTCGGCCTCGGGGTCCCACGCCTGGAGCTGGACCCGGTCGGTGGTGAACAGGTCTTCGCCGTCCTTGTCCGAGGAGGCGCCGGCGAGGTAGCTGAGGTCCCGCAGGGTGGCGTCGGAGTTGTTGACGACGTTCAGCGAGAACTTGTGCCAGCCGCTGCCCGCGGCGATCTTGCCGGGCAGGCCCTTGATGTCGACGTCGACCTTGGAGTCCTTGCACTCGGGGACATCGGGGCTCTCGGACTCCTCGGGCGCGGAGGTGGTCGGCGCCGGGGTGGTCGGCGTGGCCGAGCCGCTCGGCTCGGGCGCGGTCTCGCTCGCCGACGCCGACGGGGCCGACGTCGACGGGGCCGGGGAGGAGGGGGACTGGCTCGGGGTGGACGTGCTGTCGCCGGCCGATCCGGAGGGAGCCGGAGACGTGCTGGGGTCGCCGGTCGGCGTCGACGACTCGCTCGCGGTGGCGCTCGGCGAGGCGTCGGACGGGCCCTCGGCGTACGCGGCCGGCGCGGCGAGGAGCGCCACCGGCGCTATGACTGCCGTCGCGGCCGCTGCTGCCATGGCGCGGCGAAGCTTCATGAAGACCTCGGAAAGTCGGGCGCACTGCGGCGGCGCAGTACGAGTCTGAGGAAGGCCGCCGCGCGTGTGGAGCACGGGCGTGGCTCTCGATTCAGCAGGTTTGATCAACGAGGCCGAGGAAGGGTTGTCCGTACACTCACACAATTTTTATGTGACCTGTGTCACTGCTGGGTGCCTCCGGTGCCGGGGGTGGGAGGCGTACGCGGGG